>JAOZVV010000121.1:0-12493 GCA_025869365.1 Pseudonocardia sp.
CGTCCGTGCGGAGCGCGGGGACCCCGCTCGCGCGCGGCGTCCGGCGCCACGCGGCCGGTCGACGCTGCGCGTGGGGCCGGACGGCGCGCGTCGACCCGTCCCGCGGCCTGCCTCCGCGCGGGAGGGCGGGGTGGTCAGCGCCAGGAGCGCAGCGTGGCGATCCGCTCCTCGAGCTGCTCGATGTTCGCCATCGCCGTGGGCGGTCCCCCGCAGGACTTCCGCAGCTCGCTGTGGATCACCCCGTGCGGCTTGCCCGAGCGGTGGTTGTGCAGCGCGACGAGCGTGTTGAGCTCCTTGCGCAGGGCGTTGATCTGCTCCCGGACCGTCATCCCGCGCTTGTCCGGAGCCGGGGGCGGCGGGGCGGGGGTCGCCCGGGCACCGGCGCCGGTGCGGGGTGAGCCCTTGTCCACCCACTCCTGCTGGCGCTTGCTCAGCAGCGTGCGCACCTGCTCCGGCGCGAGCAGCCCGGGCAGGCCCAGGAAGTCCTCCTCGTCCGCGCTGAACGAGGCCCCGTCGTAGATCAGCTGGTCCAGCTCGGCGTCCGCGTGCAGGGCGGTGAAGGACTTCTCGTCCTCCCCCGGCTCGTCCTGCTGCCGGTTGGCCTGGTTGAGCTCCTCGTCGTTCCAGACCTCCTCGACCCGGTGCGGCTTGCCCAGGACGTGGTCCCGCTGGGCCTCCAGCTCACTCGCCAGGCCGAGGAGCACCGGCACGCTCGGCAGGAACACCGACGCCGTCTCCCCCGGCCTCCGGGACCGCACGAACCGCCCGATGGCCTGGGCGAAGTACAGCGGTGTCGACGCGCTGGTGGCGTAGACGCCGACGGCCAGCCGCGGCACGTCGACCCCTTCGGACACCATCCGCACGGCCACCATCCACCGGTCCCGGGACTCGGCGAACGCGGCGATCCGGTCCGAGGAGCCCGCCTCGTCGGAGAGCACCAGCGACGGCATGGTCCCGGTGACCTTGTGCAGGATCGCGGCGTAGGCCCGGGCCGTGGTCTGGTCCGTCGCGATGACGAGCCCGCCCGCGTCGTCCATCCCGCCCCGGCGGTGCGAGTCCAGCCGGCGGTCCGCGGCGGCCAGCACCGCGGTCATCCACTCCCCGGCCGGGTCCAGCGCGGTGCGCCAGGCCATGCCGGTCTGTTCCTTGGTCATCGGCTCACCGAGCCGGGCGGTGATCTCCTCGCCCGCGCTCGTCCGCCAGCTCGACGTGCCGGAGTAGGCCAGGAACACCACCGGCCGCACGACGTTGTCCGCGAGCGCCTGCGCGTAGCCGTAGGAGTGGTCCGCGCGGCTGCGCAGGGCCCCCTCCGCGTCCCGGACGTACTCGACGAACGGGATGGGGTTGTCGTCGCTGCGAAACGGCGTCCCGGTCAGCGCCAGCCGCCGCACGGCGGGCTCGAAGGCCTCCTCGACGCCCTCGCCCCAGGACTTCGCGTCCCCGGCGTGGTGGATCTCGTCCAGGATCACCAGCATCCGGCGGTTCTCGGTGCGGCGCCGGTGCAGGACCGGGTGCGCGGCGACACCGGCGTAGGTGACCGCGATCCCGTGGTAGTCCGAGGACGTCCCGCCCGCCGAGTTGCGGAACTCCGGGTCCAGCGCGATCCCGGCCATCGCCGCGGACTGGGCCCACTGGTACTTCAGGTGCTCGGTCGGCGTGACGACCGTCACGGCGTCGATCGTGCGGTCCGCCAACAGCTCGCTCGCGACCCTCAGCGCGAAGGCCGTCTTGCCCGCGCCGGGCGTCGCGACCGTCAGGAAGTCCTGCGGCTTGGCCGCCAGGTACCGGGCCAGCGCACTGCGCTGCCAGGCGCGGAGCGGACGCGACGACGGGGCCAGCTGGACCTGCGAAGCTGCTTCTGACACACGTCTCCCTGAGATCTGTACGGCCGCAACCTGCGCCGCGGGCGGGGGCGACCGCGCCCACTCCGAAAGGCCGTGGCGTCGGCCCGGGGAGCACGATCAGGGTAGCCCGGCTGATCCGCCCGGCGCGTCGTGACCCGGCGGGGCCCGGGCGAGCGGGTGGGGTAGGCCATGCTGGACGCCGTCATGACCAGCAGGGCGGGCACCCGGTCAGGGGTGCGGACGGCGAACCGGGGTGCGACGGCGCGCAGGGTCGCCGTGCGGACCCTCGTGAAGGCGTGGGACGACAACATCTTCTCGCTGTCCGCGAAGGCCGCGTTCTGGCAGGCGCTCTCGCTGCCGCCGCTGCTGCTGGCCCTGCTCGGCTCGGTCGGCTTCGTCGGGGACTGGTTCGGCCCGGAGACGGTCCGGCTCGTCGACGCGACGATCCTGGACGCCGCCCGGCAGGTCTTCGCCCCCGAGGTCGTGGAGCAGATCATCGCCCCGACCGCGGCCAGCATCCTGACCGACGGCCGCGCGGACGTCGTGTCCATCGGGTTCGTCATCTCGCTGTGGGCCGGCTCGTCCGCCGTCTCCGCCCTGGTCGAGTCGACCGTCACCGCGCACGACCAGCACGGCGTCCGGCATCCGGTGTGGCAGCGCTTCGTCTCGCTGGGCGCCTCGCTGACGGCGCTCGTCCTCGCGGTGTTCGGCCTGCCGGTCCTCGCCCTCGGCCCGGACCTGCTGCCGGGCGTCCTCCCGGAGTCCTGGCGGCCGGGCGCGGCCGCGCTGGTCGACGCCTTCTACTACCCGGTCCTCGGCGTGCTGCTCGTCCTCGGCCTGACCACGCTGTACAAGGTCGCGCTCCCCCGCGGCGTCCCCTGGCGGCGGCTGCTGCCCGGCGCCGTCCTCGCCATGATCGTCTTCGTGGTCGCGACGAGCCTGCTGCGCCACTACATCGCGTTCGTCACCAGCACCGGCTACACCTACGGCGCGCTGGCCACCCCGATAGCGTTCCTGCTCACGGCGTTCCTGCTCGGGTTCGCGGTGGTGCTCGGGGCACAGCTGAACAACGCGATCGACGAGGAGTCCCCGGCCCCCGCGACGGCCGGCAGGCGCGAGAAGATCCTGGCCGCCGGGCGTACCGTCGTCCGGCGGGTGCGTCCGGCTCGGGGGGAGAACGGCGATGGGTGAGAGCGACGACGCGGCGATCCCGCTGGACATGCTGCTCACCGAGGGGGCCCGCGGCCCGTGGCGCCGGCTGCTCCCCGCCGGGCCGGCCGCCCGGCTCGCCACGTCCCTCCTCACCAGGCCCGCCGCGCTGGCCCGCCGCGGCGCCGGGCTCGTGACCGAGCTCGGGAAGATCGGCCTCGGCACGTCCACGGTCGTCGCGCCGGAACGGGACCCGCGGCACACGGACCCCGCGTGGACGGCGAACCCCGTGCTCCGCCGCCTCGTCCAGGCCCACGCCGCCGCGGGCGCCACCGTGCTGGACCTCGTCGAGGACGCGGAGCTGGATCCCGAGGACTGCGAGCAGGTCCGGCACGCGGTCCGCGCCGTGGCCGAACTGCTCGCCCCCGCCACGAGCCCGCTGCTCAGCCCGGCGGGCTGGCGCGCGGCCGCCCGCACGGGCGGCCGGAGCGTCCTGGACGGGGTCCGCCGCGCCGCCGGGGACCTCGGTGGGCTCCCGCACGTCCCCGCCACCGCGGCCCTGACCCCCGGGGAGGACGTCGCCGCCACCCCCGGGGCCGTCGTCCTGCGCACCGAGCTGTTCGAGCTGGTCCAGTACCTCCCGCGCGACCAGGAGGTCCGGGACCTGCCGGTCCTGGTCGTCCCGCCGTTCGTCAACCGCTTCTACCTCGCGGACCTCGCGCCCGGCCGCAGCCTCGTCGAGCACCTCGTCCGGGCGGACCAGCAGGTCTTCGCGCTGTCCTGGCGCAACCCCGGCCCGGAGCTCGCGGACCGGGGTCTCGACGCCCACGCCGAGGCGCTGCTCGACGCCATGGCAGCCTGCGAGCGGATCTGCCGGGTGGACCGCACCGTCCTGCTCGGGATCAGCACCGGGGGCGTCCTCGCCGCGGCCGTGCTCGCCCGGCTCGCCGCGCTCGAGGAACAGGAACGGGTGGCGGGCCTCGTGCTCGCCGGGACGGTGCTCGACCGCGAGCACGCCCGCACCGGCGTCACGGCCGGGCAGCAGGTCGAGGACCGCGCGGCCCGGGCGTCGGTGGCGGTGTCGGCCCGCCGCGGGTTCCTCGACGGCCGCCGCCTCGCCGAGCTCCTCGCCTGGCTGGCCCCGGACGACCTGCTGTGGCCGGACTGGGCCCGCTACCTGCAGGGCGAGGCACCGGTCCGGGACCCGTTGCGGTTCTGGAACGCCGACGCGATGCGCGTCCCCGCCGCGCTGCACCGCGACCTCGTCGCCCTCGCCCTGGACAACGCCCTGGCCCGCCCGGGCGGGACGAGGCTGCTCGGGACCCCCCTCGATCTCTCGCGGGTGCAACAGGACGTCTACGCCGTCGCGGGGGTCGGGGACCGGTTCACGGCCTGGCAGGCCGCCTACCGCTCCAGCCAGCTCGTCGGCGGGAAGACCCGGTTCGTCCTCGCGACCGGCGGCAACGCCGCCGCGCTGGGCAGCGTGCGCGCCGGGTACCGGGTGGGCGGCGCGGTCTCGGCCGGACATCCGGTGGACGCCGAGCGCTGGCGATCGGCCGCGCACGTCGAGCCGGGATCCTGGTGGCCGGACCTCACGGACTGGCTCGCCGAGCACACCGGCGAGCTGAGAGACGCGCCACCCGAGCTCGGTGGACGCGGTCTCCACGCGGTGTATCCGGCGCCAGGGATCTATGTTGTGGAGCGATGACGAGCTCAGCGCGCACCCTCGAGTCCCCCGAGGACGATGTCTTCTCGACGACCGTACGGGGCCGGACCCTGCGCGTGTCGATCCGGCGGGCGTCCGTCGACGGCCCGCGGCGCACTCCGTTGCTGCTGCTCAACGGCATCGGCGCCCGGCTGGAGGTGCTCCAGCCCTTCGTCGACGCGCTGCCGGAGAACCTCGAGGTGATCCGCTTCGACGTGCCCGGCATCGGCGGCTCGCCCGAGCCCACGCTGCCGTACCACATGTCCACGTTCGCGCTGCTCGTCGGCAGGCTGGTGAAGCAGCTCGGCTACGGCAAGGTGGACGTCCTGGGGTTCTCCTGGGGCGGCGGGCTCGCCCAGCAGGTCGCGATCTCCGGTCGCCGCTGGGTGCGCAAGCTCGTCCTCGTCGCCACGGGGACCGGCTCGCTCATGGTGCCCGCCCGGCCGCACGTGCTGGGCAAGATGCTGACGCCGCGCCGCCACCGGGACGGCGCGTACGCCGCGTCGATCGCGGGGGAGATCTACGGCGGCACCATGCGGACGGACCCGCAGAAGGCCGCGCAGGCCCTGCTCTCGGACGGCCTCGCGGGGCCGGGCCGGGGCTACTACTACCAGCTCTTCGCGGGCGCGGGCTGGACCACGCTGCCGTTCCTGAACATGATCCGCCAGCCGGCGCTGATCGTCGCGGGGGACGACGACCCGATCATCCCGGTGATCAACGCCCGGATGATGACCCGCGGGATCCCGAACGCGCGGCTGCACCTCTACCGGGGCGGGCACCTCGCGCTCATCACCGAGGCGACCGAGCTCGCCCCGGTGATCGACGAGTTCCTCGCCGGCCCCGTCTGAGCCCGGGCCCGATCCGCGCGGGTTCGATCCGCGCGAGATCGGCAGACCCGCGGGGCGGCGGGCGCCGGGCTCACTCGCCCCCGTCGCCGCCCTTGGGCAGGGACTCGTAGATCTTCTTGCAGTCCGGGCACACCGGGGACCCGGGCTTCGGGGACTTGGTGACGGGGAACTTCTCCCCGCACAGCGCCTCGACCATGCTGCCCAGGACCGCACTCTCCGCGATCTTGTTCTTGCGGACGTAGTGGAACATCGTCGGCTCGTCGTTACCGGTGGAGTCCGTGCCCTGCGGACGGGTCTCGACGTCGGGCAGCACCTGGGTCGCCATGTCCTCCATGATGCCCCATGTGGCAATCACCTCCGCCCCTTCCCCTGCCGTGTCCCGTGTCGTCACCTCCCCGTCCGTCGCCGCGGCCCTCGCCGCCGGCCGCGGCGTCGTCGCCCTCGAGAGCACCCTGCTCGCCCACGGCCTGCCCGCGCCGGAGAACCGCAGGGCCGCCGACGAGCTCGAGGAGACCGTCCGGGCGCAGGGGGCCGAGCCCGCCACGGTCGCGGTCCTCGACGGCGTGCCGTACGTCGGTCTCGACGCCGCGCAGCTGGACCGGGTGTGCGCCGGCGGGCTGGACAAGCTCTCCGTGCGTGATCTCGGCGTCGCCGTCGGTCTCGGCCGGGACGGCGCGACGACCGTCGCCGCGACCGCCGCCCTCGCCGCCGCGGCCGGGGTGCCGCTCTTCGCGACCGGTGGCCTCGGTGGCGTGCACCGGGGCGCGCGGGACACCTGGGACGTCTCCGCGGACCTCGCCGGGCTCGCCCGAACCCCGGTCCTGGTGGTGTGCTCCGGGGTGAAGTCGATCCTGGACGTCGGCGCGACCCTGGAGGTGCTGGAGACCGAGTCGGTCCCGGTGCTGGGCTACCGCACCGACGCCTTCCCCGGGTTCTACCGCCGGGACTCCGGGCACGCCGTCCCCTGGCGGGTCGACCGACCGGGCGAGGCCGCCGCGGTCTGGGCCGCGCACCGGGCGCTCGGCGGCGGGTCCGGGCTGGTCCTGGCCCAGCCCGTCCCCGAGGCGGACGAGCTCGACCTCGCCCTCCACGACCGGCTGCTCGCCGAGGGGCTGGCCCTGCTGGCGCAGCGCGGGATCACCGGGAAGGACGTCACCCCGGCGCTGCTGGAGCACTTCCACACGGCCAGTGGCGGGGCCAGCCTGGCCACGAACATCGCCCTGGTCCGGGCGAACGCGGCCCTCGCCGCGCAGGTGGCGGTGGCCCTCACGCCGGGAGCCCTCACGCCGGGAGCCCTCACGCCGGGAGCCCTCACGCCGGGAGCGCGGAACCCGGCCGGATGAGCGTGATCGTCGTCGGTGACCTCGGGGTGGACGTCCTGGTGGCCCCGGCCGCTCCCCCCGCACCGGGTGCGGACGTGCCCGCCCGGATCCGCCGGACGCCCGGCGGCGCGGGCGCGAACACCGCCGCCTGGCTCGCCCGGCTGGGCGCGGCACCGACCCTCGTCGCCCGCGTCGGGGACGACGAGGCGGGCCGCGGTGCCGTCGCCGGGCTGGCCGCTGCCGGGGTCGGGACGGCGGTGGCGGTCGACCCGGACCTGCCGACGTGCACCGTCCTCGTCCTGCTGGACCCGCCGGCGAGCGGGGGCGGGCACGGCGAGCGCACGATGTACTCGGACCGGGGCGCCGCGGGCCGGCTCGCTCCCGCGGACCTGGATCCCGCCCTGCTCGCCGGCGCCGCGCACCTGCACCTCTCCGGCTACGTGCTGGCGGACCCCTCGTCCCGCGAGGCGGGGCTGTTCGCGCTGACCGCGGCGCGGGAGGCCGGCCTCACCACCTCGCTGGACCCGCAGCCGGCGGAGGATCCGGCCCTGCTGCGCGGCATCCTGGACCGGGTGGACCTGCTGCTCCCCAACCTCGACGAGCTGGCCGCGCTGACCGGCTCGCGGGATCCCGGATCGGCGTGGGCGCTCGTGCAGGACGGCGCGGGTGCGGTCGCGGTGACCCTCGGCGCGGCCGGGGCCGTCTGGGTGGACTTCCACGGTCCGCAGTACGTGACGGCCGAACCGGTCGACGTCGTGGACCCCACCGGCGCGGGCGACGCCTTCGACGCCGGGGTGATCGCCGCCCGGCTCCGGGGCGCGGACGGCAGGTCCGCGGCGGCCGCCGGCTGCCGCACCGCCGCCCGGGCCGTCGCCCGTGCGGGCGGCGGGCCGGGCCCCTGATGCCTGCGTCGGTTCCGACGCACCCCTCAGCTGTCGATGACGGGGTGCTCCCGGGACTCCAGCGCCTTGCGGTCCGGCACGTGCCGGTTGGGCTTCTCCGCCTTGCGCGGGAGCCGGTCGTTCGCGACGAGCACCGCGATCCACGGGAGCGGGATCGAGATGATCAGCAGCGTCACCGCCAGCCAGGGGATCTGGTAGAAGACGGCGGCGAGGACCATGCAGGGGATACGCATCCCCATCATGACCTTGTAGCGTCGCTTGCGGATCACCAGCTCTTCCTCGTAGGAGAGCTGAGCATCCGTGATGAGTACGGGATCGGGATCCCGTTGCGGGTTGGTCACCGGACCACCTCCTCGCTCATCCTGTCACCGGGTTCCCCGGATCGCGCGCCGATCCCGGGGCCCGGCGCCCGTCTCACTCCGCTGCGTCGGGCTCGTCCCGATGACCGTGCGCATGCAGTGTGACAGGAGCGACCGCGTCCGCGGAGACGACTTCGAGCAGCCGCCGGGCGAGACCGTCCGCCATCCGGTACCGGACGAGCCGGCCCTCCCGGTGGGCGGTGACCATTCCGTGCGCGCGCAGCAGCCGCAGCGCGTGCGAGACGGCGCTGTCGCTCATCCCCACCGCGACCGCCAGGTCCGAGACGCACAGGTCCCCGGCGTGGTGCAGGGCGAGCAGGATGCTGAGCCGGTTGACCTCACCCAGGGCGTCCAGCACGGTCGCGGCCTGCTGGACCCGCTCGGCGTCGGAGAGGACCGCGGTGGCATCGCACACCTGGTCCGGGTCGATCACGCGGAGACCGCGACGCGCGGTGGGGACCTTGTGCACGCCTCGATGCTAACCGCTGCGAATCATGTCGCGGCGCGCGCCGCGGCCTTGGCCTTCTGCTTGAAGTCCCGCACCTGCTCCAGCGAGGCCTGGTCGACGACGTCGGCCACCGAGCGCCGCGCGCCCTCCTCGCCGTAGTTCCCCGCCGCCTCGCGCCAGCCGGCCGGGGTGACGCCGCGCTGCTTGCCCAGCAGCGCGGTGAAGATCTGGGCCTTCTGCGTGCCGAACCCGGGGAGGGCGGCCAGCCGCCGGAAGAGCTCCTTGCCGTCCGCGACGTCCGACCAGATGCCGGTGACGTCCCCGTCGTAGCGCTCGACGATCGCCGCGGCCAGGGCCTGCACCCGCGCGGCCATGGACTTCGGGTAGCGGTGCAGGGCGGGGGTGGCCGAGAAGAGCGCGACCAGCGCGTCCGGGTCGTGCTCGGCGATCTCGCGGGCGTCGAGGTGGTCCGTGCCGAGGCGCCGGGCGAGCTCGGCCGGGGCGGCGAACGCGCGCTCCATCGGGACCTGCTGATCCAGCAGCATGCCGGTGAGCAGCGCCAACGGGTCCTTGTCCAGCAGCGCGTCCGCGGCGGGGTCCTGTGCCAGGGTGAGGCTCACGGGCGCGGACTCTACCGGGGGTGGGGAGCTCCGCGGCACGGGCGAGGCGCGAGGATGGGCGCCGTGCCCGACCGCCTGCCCCACCGTCTGCCCGAGCCCGCCCTGTCCCCCGACACCAGCCGTCGGCTCCGGGAGCGGTTCCTGGACCTGGACTTCACCACCGGCGGGGTACGCGCCCTGCTCGGCGACGAGGCCCACTCGGCGTTGACCCGCGGTGAGCCCGAGGCGCCCTACCGCGCCACCCGCGGCGCGGCCGAGCTCGGCACGCTCGTGCGGCTGTTCCTGCTCGGCGGCACCGAACCGGAGCGGGACGTCGAGGGCGCGCTCGGGAGGGCGGACGGGCTGGTCGGCGAGGGCCTGCTGGCGCGGGACGGGGACGGCGTGCGCGCCGCGCTCGACCTGCGTCCCTACGGCGAGGGCGGGGACGGAGGGGGGCTCGCCGACGCGGACTGGTACGTGCTCTCGGACCTGGACACCCCGGCGTCGCGGCAGGACCGGGACCACGTCACGGGGGTCGGCGGGGCGTCGCTGACCCTGGCCGCGTCGATGGTCCGCCGGCCCGTGCTCGGCACGCTGGACCTCGGCACCGGCTGTGGGGTCCAGACCCTGCACGCCTCCCGGTTCTCGAGCGTGCGGATCGCCACGGACGTGGCGGACCGGGCGCTGGCCATAGCGGCGTCGACGTTCGCGCTCAGCGACGTCACGGACGTCGAGCTGCTCAAGGGCCCGTGGCTCGACCCGGTGTCCGACCGCGAGTTCGACACCATCGTGTCCAATCCCCCGTTCGTCCCGGGCCCGCCGCGGGTGGACTACGTCTACCGGGACTCCGGCCGCGCCGGCGACGAGGCGCTGGCCGCGCTGCTGGCGGACCTGCCGGGCAGGCTCGTGCCCGGGGGCGTCGCGCAGCTCCTGGGCTCCTGGCTGCACGTGCTCGGCGAGGACTGGCCGGACCGGGTCGCACGCTGGATCCCGCCGGGCTGCGACGCGTGGGTCCTGCAGCGCGAGGTCACGGACCCGGCGATGCACGTCGGCGTCTGGCAGCGCGACGCCGGGCTCGATCTCTCCTCGCCGCACGCCCGGGCGCAGGCTGCGACCTGGCTGGACTGGATGGAGGGCGAGCGGGTCGAGGGCGTCGGGTTCGGGTTCCTGCTGCTGCGCAGGCGGAAGGACGGCCGTGACGGGACCGTCGTCGTCGAGGACCTGCCCGGCGAGCACTCCGGCCTCGGCGACGAGATGACCGGCTGGCTGGACCGGATCGACTGGCTGCACGAGCACGGCAGCGACGAGGCGCTGCTCGGCTCCCGGCTCACCCTCACCCCCACCGCGGTCCTGGAGCAGTACTCCGTGCCCGCGTCCGGGGAGGACCGCGGCTGGGCCGAGGCCGGTTCGGCGGTCGTGCGGGCGGACGGGCCGCGCTGGCGGCACGAGGTCGACGCCCCCGCCGCGGCCCTGCTCGCCGGGTGCCGCGGGGAGCTGCCGCTGGAGGAGCTGTTGGCGCTGCTCTCGTTCGCCCACGACCGACCGGTCGACGAGCTGGTGGCCGCCACGCTGCCGGCCGTGCGGGAGTTCGTGCGGCACGGCGTGCTGCTGCCCGTCGAGGGCTGGGCGACGGTGCCGCGCCGGCGCGGCGAGCGGACCTGATGCGGGCCGTCGCGGCCCGGGTGAGCCGGGCGTCCGTCCGCGTCGGCGGCGAGGTCGTCGGCGCGATCGAGGGCGAGGGGCTGCTCGTGCTCCTCGGCGTCCGGACGGACGACACCGCCGAGACCGCCGGATGGATGGCCCGCAAGCTGCACGAGCTCCGGATCCTCGACGGCGAGCGGTCCTGCGCCGAGGCCGGGGCGCCGCTGCTGGTGGTCAGCCAGTTCACGCTCTACGGCGACGTCCGCAAGGGGCGTCGCCCGTCGTGGCTCGCGGCGGCCCGGCCCGACGTGGCCGAACCGCTGGTCGATGCGGTGGTGGCCGCGCTGCGTGGGCGCGGCGCCCGCGTCGAGACCGGCGTGTTCGGGGCGGACATGGCCGTCGAGTCCGTGAACGACGGCCCGTTCACCGTGCTGGTCGAGAGCTGAGGACCGGTCGGGAGCTGGGGACCGGTCGGGACCCGGGTCGAGACCCGAGCCGTGCTCAGCTCTTGGCCGAGGTGGACCGGCTGCGGCTCGCCTTGGCGGCGGTCTCGGTGACGGTCTCGGTCGCCTTGCCGGCGGCCTTGGTCGCCTGCTCGCCGATGACCTCGACGACCTGCACGCCCGCGTCGAGCAGGGTGCGGGCGACCTGACGCTGCCCGTCGACGACCTTCTGCACGACCTCGAGGGTGGTGTCGAAGGCGGTGTCCAGCACGGCCTGCGCGTCAGCGGAGCTGGGGCGCCGGCCGGTGACGGTGCCGGCGAGGTCGCCGACGGCGTCGGTCCAGGTCCTGACGGCGGACGTGACGGCCTCCTGGCCGCGCTTGGCGTAGTCCGCGAACTGCTCGGTCGGAGCGCTCATGGCAAGTGCCTCTCGTGAAGGAAGGTGCAGTGACGATCCACCGCGACGACGATCCACCGTGACGACGATCCACCGCGATGGTGCACGGCCCTGCTCGGACCCTGCGCTTCCTAAACTACGCACCAGCGTTAAGTATTTCAAGCAGATTGACCCGGCTCACAGCTCCGGCACCGGACCGCGGATCTCACACCGCCGAGGACTCGACGAAGCTCCGGTACACGCCCAGCAGCGCCAGCTTCTGCTCCTCGGACAGCCGCTCGTCCGCGGCGATCGCCTCCTCCACCCCGGACACCGCCGAGGCGCCCGCGGCCGCGGCCGCACCGGCCGCGGCGTCCGGATCCGTCGCCCAGCCCGCCTGCTGGAGAAGCTGCTCCGTGGAGAGCTGCAGCGCGTCCGCAATGGAGTGCAGCACCTTGAGCGACGGCTGGTGCAGCCCACGCTCGACCTGGCTCAGGTAGGCGTTGGACACCTTCGTCATGGACGCCATCTCGCGCAGCGACAGCTTGGCCATCTGCCGCTGCGTCCGGATGAACCCGCCGAGAGCGTTGAACTGCGCCGCCCAGCCCTCCCTGCCAGAGCCCGAGGATCCGGAACCGGAGGGCCCGGAACCCGGGGAATGGGACGTCGTGCCGGTTGCCATGAGCGCATTGTGTCTGCTCCGGGGCGCCGGACGCACGCACCACCACCCCGGAGCCGGTCGGCGGGCCGGACGGACGGTTCGGCTCAGCCGGTGACGTAGCTCCCGGGCGCGTCCCCGAGCACGGGATGGGCGGGCCCGCCGATCGGGGGCGGCGTCCGCAGCGCCCCGCCCCGCT
>JAOZVV010000121.1:12503-38571 GCA_025869365.1 Pseudonocardia sp.
GGGGGCGTGTGGTTTGGGCTCGGGGGGTGTCGTGGCGCCGGGGCGCGCCCCGGTGCGGGGTTGGGGGGGGCCGGGGGGGGGGGGGCGGCCCCCCCCCCCCCCCGCCCCGCTCGCCGATCCACGGCGTCCAGTCCTCCCACCAGCTCGCCCGGTGCTCCCCGGCGTCGTCGCGCCAGTCCTGCGAGCTCGCCGGGAGGTTCGTGGACTCGCCGAACCAGTGCCGGGACTTCGGCGACGGCGGGTTCACCACGCCCGCGATGTGGCCGGAGTTCGAGAGCACGAACCGGACCTTCCCGCCCAGCTTCGCGGCTCCCTTGTAGACCGACGCCCAGGGGGCGATGTGGTCCGCCTCGGCGCTGATGACGTAGGCGTCCTGCCGGACGTCCGCGACGTCGAGCCGCTCCCCCGCCAGCTCCAGCTTGCCCTCGGCGAACCGGTTCTCGACATAGCAGGTGCGCAGGTACTCGGTCTGCATCGCGGCCGGCATGCGGGTGGAGTCCGCGTTCCAGCTGAGCATGTCGAACGGGGCGGGCGCCTCGCCGAGCAGCCAGTCGTTGACGACGTAGTTCCACATCAGGTCCGTCGAGCGGAGCATGTCGAACGTGGTCTTCATGCTCTCCGCGGGCAGGTAGCCGTCCCGCTTCATGCTCAGCTCGAGGCGGTCCACAGTGGCCTCGTCGACGAAGACGCCGAGCTTGCCCGGCTCGGTGAAGTCCAGCAGCGTGTTCATCAGGGTCAGGCTGTTGATCCGCTCGTCGCCCTTCTGGGCGAGCCACGCGGCCGTCGCCGCGGAGAGCGTGCCGCCGAGGCAGAGCCCGGCGACGTTGACCTTCTCGGCGCCGGTGATCGTCTGGACGGTGTCGAGCGCGGCGATCGGGCCCTCACGCAGGTAGTCGCTCATGGTCACGTCCCGCATGGCCGAGTCCGGGTTGCGGTAGCTGATCATGAAGACGGTGTGCCCGTGCCGCACGGCCCACTCGACGAGGCTCTTCTGCGGCGCGAGATCCATGATGTAGTACTTGTTGATCCACGGCGGGCTCATGAGCAGCGGGACCTCGTGCACCTCGTCCGTCTGCGCCTCGTACTGGATCAGCTCGATCAGCCGGTTGCGGAAGACGACCCGGCCCGGCGTCGCGGCCAGGTCCTTGCCCACCACGAACTGTCCGGGCGTCGTCTGGCGCGGCAGGCCCTTGTTCTGCACCACGTCCCGGAGCAGGTTCGCGACGCCGCGGGCCAGGCTGTGCCCGCCGGTCTCCAGGGCCTTCTTGAGCAGGACGGGGTTCGACGCGGGCCAGTTCACCGGGGACACGGCGTCGATGATCTGGTCGACGAGGAAGTCCACCTTCCGCCGGGTGACGGGGGCGAGGTCGGTGGCCGCCGAGAGCTCGCGCAGGCGGGCGGCGAAGAGCGCGTGCTGCTGGCGGCACAGGTAGTACCAGGCGTTGCCCTTCCACGCCGGGTCCGCGTAGCGCTTGTCCTTCTCGGGCAGGTCGGCCGGTCCCTCGACGGTGCCGCCGACGGCGCGCGCGGCCGAGGCCAGCGTCGCGCGGGTGGCGTCCCCGCCCCAGCCGAGGCCGACCTTCACCGCGGCCCGCGGGTGGGTGACGACCTGGCGTGCGGCCTCCCGGACGGCGGTCCCCAGGCCGACGGGATCGATCCGTGCGGCGGCGGTGGCGGGGTCGAGCAGTTCACGGAGCTGGGCGAGCAGATCGGTGACACGCGCCGTGGCGACCGCGGTTCTCGCCGGGCCGGTCGTGGGGCCGTCGGAGAGTGGGGTCGCAGCGGTGGGTGCGGTGGTGGTCATCGGTGGCCGGGCCTCCCATGGCTCGTGGATCGTGCCGCCCGGACGATCCCCAGGTCGTGGGGTGTTCCGGGGCGGTGGACCCATGGTGGGGGGTACTGGTCGGTAGCGCAGCGTCACGGCCCCATGTCACGTGTATGCCCCGTCACCTGCGCTTGATATAGCAAGCGCTACCAATAAGTAGCGTCGCATTGCTTGGGATACCCGACACGGTTACCGTTGGGTATCGGACTTCTCCGACATCGAAGGAGATGGGAGACGGCCATGACCACTGCTGCACAGACACCGTTGGAGCTGCACCGCCGGTCGAGGACCGCCGGACCGCGGCGCACGGCCCTGCCGGAGGACACGGCCCTGCAGTCCGGGAGCACCGCGCAGGCGGACGTCCCGCCGCGCCGGGACCCCCTGCGTTTCCTCGCCGGCTACCACGCCGTCGCCACCGCGCGGGGCGTCGCGGAGTTCGCCAAGGCCACCGGCACGGCCGTGGTCGACGCCGTCACCCACTTCACGACCCCGATGGAGACCGCCGTACGCGGGGTCCTCTGGTGGTCGACGATGCTGGACCGCCGGGTGCCGCAGTGGCACCTGCCGAACGAGATCGTGCTCAGCACGCCGTTCGCGCACCTGCGGGACTTCACCGCCCCCGAGGACCGCGACGACGCCGTCGTCCCGACACTGGTGCTCCCGCCGCAGGCCGGGCACTCGTCGACGGTCGTGGACTTCTCCCCGCAGCAGAGCCAGATCGCGGTGATCCGTGCGGCGGGCCTGACGAGGGTCTACGCCCTGGACTGGCGCCCGGCCACGGCCGCGACGCGCACGGTCGACGTCACGGACTACCTGGACGTCATCGACCGCTCGATCCGCCGGATGGGCGGGAAGGCCAACCTGGTCGGGGACTGCCAGGGCGGCTGGCTGGCCACCATCTACGCGGCCCTGCACCCGGAGCGGGTGCACACGCTCACGCTGGCGGGCGCACCGATCGACTTCCACGCCGGGGACTCGGTGATCGCCGCGTCGACGCAGGCGATGGCCGGGAAGCTGGGCATGGCGCCGTACAAGGCGCTCGTGGCGGCCGGCGGCGGGAACATGCCGGGCCGGGCCGTGCTGGCGAACTTCATCATGATCCAGCCGCAGTCCGAGATCGCCCGGCAGCTCCAGCTGCTCGCGAACGTCGACGACGCCGCGCACGTCGAGCGGTACCGCATGTTCGAGGACTGGTTCAAACACACCCAGGACATCCCCGGGGCCTTCTACCTGTGGCTCGTGGAGAACCTGTTCTGGAAGAACAGGCTGATCTCGGGCGAGCTGGAGATCGACGGCGAGAAGGTGGACATGCGCGCCATCACCTGCCCGCTGTTCCTGCTCGCCGGGTCGACGGACCACATCACGCCGCCGGCCCAGCTGTTCGCGGCCGCGGAGGCCGTCGGCACGCCCGCGAAGGAGATCACGAAGCGGACGGCGACCGGTGGGCACCTCGGCCTGTTCATGGGCCGGGACGCGTTGCGCCAGGACTGGCCGCCGCTGCTGGAGGCGGTGCGCGCGCTCTCCGACAGCAGCAGCACCGGGCAGCGGGCGAGCAGGCGCCGGCGCGCGGCCCAGGCCGTGGCGGACCCGGGGCGGACCCCGAGGGTGCCCGCTCCCTGACCGGACGCGCCGGCTCCGCGGCCCCGCGGGAGCCCGTGATCGATCCGGGCGGCACGGGAGAGCTGCGTCCCCGACGCCCTCGTGCCGCCCGGATCGGCCGGCCCGGGCATCGCGGGAGATCCGAAACGTGATCTGCATTCGCTCGGACGGGGGATGCGCTTCCCGGGAACGTTTGCCAGACGATGTGCGTTCAACCCAGTAGAACCCCGGCGGTTCCGCCCAAACGCCAGTACCGCCCGGGTCGCATGGGGAGGAACGTAGATGACAGCGCCGACCACCGTGTCGCCCACGAAGGCAGCCGTGAAGCCGGCTGCCCGCAAGTCCCCGGTCCGCACCTCCGGGGCGTCGAACCGCTCCGCGCGAAGGCTGCCGAGCCAGCGTACCTCTTCCGACGACACCGAGGTCGTGGACACGGAGACGACGGACGCGAGCACGCCGACCGGCCGTCCGGAGCTCACCGCCGAGGACCTCGACGCGCAGAGTCCCGCCGCGGACCTGGTGCGCGTCTACCTCAACGGGATCGGCAAGACCGCCCTGCTCACCGCCGCCCAGGAGGTCGACCTCGCCCGGCGGATCGAGGCGGGCGTGTTCGCCAAGTACAAGCTGGACACCGCCGCCGAGACCGGCGAGGTGATCGACGAGGACCTGGCGCGGGACTACCGGGCCATCGTCCGGGACGGCTCCCGCGCCCGGAACCACCTGCTGGAGGCCAACCTCCGGCTCGTGGTGTCCCTGGCCAAGCGCTACACCGGCCGCGGCATGCCGCTGCTGGACCTGATCCAGGAGGGGAACCTGGGCCTGATCCGCGCCGTCGAGAAGTTCGACTACGCGAAGGGCTTCAAGTTCTCCACCTACGCCACCTGGTGGATCCGGCAGGCCATCACCCGCGGGATGGCGGACCAGGCGCGCACGATCCGCCTGCCCGTCCACCTCGTCGAGCAGGTGAACAAGCTGGCCCGGATCAAGCGGGACATGCACCAGCGCATGGGCCGCGAGGCCACGCACGAGGAGATGGCCGAGGAGTCCGGCCTGCCGATCGAGAAGATCGCGGACCTGCTGGACCACGCCCGGGACCCGGTGAGCCTGGACATGCCCGTCGGCAACGACGAGGAGGCCCCGCTCGGGGACTTCATCGAGGACGCCGAGGCCGCGGACGCCGAGAACACCGTCATCTCGCACCTGCTGCACGACGACCTGCGCCGGGTGCTCTCGACGCTGGAGGACCGCGAGCAGGCGGTGATCCGGATGCGCTACGGCCTCGACGACGGGCAGCCGCGCACGCTGGACCAGATCGGCCGCCGCTTCGGGCTCTCCCGCGAGCGGGTGCGCCAGATCGAGCGTGAGGTCATGGCCAAGCTGCGGATCGGCGAGCGGGCGGACCGCCTGCGGGCCTACGCCAGCTGAGCGAGCGATGTCCCGGCCCGGACGACATCGTCCGGGCCGGTTCTCGTTCTTCAGGCCGGCACCGCCCCCGGGCTCCCCACGAGTACGGGGCGGCGCCGACCGGGAGCAGTGTCCCGCCCGCGCCGCGTCGGCGCGGCCGCGACAGGCGCCCCGATCGGCTGACTGGTGCGGACCGCCCGTCCGGGTGACCGCCGGGCGCGGCGGTGCGAGCGTGATCCCGCTCCGAACGGATGGTCAACGGCGGCCCCGCTGCCTAGGGTCATCGCATGACCGGAACCACACCGAGCACCAGCGCTGCCCCAGACGCGGTCACCGCGGCGACCATGCGTGACGTCCTCGGGCACTTCGTGTCCGGGGTCGTCGTCGTCACCGCCCAGGGCCCCGACGGGCCGCTGGGCTTCACCTGCCAGTCCTTCGCGTCGCTGTCGCTGGACCCGCCGCTGATCAGCTTCTCCCCCGCGCGCACGTCGTCGACGTGGCCGCAGATCCGCGAGGTCGGCACGTTCTGCGTGAACATCCTGGCGGAGGACCACCAGGAGATCAGCAACTCCTTCGCCCGCTCGGGCACGGACAAGTACGCGGGCAAGTCCTGGCGGCCGGCCCCGTCCGGCGCCCCGATCCTGGACGGCGTCAGCGCCTGGATCGACTGCACCCTCTGGAACGAGTACGACGGCGGGGACCACACGATGGCCGTCGGGCTCGTCTCGGACCTCGGCGCGGACCCGGCCCGCCTGCCGCTGACGTTCTACCGCGGCGGCTACGGCATCGCCGCGCCTCCCGGGGAATCGGACGCCGAGGAGAACTAGACCCGGGTCGGCCCTCGGCTCCTGCCGGGCTCCTCAGCTCGGCAGCCCCAGCAACGCGGGCAGCTCCGCCACCGAGTCGATCACGGCGTGCGCGCCGGCCCGTCGCAGGACGGGTTCGGTGTGCGCACCGGACCTGACCCCCACCGCCAGGCCCGCCCCCGCGCGGACCGCCGCGAGGATCCCGGCGCTCGCGTCCCCGGCCACGACCGCGTCCGGCAGCTCCACCCCGGCCCGGCGCGCGGCCCCCAGGACCAGCGCCGGATCCGGGAGGCCGCGCCCGTCCGCGTCGCACGGCGAGAGCACGACGTCGACGAGCTCCGCCCAGCCCAGCGCCTCGACGACCGCGTCCCGCGTCTCGGGACCGAACCCGCACACCAGGGCGACGGCCAGGCCCGCGGCCCGGAGCGCCTCGATCGCCGCCCGCGCCCCCGGTACCTCACGGATCCGCCCGTACGCCACCGCGGAGACCAGGCACGCCTCGTAGGCGAGGCTCGCGCGGCGGGCGCGGTGCATGTCGCCGTCGAGCAGGTCGCCGAAGACCGTCAGCGTGGCCCGGTCCATCGTCGCCTCGGCCTGCCGGCGCAGCGCGGGGAACCGCGGGCCGTCCAGGGGGACGCGCACCGCGGTGAGACCACGCCGGACCGCGTCGAGGACGAGGCCGTCGTCGGCCACCGTGGTGCCCGCCATGTCGAGGACGGCCAGCCGCATCCCCGCAGCTCACCTGTTCGAGATGACCTCCCGGGGCCCGCCGGCGGTCATCCTGGTGAACGGCTCGTGCCGGGACCGCGCGCCGCGCGCCGCCACGCCCCGGCCCCTGCCGTCCGCAGGTCACCAGTGCCCGGGAACGCTCACCCGGGACGGCAGCCGGGTCGCCGCGTCGCCGCGGACCGCGTTGACCTGGAACTGGGTCAGGAAGAGCGCGCCGGTGAGATCGGCGCCGCGCAGGTCCGCACCCCGCAGGTCCGCACCGATGAGCTCGGCCCGGCGAAGGTCCGCCTCCCGCAGGTCCGCGCCGATCAGCAAGGCGCCCCGGAGATTCGCACCGCGCAGGTCCGCCCTGCGCAGCCGCTTCCCGACCAGGTCCGCCCCGCGCCGGTTCAGGGACCTCCCGGGTGCCGCGGCGCGGACGAGCTCGCCGGTGCGGACCAGGAGCGCGTTGACCGTCTCCCGGTGCCCGGCGACGTCGATCTCCGCCAGCGACGCCGCGTCGCCCGCACACAGCTCCACGGTCTCGGCGAGCAGCGCGGCCAGGTCCGCGTGCAGGGTCGTCGCCTCGTCCCGGGCCAGGGCCTCGGTGAGGTACCAGCGCAGCTCGTGGAGCCGGCGCATCGTGGAGAACGCCGCGAACATGTCCTGTGCGATGCCCGGTGTCGCGCGCCAGTCCGCGCCCCCGAACGTCACCTGGACGACCTGCTGGCCCGCGCCGAAGCAGTCGAACACCGTGCACCCCGCGAACCCGCTGCTCCGCAGCTCCGCATGGATGCCGCAGCGGAAGTCCTGCTGCAGGTTCGCGCAGGCCTGCCCGGCGGGCTTGTCCACGGCGAAGTCCGAGGACCGTGCGAACGCCGGGGCCACGCAGCACAACCCGGCGCAGCGACCGCAGTCCGCACGCAGTTCCTCGATCACGACCCCGGACCCTACGGCCCCGGAGGCCGGTTCGGCGGACCCGCCCGCGTCGATCGTGGTCACCGCGGGGGCACGCCCGATCCGGCCGCCAGCGCCGCGGCCAGCAGCGCCACCGCGGCCAGCACCAGGAAGAGCGCGGGGTACCCGCCCAGTGCCCCGGCCAGCGCCGCCCCGGCCCACGGCGAGACCGCCGTCGCGACCATCGCCGGCGCGGCGAGGATCCCGCCGAGGCGGCCGTAGTGCTCGGTCCCCCAGCGCTCGCTCACCGCCGTGGCCTGCAGCAACGTGAAGATCCCGCGGGCCGCGCCGGTGAGCATCGCGACGGCGACGAGCAGCCCCACCGGACCGGGCAGCAGGCCGAGCGCCGCGGTCGTCAGCGCCATCACGCCGAGGACCAGCACGGCGCGGGGCCGCGGGGCGATCGCCCCGAGCCGCCCGTAGCCGAGCCGCCCGAGGACCTGCCCGACCCCGCCCAGCCCGAGCGCCCAGGCCGCCGAGCTCGTCGACAGCCCGCGGCCGATCAGCAGCGGCACCTGGTTCACCACCACGGCGAACGCGGTGAACGCGCCGAGCCCGACCGCCGCGACGAGCAGGACGAAGGCCCGGCTGCCCGCGATCGCGGCGGGCGTCCCCGCCGCCTCGGGCGCCGGTTCGGCGGCAGGCCAGTGACCCCGCAGCCCGAACAGGTGCGCGGGGATCGTCACCACGGCGAGCACCACCGCCAGGACGAGATAGGTGTGCCGCCAGCCGAGGTGCCCGAGCAGGCCCGCCGTGAGGGGGGCGAAGATCGTGCTGGCCAGCCCGCCGAGCAGCGTGACGGCGGTGAGCGCGGTGATCCGGCGCCTCCCCCACCAGCGGGTCAGCGCCGCGAACGCGGGCGGGTAGAGCGTCCCGGACATCGCGACACCGGCGAGCATCCAGGCGCCGAAGAACAGCGGCAGCGACCCGGCGGACGCGATGCCCACCAGAGCCGGGACCGCGAGGACGGAGCAGGTCGTCATGAGCGCACGCGGTCCACGACGGTCGAGCAGCCGCCCGGCCGGGATCCCGACCAGCGCGGACACCACCAGCCCGAGCGAGAACGCCGCGGTGATCTCCCCGGTCGACCATCCGGTGTCCGCCGCGATCGTCGGCGCCAGCACGGGGAAGGCGTAGTACAGGACGCCCCAGCTGGTCACCTCGGTGACGCAGAGGACGGCGAGCACCCGCCGCAGGCCGGTGGCGTCGAGGTCCGTCGGGCTCATCGAGGACAGGGTGCCTCGCGCCCGCCCGGCCCGCCGGACGGGACCTATCCCCCGGGGCCGCGCCGCTCGAAGGTCGACGACAGCCGCGACCGCGTGGTGCTCAGCAGCAGCGCCAGCTCACCCGTGATCCGCTCGGCCTCCGCCGAACAGCGCCGGGCACGTTCGCGTTCGGGCAGGTCACGATAGCTGCCGACCACACCCTCCAGGGCGTCGAGCAGATCGGCGATCGCGGCGGAGCGCGCGGTCGCGGTCGGCGTCAGGACGTCGGGGATCATGCCGTCAAGGAATACGGGATCCGATCGTACCGGCGGTCACCTCGGCGCTAAGAACTGATGACGCACCGTGCAACGACCGGTAACGCGGTGGCTACATGGGGCTACCCCAGCAGGGGGGACAGCCGCTCCGCGTGCTCCCGCAGCAGCTCGACGAGCTCGGGGTTCGGCTCGGCGACGCGGTGGGCGGGGCCGGACAGCGCCAGGCCGGCGACGAGCCGCCCGTCGGGCGCGCGCACCGGTACCGCGAGGCACCCGCGGTCCGCCCGCAGCTCCCCGCACTGCCGGGCGACGCCCTCGGCCGAGACGCGGCCGAGCATGCCCGCGAGGGCGGCGGGATCGGACACGGTGTGCTCGGTGAACACCCGCAGCTCCCGGACGAGGGCACGCCAGTCCGCCTGCTCGGCCAGCAGCAACCGGCCCAGGGCGGACACCTGCGGGTAGCGGGCGAGCAGCGCGGCGTCGCTCGGCGGGTGGTCCGGGTCCGGGTCGACGAGCACCACCTGCCCGGAGCCGAACGACGCCAGGTGCACACCCCACCGGACCAGGCCCCGCAGATGCTCGACCACGGCCCGCGCGGCGGTGGGCGGCGTCGTCACGACCGGGACGGCGAGGCGCGCCGCGCGCCGGCCGAGTGCGAACCCCTTCAGGTCCGGCAGCCGGACCAGGTACTCCTCCCCCACCAGCAGGTTCAGCAGCCGGTAGGTCGTCGCCTGCGGCAGCTTGAGCGCGGCGGAGATCTCCTTCGCCGTCACCCCGGGCCCGGCCGCCACGATCTCCTCGAGCACCGCGAGCACGCTCCGCACGGCCCGCGGCTGGCGGCCGGACAGGGGGATCGGGTCCGTCACTCCCCCGCCTCCGCGGGAAGAGGCACGTCGGCGATCACATCGCCGCCTCCGCGGGAGCAAGCACGTCGGCGGGTCAGGTCGCCGCCTCCGCGGGAGCAAGCACGTCGGCGGGTCACGTCGCCGCCTCCGCGGGAGCAAGCACGTCGGCGGGTCACGCCGCCTGCCCGAGCACGTCCTCGGCGACGGTCTCGTCGTACACCCCGATCGCCGCGATCCGCTCCGGCCGCCGCAGCCGCAGCCAGCCGAACCAGGCCCCGCCCGCCACGACGACCGCGGCCAGCACCACCACCGCGAGCGGTGATCCCGCGACGAAGACCACCAGCACGACCAGCAGGATCGGCACGATCACCGCGGTGGCGGCCACGGCGGGCCACGTCAGCTCCCCGATCCGGTGCAGGAACACGGGCGCGGCCAGGCACACGAACACGTACGCCACGAGGAACCCGCAGGTCGCGAGGGTCAGCAGGGCGACGAGGACGACCACGACCGGGACCCCCGCGGCCACCGGCAGGGCCAGCACCGCGACCACCACCGGGGTCGCGGCGGCCAGCGCGACGTGCGGGGTGTGGAACCGCGCATGGGTCCGGCCCAGCGCCCGCGGCGCCACGCCGTCCCGGGACAGCGAGAAGAGCACCCGGACCAGCGCGGTCGTCGTCGCCAGGGCGCAGGCGAAGAAGGACATGATCAATCCGGCGTCGAGCACGGCCGGGAGCCAGGACCAGCCGCGGGCCGTCGCCAGTGTGAGCACCGGCTCGGGCTGCCCGGCGAGGCCGCCCGGCGTCGTCGCGAAGCCGATGACCTGGGTCTGCGCCGCGAACAGGTAGAGCACCCCGCTGACGGCGGCGGTGAGCCCCACCGCCCGCGGCACGCTGCGGAACGGTCGGCGGGCCTCGGCGCCCAGCGCCGTCGCGACCTCGAACCCGATGAACGCGGCCAGCGCGGGCAGCACCCCGGCCGCGATCCCCCCGATCCCGGCGTCCGGCATCGGGGCGGCCTCCCCCTCCGCCGGGCCGCCGAGCAGCAACAACGTGAAGACGACGACCATCACGGTGATCGACACGGACTCGACGAGCAGCACGACCCGGGCGGAGAGCCGGACCCCGCGCAACGCGAGTGCCGCGACGAGCAGGCCGAAGACCACCACGGCGAGGGTGATCACGATCCGGCCGCCCGGCAGCCCGGCCCGGGCCAGCAGCGCGTCGAGATAGGCCCCGACCCCGGCCAGCGCCGCGGCGGCGAGCAGCCCGTAGCCGACGAGGAGCGCGATTCCGCAGGCGAACGCGGCGCCCGGGGCGAGCCCCTTGGCCGTCAGGCTGTAGAGGCCGCCCGGCGCGGCCATCCGGCGGGTGAAGCGGCCGATGCAGCCCGCGATCAGCAGGGCCAGGACGGTCGCGATCACGAACGACCACACCGTCCCGCCACCCGCGGACGCGGCGACGATCACCGGGGTCGCGGCCATCGCGGCGGACGGCGCGGTCCCGGAGACGGACTGCGCGACGACCTCGAGCGGCCCGAGCCGGCGCCGGGCGAGCCCGTGCACGGGTGAGCGGACCCGCAGCCGCGGCGACCGACCGTCGCGCATGGCCCCCTCCTTCCCCACCGGTGCGGTGAGACTAGAGCGGGGACGTTAGCCGCGGGAAGCGCCGCCATGACCAGCGCCGACGGGTCGAACGAGAATTCCGGCCGGCCGGTTCCCGTGGCGTGGGAACGGCCGGGCGGGCGATTCGCAGAGCCGGAGAACGTGCTTTGACTCACACTCCCCGGGGGGCGACGGTCCTCCCACATTCCTCGACATCCGGAGCTGAGATGAGCACGGACCGCCCCCACACCCTCACCGGCCGGCTCGGCGTCGGCTCGATCGTCTTCATGGTCGTCGCGGCCGCGGCGCCGCTGACCGTCATCGCCGGTACCGTCCCGCTCGGCCTCGCCGCGGGCAACGGCGCCGCCTTCCCGACGACGTTCGTGCTCTGCTGCGCCGTCCTGCTGCTGTTCGCGGTGGGGTTCTGCGCGATGAGCCGGCACGTCCCGCAGGCCGGCGCCTTCTACGCCTACGTCCAGCGCGGTCTCGGCCGCGCGCCCGGCCTCGGCTCGGCGTTCCTCGCCCTGGTCACCTATACGGCGGTGCAGCTGGCCGTCTACGGCTACATCGGCGCGGTGCTCGACGGCCTGGTGCAGCACTACGGCGGCCCGGCCGTGCCCTGGTGGGCGTACTCGGTGGTGGTGCTGCTGATCGTCGGGGCGCTGGGCTATCGGCACATCGAGCTCAGCGGCAAGGTGCTCGGTGTCCTCCTGCTGGCCGAGGTCGCGATCGTCCTGGTCTTCGACATGGTGGTCGTCGGCCGCGGCGGCGGCTCGGACGCGGGACTCTCGACGGCGTTCCTGCAGCCGACCCAGGTCGTGTCCGGCTCGCTCGGGATCGCCATCATGTTCGCCATCGCCTCGTTCATCGGGTTCGAGGCCACCGCGGTCTTCCGGGACGAGGCGAAGGACCCGGAGCGCACGATCCCGCGCGCCACCTACCTGGCGCTGCTGCTGATCGGCGCGTTCTACACGCTCTCCAGCTGGGCGGTCGTGTCCGCCTGGGGCGACGACGCGGCCGTCGAGGCGGCGGGCGCGGACCCCGGCACCATGATCCTCACGACGATCACGAACGTCCTCGGCCCGGTCGGCGGCGACGTGGCGCAGGTCCTGCTGGTGACGAGCCTGTTCGCCGCGATCCTGTCCTTCCACAACGTGCTCGCCCGGTACTTCTTCGCGCTGGGCAACTCCGGCGCGCTCCCGGCGGCCTGCGGGCGCAGCCACGCCCGGCACACCTCGCCGCACGTCGCGTCCCTGACCCAGTCCGTGTCCGCGCTCGCCTTCGTGGTGATCTTCGCGATCGCCGGGATGGACCCGGTCGCGCAGGTCTTCGCCTGGATGGCCGGCACCGCGACCCTCGGCGTCCTCGCGCTGATGGCCCTGACCTGCGCCGCGGTGCTGGTGTTCTTCCGCCGCACCCGGGCCGACACGAGGCCGTGGCACACGGTCGTCGCCCCGGCCCTGGGCCTCGTCGGCCTGCTGGTGTGCCTCTGGCTGACCGTCTCCAACTTCCCGACCCTGATCGGCGGCTCGCCCGCGCTGGCCGCAGGCATCGGCGCAGTCCTGGTCCTGGCCTTCGTCCTGGGGGCAGTCTGGTCCCGGCGCACTCCCGAACCCGAAACCGTCACCCCCGCACCCGCCGTCGACGCGGCATAGGAAGGAGACACGCCATGACGACAGTGCAGATCCCTGGCGAATCCCGCACCCACGCGCTGGAGATGACCACCGAGGCGGAGGTGACCGCCGTCCGCGACGTCCTGGCGGACGCCGGCCTGCTCACCGAGAACGTCCGCTACGCCTTCTTCGCGCCCGAGGAGCCGCCGAAGGCCGAGGTCCTCGCCGGCGCCCCGGTGGACCGCCGCTTCCGCGCCGTGCTGCTGGACCTGCGGACCGGCCGCTCCTGGGACACCGTCGTCTCGGCGACGTCCCGGACCGTCGTCAGCAGCCGGGAGCTCGATCCCCCGCGGGACGGCCAGCCGCCGATCATCGACGCCGAGTTCGAGCTGATCGAGGACATCCTCAACTCGGCCCCGGAGTGGCTCGCCGCGCTGCAGCAGCGCGGCATCGAGCCCGCCTCGGTCCGGGCCGTCCCCCTGTCCGCGGGCGTCTACGACTACCCGGAGGAGGCGGGCCGGCGGATCGTGCGCGCGTTCGGCTTCCGCCAGGACCACGCGAAGGACCACCCGTGGGCACATCCGATCGACGGGCTCGTGGCCTACGTGGACCTCACCGCGCGGTCGGTCGACAAGGTGGTCGACACCGGCGCCGTGCCCGTGCCGGCGACGACCGGCAACTTCGACGACCCCGAGGTCCAGGGCGAGCACCTCGACCTCAAGCCGATCTCGATCACCCAGCCCGAGGGCCGCTCCTTCACCGTCTCCGACGGGCACGTGCAGTGGGGCAAGTGGGACCTGCGCATCGGGTTCAACGAGCGTGAGGGCCTGACCCTGCACCAGATCGCCTTCGACTCCCGGCCGATCTGCTACCGCGCGTCGGTGGCCGAGATGGTGGTCCCCTACGCCGACCCGGCACCGGTCCGCTTCTGGCAGAACTACTTCGACTGCGGCGAGTACATGTTCGCCCGCTACGCGGACTCGCTGCAGCTGGGCTGCGACTGCCTCGGCGACATCCTCTACACCGACGCCGTGATCGCGGACGACCTCGGCAACCCGCGGACCATCCAGAACGCGATCTGCATGCACGAGGAGGACTACGGGGTCCTCTGGAAGCACTCGGACATGTTCACCGGCTCCCGGGAGACCCGCCGCCAGCGCCGCCTGGTGATCAGCTTCTTCACCCCGATCGGCAACTACGACTACGGCTTCTACTGGTACCTCTACCTCGACGGCACCATCGAGCTGGAGTGCAAGGCCACCGGCATCGTGTTCACCTCGGGCACGCCGGGCGAGTACGCCACGGAGATCGCACCGGGGCTGGGCGCGCCGTTCCACCAGCACCTGTTCTCGGCACGGCTGGACATGACCGTCGACGGCCCGGACAACGCCGTCGAGGAGGTCGAGGCCGCGCGGGTGCCGATGGGTGAGGGCAACCCGTACGGCAACGCGTTCCGGCGCAGCGTCACGCGGCTGACCAGCGAGTCCGACGCGCAGCGGGACGCCAACGCCGCCACCGGCCGCGTCTGGCACATCGTCAACCCGGACAAGCGCAACGCGCTGGGCCAGGAGGTCGGGTACGTGCTGCACCCGACCGGGCAGCCGACCCTGCTCGCGGACGCCGAGTCGTCGATCGCGGGCCGCGCGACCTTCGCGACCAAGGCGCTGTGGGTCACGCAGTACGACCACGACCAGCGCTATCCCGCGGGCGACTTCGTGAACCAGAACCCGGGCGGGGCGGGGCTGCCCGCATGGGTGCGGGCGGACCGGCCGGTCGACGGCGAGGACATCGTCGTGTGGCACACCTTCGGCCTCACGCACTTCCCGCGCCCGGAGGACTGGCCCGTCATGCCCGTCGACTACACCGGGTTCGTGCTCAAGCCCGCGGGCTTCTTCGACCGCAACCCGGCCCTCGACGTGCCGCCCACCGCGTCGAAGCACTGCCACTAGGTCCGACGCACTGCCACCGGGGGGAGCTCGACGGACAGGTGCGGCGCCAGGGCCCGGAGGAAGTCCGGCGCGTCGAACGCCGCACCCGCCGAGACCACCCCGGTCGACCGGGTCCGGCCGTCCAGGATGCGCTGGACGGCCTCCACCGCCAGTGGCGCCGTGACCGCGTAGATGTCCCGGCCCCGTGCCGAGGCGCGGTGCTCGGTGCCACCGGCGCGGACCAGGACGTCGACCGTGAACGTCTGGTCCGACCGTCCGGAGGCGTCGGCCGCCTCCGGACCGGGCGTGTCCGGCCCGGCCAGGTCCCGCGCGGCGTCGACGGCCATGTAGGTGACGACCTCGGCCACGTCGAGGTGGCTGGGCACCGTCACGACGTCGGCCATCGTGAACCCGGCGACCACCGCTCGCCGGCCCAGCGGCTCCGGGAAGGTCCATCTCCGCTGCGCCACCACGTCGTCGTGGTACTCCAGCGCACCGCCGGTGAACCGCACCCGGCGGCCCGCGCGGCGCTCGTGGGAGACCTGCCCGGCGGTGCGCGTGCCCGGCGTGGGGTGCCAGCCGCTCAGCCCGTACGCGACGTGGACCTCGTCCGCGGCGGTCCGGTCCCCCAGCGCGGCGGTCACCAGCAGGTCGCCGAGCCCACCGAAGAACGCCATCGACGGCACCACGACGGTGCCCGCGTCCCGGGCGGCGACCGCGTGGTCGGTGAACGTCGACAGGCTCGCCTCGATCTCCGCGGCGACGTCGACGTACGGGAGCCCCGCGCGCAGGGCCGCCCCGACCACCGGGGCGGCCGTCACCGCGAACGGCCCCGCGCAGTTGACGACCGCCGCGGCGCCGGCGAGGGCCCGATCCAGCGAGCCCGGGTCGTCGGGCGTCGCGGGCCGCACCACCGTCTCGTCGTCCTGCCCCGCGAGCCGCGCCAGCCGGGCGCCGTCGCGGCCCGACAGGACCGGGGCGACGCCGCGGCGCCGCAGCTCGGCGACGACGAATCTCCCCGTGTGTCCGGTCGCGCCGTAGACGACCACCCTCTGCGGTGTTCCCATCGTTCCCCCTGATCACGGTGCGCCGAAGGGTCCAGCCTGGCCTCCGGCGTATCCGGACCGTGAGAGTCCGGAACGCCACCATGCGTACACTTTCGGACATGGCCACCGTGGCGCTGGCGACCGCCGGCCACCTGCTGCACTTCGAGCTCGGGGTCGCGTACGAGATCTTCGGCAACCCGCCGCGGGAACCGCTCGACCTCACGGACAGCTGGTACGACGTCCAGCTCTGCGGGCCCGGCCCGGTGCGCGTCGGGCCGTTCGTGGTCGAGCCGGACCACGGGCTGGAGCGCCTCGCCCGCGCGGACACCGTGATCGTCCCCGCCTGCGCGGACGTCGAGGAGCCGCCGCCGGATCTCGTCGACGCCGTCCGTGCCGCCCACGAGGCGGGTGCCCGGGTCGCCTCGCTCTGCACCGGGGCCTTCGTGCTCGGCGCCGCGGGCCTGCTCGACGGGCGGCGGGCCACCACCCATTGGGCCCACACGGCCGAGCTCAGCGCCCGCCATCCGCGGGCGAACGTCGATCCGGACGTGCTGTACACCGACGACGGGAGCGTACTCACCTCGGCGGGCAAGGCCGCCGCCGTGGACCTGTGCCTCCACCTGGTCCATCTCGACCACGGTGCCGCCGTGGCCAACTCGGTCGCCCGCCGCCTCGTCGTCCCGCCGCACCGCTCCGGTGGCCAGGCCCAGTTCGTAACCACGCCGATGCCGGCCGGTGGCGACCATGCGCTGGCCCATCTGCTCGCCTGGGTCCTGCAGCGGCTCGACCAGCCGCTCACGGTGGCGGACATGGCGCGCCGGGCCGCCACGAGCCCCCGCCACCTCGGCCGCCGGTTCCGGGCGGTGACCGGCCAGACGCCGCTGCGGTGGCTGCTGACCCAGCGGGTCCGGCGCGCCCAGGAGCTGCTCGAGACCACGGACGAGGGCATCGACGCGATCGCCCGGGCCACCGGCATGGGTACCGCGACGACGCTGCGGCGCCAGTTCAAGCGGGTCGTCGGGGTGCCGCCGGACAGCTACCGGCGCACCTTCCGCAGCGACGCCACCGCCGCGGTCCCGGGGACGTAGAGTGATCCACATGGCGCGCGCGATCCGGTTCCACGAGACCGGCGGTACCGAGGTCCTGCGGTACGAGGACGTGGAGGTCCGCTCCCCCGGCGCGGGCGAGGTCCGGATCCGCGTCGACGCGGTCGGGCTCAACCGCGCGGAGGTCAACTTCCGGCGCGGGACCTACCTGGAGGCGCCGAGGCTGCCCGCGGGGCTCGGCACCGAGGCCGCCGGCGAGGTCCTGGAGGTGGGTCCCGGGGTCGAGCGGTGGGCGCCCGGGGACGCGGTCAGCGTCGTCCCGGCGTTCTCCCAGAACGACTATCCCGTCTACGCCGAGGAGGCTCTCGTGCCCGCCGCGGCGCTGGTCGCGCGGCCGGCCGGGATGGACGCGGTCACGGGCGCGGCGATCTGGATGCCGTACGTGACGGTCTACGGGATGGTCGCGGAGATCGTCCGGGTGCGGCCCGGGGACCACGTCGTGATCACCTCCGCGGCGAACAGCATCGGCGTCGCGGCCCTGCAGGTGGTCCGCCACCTCGGGGGGATCCCGATCGCCACGATCCCCTCCCCGGGACAGCGGGACGCCGTGCTGGCGGCCGGGGCCGAGTCCGTGGTCGTCACCTCGGAGACCGCGGACCTGGCCGCGGACCTGCGGGACGCCACCGGCGGGCGCGGCGCCGCCCTGGTCCTCGACGCGGACGGCGGGCCGGCCGTCGCCGCTCTCGTCCGGGCCTGTGCGACGGACGCGACGGTGATCGTCCACGGCGGGCTGTCCGGGCAGGAGACCCCCCTGCCGGCCGCGGGATACGCACCCGTCTGGCTGCGCCGCTACCACGTCTTCGAGATCACCGGGGACCCGGCGGCCCTGCGCCGGGCCGAGCACTTCGTCCGGTCCGGGCTCGCGAGCGGCGCGTTCACCCCGCTCGTCGACCGGGTCTTCGCCTTCGACGACGTGGTGGCCGCGCACACCTACCTCGACTCGCCGGATCGGGCTCCCGGCAAGCCGGTGCTGCGCGTGCGCTGACCGGACCGCGCGTCAGGCGGCCGTGGCCGGCCGCCTGCGGTTGAGCACCACCCGCAGGACCAGCGCCGATGCCGCCGCCGCGACGACCGCGAGCCCGTAGACCTCCGCCGTGGCCCGCAGGCCGAAGGCGGTGCTCGCGAACCCGGCGGCGACCGCGGGCAGGCTGAAGGCCAGGTAGGAGAACACGAAGGCGACGGCGAACAGGGCGCCGCGCTCGTGCGGGGCCGCGATCCGCGCGAACGTGCCGAACGTGGCCAGCGCCGCGGCCCCGAACCCGACGCCCGAGACGAGCGTCCCGATCGCGGCGAGCACGATGCCGTCCTGCGCCACCCCCAACAGGGTGACGAGGGTGCCGCCGGCCAGCAGTGCCGCCGCCGGGACCAACAGGCTGTCCGCCGAGCGGGAGCGGAACGTGAACGCCGTCAGGGCGCCGGTGCCGCACAGCAGCGTCACGACCGCGCCGCCGACGAGATGGCTGTGCAGCCCGAACAGGCTCACCGCCACGGACGGCCCGAGGGACAGGTAGAGGCCGCTGAGCGCCCAGCTGGCCAGCATCACCGGGACGACCGGGGCGACGTCGGCCCGCAGCCGCGCGGGGATCCCGACGCGGGGACGCAGGGACGCCAGCGCACCGGGGCGGCGGGCGACCGTCTCCCGCATCCGCAGGACGACCAGCCCGGCCAGCACCATGCCCACGAGCAGGCACGCGAACACGAGACGGGTGGGCGCGGGGGCGAACTGCACCAGCGCGCCGGTGCCGAGCGCCCCCAGCGCCAGACCGGACGTGGGCGCCAGCGAGTTGATCAATCCGGCGCGACCGGGGGCGTGCGCGGGCTCGTGGTCGACGAGCGCCGCCCCCAGGGCGGTCATCGCCGCACCTGTGGCGACACCCTGGAGGAACCGTGCGACGGACAGCACGGCGACGTCCCCGGCGAGCAGGAACAGCACCAGCGCGCCGATCTCCAGGGCGATGGCCCCGGCCAGGACGGGGCGGCGGCCGACGTGGTCCGAGAGCGCCCCGACGACCAGGAGCGACCCGAGCAGGCCCAGCACGTAGATCGCGAAGACGAAGGTCAGCACCGAGGCCGAGAAGCCCCACTGCTCCTGGTAGACGACGTAGAGCGGGGTCGGCGCGCTGGACGCGGCGAGGAACAGCACGCTGATGGCGGCGACGGCGACGAAGGTCCGGGACCGCGGGCGGGCCGTTCCCGATCCCGGATCCGCCGATACCGCACCCGTCGTGCGTGCATCCGAGATGGTGGACATGCGACCCCCTGCAGCGATCTCTGCGTTAACGGCTCTGACCGTAGCACGAACGCACAGATCGATGCGTTTAGTTCCGACCCCGGCACATTGTCGCAGTGATCGGTGCAATAATGGCGGCATGTCCGAGAGCACCGCCGTCCAGAGCCGCCCCGGCGGGCGGTCCGCACGCGTCCGCGCGGCCGTCCACCGCGCCGTCGAGGAACTCCTGGCCGAGGGCTCCTCCGAGGGCCTCACCATCCCGGTCGTCGCGACCCGGGCGGGGGTCCACGCCACCACCGTCTACCGGCGTTGGGGATCGATCGGGGAGTTGCTCGCCGCCGTCGCCGCGAGCCGGTTCACCGGGGACATCGTGGTGCCGGACACCGGCAGCCTGCGCGGGGACCTGGAGCAGTGGGCCGGGGACGTCGCGACGGACCTGCAGGACCCGGACACGCTCGCGCTGATGCGGGCCTCGATCGGTGCCGGCGGCACCGAGGGGGCCTGCGCCTGCAGCACGGACCGGCGCAACCAGCTGACGGCCATGATCGAGCGCGAGCAGGCCCGCGGCGGCCCCGCACCGGACGTCGAGCGGGCGGCGGACCTGCTGCTCGGCCCGCTGTACTACCGGGCGATCTTCACGCCCACGCCGGGTGGACCGGCCTGGGCCCGGGGGCTCGTCACCGACGTGCTCCGCTGATCCCGCACGGCGGTCCGGCCGCGCTCACGCGTCCGCGGCCTCCTCGTGCCGGGCCCGGAGGAACAGGCCCAGCATGATCGCCAGCACGACGCCCATCACGAGCACCGCCGCCCCGATCCCCAGCAGCGGGGCCAGCCCGGCGCAGAGCAGGATCAGCACCGCCGCCCCCAGCACCAGCCCGTGGCTGAGCAGCCCCTTCGGCCAGGTCGTCCGGCGGAGCTGGGAGATGGCCACGAGGAACACGGCGACCGGGACGGACACGGCCAGCCCCGCGACGAGCGCGTCGACGTGCGCCACGTGCAGGCTCACCTGGACCGCCACCTCCAGTCCGGCGCCGAGCGCGGCGATCACCGCGAAGACCAGGTAGCGGCCGTATCCCCAGGTCATGGCCACGCGCAACGAGGTGAGCCCGTGTTCGTCGCCGCCCAGGAAGTAGGTCCACCACATCCCGAACATCACCATGAGCCCGCCGACCCCGAGCAGGACGAGATCGGGCGAGAGACCCTCCGCGGTCATCCCGGCCTGGAAGGCGACGGTCGTCGCCAGGACGCACTCGCCGAGGACGATGATCGTGAAGAGCCCGTAGCGCTCGGCGATGTGTTCCGGATGCCGGGCGTCGACGCCCGGTGCCCCTCCCCCGGGTCCCGCGCGGTCATGCTGCGGCGCCACGGCGTCCGGAGTCCCGGGACCGAGCGGTGGGCCTGACTCATCCGTGCCTCCTGACAGGTCCGTCGGCAGCAACCTAGACGGTGACGGCCCGGGCTCCGGTGCCGAAGGCCGGGCGGGTCGAACACGTCCGGGCGGCATTCTCCCCACCCGCTCGGCGGACGGCATCGCCCCGGGCCGAACCGTGACACCCTGGGACGGAGGATGCCCGACGCATCCGGAGAGCAGGGCCGCATGCCAGAACAGACGACCGGGCAGGTGGCGCACACCACCCGCACCGCCCGACCCGATGCGCTGAGCGATCTCGCGAACGGGTCGATCGCCCTCCCGGGCGGCGGACGGATCGACTACACCCATCCCCGGGCCGCGATGGCGGTGCTCTACGAGACGAACTTCGACGCCACCGAGGAGTACCCGCCGTACTGGGCCGAGGTGTGGCCGAGCGGCGTCGAGCTGGCGCGCGCGGTGGCGGGCGCCCGCAGCCGCACGGGAGCGGACCTGACCGGCGCGAACGTCCTCGAGCTGGGGTGCGGCCTGGGGCTGCCGTCGATCGCGGCGGCGATGGCCGGCGCGAAGGTCCTCGCCACGGACCGTTCCCCCGACGGCGTCGCCTTCGCGGCGGACAACGCGCGGCGCTCCGGCGTGAGCATCGAGACCGCGGCCTGCTCCTGGTCCGATCCGGCGGCCCTGCTCGGGCGGGCGCCCTGGGACCTCGTCCTCGCGGCGGACGTCCTGTACGGGCACCGCAACGTCGCCGAGCTGCTGGACCTGCTCCCCAGGCTGGTGGGCCGGGGCGGGGAGGTGTGGCTCGCGGATCCCGGGCGGCCGCTCACCGGCGAGTTCCTCGACGGCGCGCGGGTGCGCTGGGGATCGGTGTCCACCCTGGCGACGGTTCCGACGGTCAACCCGGTGTCCAGCGTCGACGCCGCGGACACCGCGGACCCCGTGCTCATCACCGTGTACCGGCTGCGGGGCCCCCGCTAGCGTCGAGGCCGTCGTCTCCCTCCGGGCCGGCTGCTCACGGCGCCCGAGCCTCGTCGGGGAGAACGCCGCCGCGACGCGCTCAGAACCGCGCCAGCTCCCCCACCAGGGCCTCGGCCCGCGCGATCTCCTCGCTCAACGGGTGGTCCTCCGCGATCAGGGGCAGGCTGCGCGCCGCGTGCCGGAACGCCTGGCCGACGACCGTGCCGCGCGGCTCGGTCTCGCCCATCCGCAACGCCCGGACCGCGGCGATCAGCTCACAGGCCAGCACGGTCCGGTAGGCCGCGACGGCCGCGTGGGCGCTGCGGGCGGCGTGGGTGGAGAAGCTGGCGTGGTCCTCCAGCCCCCGGGAGATCACGGCCGTCCCGAGCGTCACCGGGGAGGCCGCGTGCCGGAGCTGGCCCAGCGCGTCGTGGGCGACGTACTCCAGGATCATGATTCCGGAGCTGCCGACCGGGCCGGCGGCGAGGAACGGCGGGAGACCGGTCAGCTCGGGTTCCACCAGGTCCCCGAGCCGCGCCGTGGACAGCTCCGCGACGTGGTGCAGCGCCGCCCGCACGTGGTCCAGGGCGAGGGCGAGATAGGCGGTCGAGAACTGACCGTGGTGGTAGACCTCGTTGCTGTCGATGTCGATCAGCGGGTTCTCGGTGGCGGCGTTGACGTCGATGGTCAGGACCCGCTCGAGGTTGTCGACGGCGTCCAGGGCCGGGCCGTGGACCTGCGGGAAGGCCCGGAGCCCGAACGGGTCCTGGAGGCGCCGGCCCGGGGTGGGCCCGCCGTCCTGGGCGAGGAGGCGCCGCACCTCGGCCGCCGCGTGCACCGAGCCGCGGTGCGGGCGGCGCGCGTGCACCACCTCGGAGAACGCCTCGGGTGAGCCGCCGAGCGCGCAGTAGGACAGCGCGGCGACGACATGGCTCGCCCGCAGCAGGACGTCGAGGTCGTGCCAGGTCAGCAGCGCCTCGGCCAGCGTCGCGGCGTTGCTGGAGATGAACGCGAGCGCGTCCCCCGGGCTGATCGGCACCGGATCCAGCGATCCGACGGCCCAGGGCCTGAACCCCGCGAGGGTCAGGGCGACCTCGGCCAGCGCGGTGAGGTCCCCGGTGCCGATCGCGCCGCGGGAGTGCACGAGGGGGACGGCGCCGACCCGCAGCGCGGTCTCCAGCGCGGTCAGCAGCCGGGGATGGACACCGCTGCCGGCCGCCGCGAGCTGGTTGAGCCGGATGAGCATGGCGGCGCGGACCACCGTGTCCGGCAACGGGTCCCCCGTCCCGCCGGCGTGGCTGCGGAGCAGGCGCAGCCCGTGCTCGTCCGCCGCCGCGGGATCGACGACCGCGTGCCGGTTCGCCCCGACCCCGGTCGTCCTGCCGTACACGGCCCGCTTGGCGCCGGTCTCCTTCGCGAAGAGGAACGCCCGCTCCGCCCGGTCGAGGGCGCCGGCGTCGAGCTCCGCGGACGCGCTGCGCCGGGCCACCCGGACGACATCCGCGCAGCGCAGCCCGGCACCGTCCACGAACACGCGGCTGTGGTCTGCCATGAACCCCTTCCGATGTGCCGAACCCCGGATGTCGACTCTGGACGACGGGACCTCCCCGATTCAAGAGCACCGGACGTTTCACGAGCACCGGACGTGACATGACCCGGGGAAGTCGGTGGGAGGTGTTTCGGCAGGCCGCGCCGGGGATACGCCCCGACCATGTCCCAGACGACCCCCACCACCACCGACGCCGGCATTCCCGTCGAGAGTGACGAGCACTCGCTCACCGTCGGGCCCGGCGGCCCGATCCTGCTCCAGGACAGCTACCTGATCGAGCAGATGGCGCAGTTCAACCGCGAGCGCATCCCGGAGCGGCAGCCACACGCCAAGGGCAGCGGCGCGTTCGGCCACTTCGAGGTGACGAACGACGTCAGCGCCTACACCAAGGCCGCACTGTTCCAGCCGGGTGCGCGGACCGAGCTCGGCGCCCGCTTCTCCACCGTCGCCGGCGAGCGCGGCAGTCCCGACACCTGGCGCGACCCCCGCGGGTTCGCGATCAAGTTCTACACGCCCGAGGGCAACTACGACATGGTCGGGAACAACACCCCGGTCTTCTTCGTCAAGGACCCGATGAAGTTCCAGCACTTCATCCGGTCCCAGAAGCGCCGTGCGGACAACAACCTGCGCGACCACGACATGCAGTGGGACTTCTGGACGCTGTCCCCCGAGTCCGCCCACCAGGTCACCTGGCTGATGGGCGACCGCGGGATCCCGCGCACCTGGCGCCACATGAACGGCTACACCAGCCACACCTACATGTGGATCAACGCGGCCGGTGAGCAGTTCTGGGTCAAGTACCACTTCAAGACCGACCAGGGGGTGGAGACCTTCACCCAGGACGAGGCGGACCAGCTCGCCTCCGCCGACACGGACTACCACACGCGGGACCTCTTCGAGCACATCCGCGACGGGGAGTACCCCAGCTGGACCCTGCACGTGCAGGTCATGCCGTACGCGGAGGCGGAGAACTACCGCTTCAACCCGTTCGACCTGACCAAGGTGTGGCCGCACGGTGACTACCCGCTGATCCCGGTCGGGACGATGACCCTGGACCGCAACGCGACGGACAACCACACCGAGATCGAGCAGCTCGCGTTCCAGCCCAACAACCTGGTACCCGGCATCGGCCCGTCGCCGGACCGGATGCTGCTGGCCCGGCTCTTCTCCTACGCCGACGCCCACCGCTACCGCCTGGGCGGGAACTACCAGCAGATCCCGGTGAATGCGCCGATCACCCCGGTGCACTCGTACTCCAAGGACGGCGCGATGCGCGTGCAGAAGGCGTCCGACCCGGTCTACGCGCCCAACTCCTACGGCGGCCCGGCCGCGGACACCAGCCGCTACGGCCAGGTCCCGACCTGGCAGGCGGACGGGAAGATCATGCGCAGCGCCTACGTCGACCACGCCGAGGACGACGACTGGGGTCAGGCGGGCACGCTCGTGCGCGAGGTCCTGGACGACGCCGCCCGCGCGCGGCTCGTCGACAACGTCGTGGGTCACCTGCTCAACGGGGTGAGCGAGCCGATCCTGGCGCGCGCCTTCGAGTACTGGCACAACATCGACAAGAACGTCGGGGACCAGATCGAGGCCGGTGTCCGCGCCAAGGCGGGCGAGACGGACCCGAAGGCCGCGGACCAGGGGAACCCCGCCCGGAGCAGCATGCAGGCCAAGGCCTGACCCGCACCTGATCCCGGGACCGTGAGGCCCCGGCGCCGCGGCGCCGGGGCCTCACCCGTGCGGGCTCTGCATGGGATCCGGCGCACGGGGTAGTCCCGGTCATGCAGAAGAAGCGGCAGACGGTGGACCCCGGCGAGGCCGGCCTCGAGATCCGGCCGCAGGAGGACCACGCGGCGGGCCCGACAGCGGTGGCCGTGTCCATGAAGCGGGCGCTGGAGCGGATGGGGCCGGTCCGGACGGCCCGCACCCTGCTCGCCCTCAACCAGGCCGAGGGCTTCGACTGCACGAGCTGCGCCTGGCCGGATCCCGATCCGGGCCACCGGCACACCGCGGAGTTCTGCGAGAACGGCGCCAAGGCCGTCGCCGAGGAGGCGACGACCGACCGTGCGACGCCGGAGTTCTTCGCCCGCCACAGCATCGCCGAGCTCGCGGCGCACTCGGAGATGTGGCTGGGCCAGCAGGGCCGCATCACCCATCCCATGGTCAAGCGGCCCGGCGGGACCCACTACGAGCCTCTCGCCTGGGACGAGGCCTTCGCGCTGATCGGCGCCGAGCTGCAGGGGCTCGACAGCCCGGACGAGGCCACCTTCTACACCTCCGGGCGGGCGTCGAACGAGGCCGCGTTCGCCTACCAGCTCTTCGTCCGCGCGTTCGGCACGAACAACCTGCCGGACTGCTCCAACATGTGCCACGAGTCCACGAGCATCGCGCTCCAGGAGTCCATCGGAATCGGCAAGGCCAGCGTCGTCCTCGAGGACGTGCACACCGCGAAGCTGATCATCCTGGCCGGGCAGAACCCCGGCACCAACCATCCGCGGATGCTCTCCGCGCTGGAGACCGCCAAGCGGAACGGTGCGACGATCATCTCGATCAACCCGCTGCGCGAGGCCGGGCTGATGCGGTTCAAGAACCCGCAGGTGCCGCGCGGCGTCCTCGGCCGGGGCACCGTCCTGGCAGACCTCCACCTCCCGATCAGGCTCAACGGCGACCTCGCCCTGTTCCAGGCGATCGGCTCGCTGCTCGTCGAGTGGGACGCGCTGGACCACGGGTTCATCGAACGGCACACGACCGGCTTCGACGCCTGGAAACAGCACGTCGCGGCCGTCGACTGGGACGTGGTCTCCGAGTCCACCGGGCTGTCCCGGGAGCTGATCACCCGGGCGGCGAGGATGCTGCGCGACTCCGACCGCACCGTCTTCTGCTGGGCCATGGGGCTCACGCAGCACCGCAACGGCGTCGCGACGATCAAGGAGGTCGTCAACGTCGCGCTCGCGCAGGGCAACATCGGCAAGCCGGGCGCCGGGCTGCTGCCGGTCCGCGGCCACTCCAACGTCCAGGGCGACCGGACGATGGGCATCTGGGAGCG
>JAOZVV010000122.1 GCA_025869365.1 Pseudonocardia sp.
CTCGCCCCCCGGGCGCACCTGGCCCCGGGGGGTGGCGCCGTCGGCCGGGGGCGCGCCCCCGCGGACGACCGCGACCGGCGTCGCGCCGAGCTTGCCCTTCACCAGATCCGCGGCCCCGGCGATCTCGTCCGCGAGCGCGACCTCGGTGACCAGCAGCTCGTTGCCCTGCGCGTCGACCGCGCCGCCGTAGCGGTGGATCACGGTGAGCCCGGCGGAGCCGATCGCCACGTCCGTCTGGCCGACCCGCCAGGCGCGTCCCATGGTGTCCGTGACGACGACGGCGACGTCCACGCCGAGGCGGTCCCGCAGCCCCTCACGCAGCCGCGTCGCGCTGGCGTCCGGGTCCACCGGCAGCAGCGCGAGCTCGTCGCGGCGGACGTTGGAGCCGTCGATCCCCGCGGCGGCCTGCACGATCCCGAGCTTGCCCGCGACGATCAGGGTCTTCCCCCGACGGGCCAGGACCCGCTCCGTCTCCTGGTCCACCAGCCGCCGACGCAGGGCGTCCCGCTCCTCGGCGTCCTCCGGGGCGGGGACCAGCCTGCCCTCCGCCTTCGAGAAGATCTTGCTGGTGACGACCACGACGTCCGCGTCCGCCAGCCAGGGCGCCGCGTCCGCGATCGCGGCCGTCACGTCGTCCCCGGGGCGGAACTCCGGGAGACCGTGGACGGGGAGGATCTGCAGGGCATCCGGGGCGGCGTGGTCCGGGATCGGCCCGGGAACCGTCACGGGGTGACCCCGGCCAGCTCGAACGCCGCCCGGGCCATCTCCGCGGTGGCCTCGACGTCCGTCATCAGCAGGGGGACCGCGCGCGTCTCGGCGCCGGGGACGTCCGCGGTGTCGCCGGTGTGCACGAGCCAGCCGTCCAGCAGGCCGCCCTCGCCGCGCCCGCCGTAGTGCCGGCCGACCGCCTCCGCGCTGGTCTCGACCCCGATCGCGGTGAGGCAGGCGTCCGCCATGCCGCGCAGCGGGCGGCCGCCGACGATCGGGGACAGCCCGACGATCTTCCCGCGGGCCGCGACCAGGGCCTGCGGCACGCCCGGGACCTGGATGAGGGTGCCGATGCTGACCACCGGGTTCGACGGCGCGACGAGGACGACGTCCGCGTCGGAGATGGCGGCGGCGGCCTCGGGCAGCACCTTCGCCGTCTCCGCGCCGACGGAGGCGAACCGCTGCGCCGTCGGCTTGGCCTGGTGGCGGACCCACCACTCCTGGAAGTGGACGGCCACCTGGGGCGGGCCGTCCGGCACCGGCTCCGGGTTGTCGATCACGACGTGGGTCTCCACCCGGTCGTCCGTGACGGGGAGCAGCCGCACACCGGGCTGCCAGCGGTGGCACAGCGCCTCGGTGACCTGCGAGAGCGGGTAGCCGGCACGCAGCATCCGCGAGCGGACGAGGTGCGTGGCGACGTCCCGGTCCCCGAGCCCGAACCACGTGGGATCGGCCTCGTAGGCCATGAGCTCGTCCCGCACGGCCCAGGACTCGCCCTCGCGGCCCCACCCGCGCTCGGTGTCGATGCCGCCGCCGAGGGTGTACATGCACGTGTCCAGGTCCGGGCAGATCCGCAGACCGTGGAGCCAGATGTCGTCCCCCACGTTGACCACCGCGGTGATCTCGTGGCCGGACGCATCCGGACCCGACTGCGCGGGACCGACCGCGGGCAGGCCGAGAGCGGCCTTCACCCCGAGCAGGAACCGGGCCCCGCCGACCCCGCCGACCAGCACAGTAACCTTCACCGCACGACCTTCACCGGCATGAGAGTACGTCGGCCCCCCGACACGATCCGTGGCTACCCGGGCAGCACCGCGGTGATCGCGGACACGACGTCGTCGGAACCGGGCTCGGTGCGGGGGCGGAAGCGGGCCGCGACCGTGCCGTCCGGCGCGAGGAGGAACTTCTCGAAGTTCCACTGGATGTCCCCGGCCGCGCCGGTGGCGTCCTCGGTGGCGGTGAGCGCGGCGTAGAGCGGGTGCCGCCCCGGGCCGTTGACCTCGATCTTCTCCGTCAGCGGGAAGCTCACGCCGTAGGAGGTGGCGCAGAAGGTCGCGATCTCCTCGGCGGTGCCGGGCTCCTGGCCGCCGAACTGGTTGCAGGGCACGCCGAGGACGGTGAACCCGCGGTCCGCGAACTTCTCCTGCAGCTCCTCGAGGCCGGTGTACTGCGGGGTCAGGCCGCACTTGGAGGCGACGTTGACGACGAGGACGGCCTTGCCGTCGAGGTCCGGGAGGGTCCCGCCGTCGAGGGCGGCGATCTGGGTGTCGAGGAGGGTCACGTGTCGGACGTTACGCGCGCGCACCCGCCGGCGGGGCGCCTGGTGGATCACCTGTGCCAGCGAGTCAGGGGGCCCGGGAGTCAGAGGGCCCGGTAGTCCCTCGGGGAGAACCGCGGCCCGAACCTGGGCCGCCGGAACCCCGAGGACTCCACGTAGCGCACCGCACGCTGCCGCTGCGGGACGTACGGCGCGAGCTCGTGCAGCATCCCGGCGTCGTCCAGGGGCCGGCCGACCAGCGCCCAGCCGACGACCGTCGGGATGTGGAAGTCCCCGAAGCTGACGGCGTCCGCGTCCCCCCAGGCCCGCTGCGCGATCTCCGCCGCGGTCCAGATGCCGATCCCCGGGATCCGGCGCAGCAGCACCCGGCCCTCCTCGCCGCGCAGCTCCGCCGCCCTCTCCAGCCGGTGGGCCACCGCGGCGCAGGCCAGGATCGCCCGGCGGCGGGCGGAGTCAACGCCGGCCTTGTGCCACTCCCAGTCCGGCACGCCGCGGATCTGCGCGGGCGTGGGCGGGACGCGCATCCCGGCGGGCATCAGCTCCGCCGGACCGGGCGCCGGATCGCTGAACCGCCGGCACAGCTCGCGCCAGGAGCGGCGGGCCTCGGTGCCGGTGACCTTCTGCTCCAGGACGGCGGGGACGAGCTGGTCCCAGACCCGGCGGGTGGCGCCGAGCCGCATCCCCGGCATCCGCCGGGCGGCGTCGGCGATCAGCGGATGGTGCGCGCGGAACTCCTCGGGGTTGTCCTCCGCACCGAGCAGCACCGGCAGCCCGTCGAGCTCCCACTGCGCGCCGGGGCCCCAGCCCGCGGCGACGACCGTGCCGTCACCACGGCGGTGCAGCCGCACCGTCGCGGCGCCGTCCGGGGTGGTGGAGACGCGCCAGATCGCGCCGCCGTCGGACGCCGAACGCCACGTCGGGTCACCGCGGCCGCGGCGCAGCGGGGCGAGGACGCCGGTGAGGTCCAGCGGGTAGGGCGGCCGCCACTCCCGCTCGATCATCCCCACCTCCGGTGCTCGTGCGCGCACGACGTCACGGGACCGACGTCGTCCGCGCGCGGGCTCAGACGTCCGGGGAGAAGCGGACGCCGTGGGGCGGCAGCTGCACGTCCGGCCACACCCGCATCCCGCCCTTGAGCTCGCAGTGCGCCCCGATCACGGCCCGGTCCCCGATCACCGCGTCCCGGACCTTCGCGGCCTCGCCGACCACGGCGTCCGCGCCGACCACCGAGGTCTCGACGATCGCGCCGGCCTCGACGACCGCGCCGTCGAAGAGCATGGAGCCCTCCACCCGCGCACCGGCGCCGATGCGGACGCCGCGGCCCACCGTCGTCCCGCCGAAGACGAACGCGTCCGACGCGATCTCGGCCCCCGCCAGCACCAGGGCCTCCCCCGTCGGCCCCGGCAGCGCGGCGGACGGCGCCACGCCCCGGACCAGGTCCGACGAGCCGTGCACCAGGTCCCCGGGCGTCCCCATGTCCCGCCAGTACGCGTTGTCCACGTGCCCGGACACCCGCGCGCCCGCCTCCAGCAGCGACGGGAACGTGTCCCGCTCCACCGAGACCGGGCGGCCCGCCGGGATCGTGTCGATCACCGAGCGGCGGAAGACGTAGCAGCCCGCGTTGATCTGGTCCGTGGGCGGGTCCTCGGTCTTCTCCAGGAAGGCGGTGACCCGGCCTTCCGCGTCCGTGGGCACGCAGCCGTAGGCCCGCGGGTCCTGCACCCGCACGAGGTGCAGCGTCACGTCCGCGTCCGTCTTGCGGTGCGTGTCGACGACGGCGCCCAGGTCCGTCCCGCACAGCACGTCGCCGTTGAAGATCATCACATGCTCGGCCGTCAGGTGCTCCGCGACGTTGCGGATCCCGCCGCCGGTGCCCAGCGGGGCGTCCTCCACGACATAGGTGAGCTCCAGGCCGAGGGCGGCGCCGTCGCCGAAGTAGTCCGCGAAGGTCTCGGCCAGGTACGACGTCCCCAGGACCACCCGGCGCACCCCGGCCTCCCGGATGCGGGAGAGCAGGTGCGCGAGGAACGGCACCCCCGCGGTGGGGAGCATGGGTTTCGGCGCCGACAGGGTCAGCGGGCGCAGCCGGGTGCCCTTGCCCCCGACCAGCACCACTGCTTCGACGTCGTGCACGGGTGGGTCCTCTCGTCGGTGGTCCGCGTCAGCGGGACGCGGATCGTGCGCGTGCGGTGAGGCCGACCTTCAGCGCCGCCCGCAGCGGGGCCCGCAGGGCTCCGGGGTTGCGGTCGGCGAGGTAGCGGTAGGCGCTGCGGTGGTGCTCGGCGAGCATCCGGGCGGAGACGTCGGCCTTCGACGTGGACACCCCGCCCGTGTGGACGACCTCGGCCGACGGTACGTAGACGTTTCGCCAGCCCGCGCGGTTGAGCCGGTCGCCGAGGTCGACGTCCTCGAAGTACATGAAGTAGCGCGGGTCGAACCCGTCGACCGAGTCGAACGCGGCGCGGCGCAGCAGCAGGCACGAGCCGGAGAGCCAGCCGGCGGTGCGTTCGACGGGCTCGGCCGCCTCCTGCCGGTAGGAGCGCGTCCACGGGTTCGCCGCCCAGACCCTGCCCAGCGCCGCGTGCCCGACGCCGCGGCCGAGCGAGGGCAGCAGCCGGGCGGACGGGTAGACGTGGCCGTCGCCGTCCCTGATCAGCGGGCCCAGCGCGCCCGCCCGCGGCCAGCGCGCCGCGGCGGCCAGCAGCTCGTCCAGCGAACCGGGGCCGAAGACCAGGTCCGGGTTCGCGACGACGACCCAGCCGACCCCGTCGTCCAGCTCCGCGACGCCGCGGTTGGCCGCGGTGCCGTAGCCGACGTTCTCGCCGATCCGCAGCAGGTCCACGCCGTCGCGCTCGGCACCGCGCTCCGGGGCGCCGTCCACCGAGCCGTTGTCCGCGAGGACCACCCGCACGGCGCGGGTGGTGGCCTTCGGGACGGAGTCCAGGAACGCGTCCAGGGTCTCCCCCGGCGAGTAGGTGACGGTGACGATGGCGAGCCCGTCGCCGTACGCCCTCGCCGCCTCGTGCGGGCGTCCCGGTTCCATGGCGCAGCACCCTAACGGGCCGCCCTCAGTCGTCGGACAGGTCCTCTCCGTCCAGTTCGGCGAGCGCGGCGACGGCGGCGCGGTCCCCGTGGTCGACCCCGACCTGCAGGTGGGGCCGGGCCTCGTCCGGCCGGCCGGTGTCGACGAGGAACTGGGCGAGGGCGAAGGACGAGCCGGACTCGTTGTGCCGCACGGCGTCCCGGAACTCGCGCTCGGCCCGGTCGACGTCCCCGCGGGAGGTGAGCAGGAACGTCCCGTAGGCGGTGTGGGCGCGCAGCCCGCCGAGCTCGCAGGCCCGGCGGTGGAGCTCGTCCGCCTCGTCGTCCCGCCGCGCGGCGGCGCGCACCTCCGCGAGTGCCGTGAGCGTCTCCGGCCGGTCGTCCGCCACCCAGCGCTCGGCCACCTCGATCGCGGCGGGCAGGTCCCCCGCCTCCAGGTGCAGCGCCACCAGGTTGTCCGGGGCCTGCCGGTCGCCCTGCTCGGCGGCCCGGGTGAGCACCTGGACGGCCTCGCCGAACCGGTTCTGGTCCCGGAGCAGGATGCCGAGATCGTTGGCCGCGGCGATCTCCCCGTTCTCCAGCGCGGTGCGGAACGCGTCCTCGGCCCCGTTCGCGTCCCCGAGCCCGGCGCGGGCGACGCCGAGGCGCCCGGCGAACCGGGGGCGGCCGCCCTCGACGAGCGCACCGAGCCACTCCGCCGCCGCCGCCCAGCTGCCGTTGTCCAGGTAGGCGCGGGCGAGCAGGTCGAGAGCCGGTTCCTCACCCGAGGCCACGGCCCGGCGGAGCACCTCGACCGCGTCCGCGGCCCGGCCGGCGTCCAGGAGGGCCCGGCCCTGCGCCGACAGCTTCGGCTCGATCGGCGGCATCGGCACCTCCTCCGGGGGACGGGCGCGACGATGGTCTCATCCGAATGCCTCCTCCGTCGCCCGGACGGGGACTCCGGTGACCGTCGACCAGCCCGACGGCGGTCCCCGGATATGATGGCTCCACCGATCTCGGCCACGGACTGTAACGAGGATCACTCGGGGCGGTGGATCATCCACTCCGGTCCCCCCGGTGGCCCGGCGGGCAAGGGTCCGCAGGTAGGCCGACCACGCCCGACCTGCTCGGAGACCCCGCGGCGGACCCGGTGGCGGGGGTCCGTGACGGGCGGGCCCCGACGGTGGGGTAGGACGAGTGGCGGGACGCGACACGCCGCGCGCCCCGCCGCGCGTCGGGGTCGCGATACTGCACCCTGGGGCGACCCCCGGGTGGGGCGACGGCGATCGACGGGGGGTGGTGGCATGGGCGAAGCAGGGGCCGCCGACCGCTCCCGGGCCGGAACCGGACGCACCCGCCGCTCCGGGGCGTCGGCGCTGTTCGGCTGGGACGGCACCCTCTCCGACGACCGGGCCACACCGGCCCGGCGACCGGCGGCCGATCCGCCCCGGCGGGCGCCCGCCGATCCGCCCCGGCGGGCGGCGGCCGATCATCCCCCTCGACGTGCGGCGGCCGATGCGCCCCGGCGACCGGCGGGCGCGGGCAAGGCGGGCGCGTCCCGTGCCCCCGCGTCCCGCCCGCCCGCCCGCAGGTCCGGCACGGGAGGTGGCCGGCCGCCGACCC
>JAOZVV010000123.1 GCA_025869365.1 Pseudonocardia sp.
TCGTGGTACTGCGGCTCCCAGGCAAGTTCCTGGATCTTCTGGTGAGCCTTCGCCAGACTCTGCCGACTCACGTCGTCTCCTCACGGTGGTGGGATGTCCCTACCGCGGCCGGCGCGGGCGCCCCCGGTTGGCGGTCGGACCGATCCGGTCCCTGTCTCCCCCGCGTTGGCGGCCCCTGGTGGGGCATCCGCAGCGTCATCGACACGGTCCTTCTCGTGCTCGGAATCACACCCCTAGGCCCGCTGACCTGCGGTCTCAATATGAGACGGTGGTCAGTTCTCGGCGTTGACAGGGCCTCTATCGTTCTCCCGGTCCGGGCGGTACCGTCCGGACCGATACCGGCTGCCGCGATTACGCGGACCACAGCTGCTCCGAGAAGGGCAACCGGTTGGTCTACACGCCTGAACAGACGCACCACCTTGCGCCGCCCCACCGCCGGACCGGAGGTCCGCGCGGCGACCTCGCCGTGTCGTCGGGCAGCTCCGAGAGCATCGCCCTGGCCAGGGACCTCTTCCTGGGCGACGAACCGCTCGAGCCGGGGCTCGTCCGCCCGCCGATCCTCGCGTCCTGGACGCGCTCCAAGCAGTTCTCCGTGGCCGCGGACCACCTCGAACTCCCCTTCGAGACCGACGACGAGACGGACACCCCGCTCATGCGTGCGGCCCGCCCGATCGTCGACGAGGTGGCGGACCAGTTCACGACCGAGCCCGTCAGCGTCATCCTCTGCGACGACGAGGGCGTGGTCCTGGAACGACGGACCGGGGACTCGGCGCTGCGCCAGCACCTGGACCGGGTCTGGCTCGCCCCGGGGTTCAGCTACGCCGAGCGCTACGTGGGCACCAACGGCATCGGCACCGCCCTGGAGGGCCGCTGCGCGACGCAGGTGTTCGGACACGAGCACTACGTCGAGCACCTCGAGGACCTCGCGTGCGCCGGCGTCCCGATCCGCCATCCCGTCACGGGCAAGACGCTCGGCGTCATCGACCTGACCTGCTGGCGGCGGGAGGCGAACGCGCTGATGATCGCGACGGCGACGACGCTCGCCCGGCGCATCGAGGAGACGCTCCTGGAGCGTTCCGGACGCCGCGAGCTCGCGCTGCTGCACGACTACCTCGCCGCGTGCCGGCGCAACCGCGGCGCCGTGCTCGCCGTCAGCGACGACCTGCTGATGATGAACGACCGGGCCCGCGAGCTCATCGACCCGGGCGACCAGGTCCCGCTGATCGCGGACGCCAGCGAGGCGATCCGCACCGGGCGCCGCCGCCAGCTCATCGTGGACCTGCCCAGCGGCGCGACCGCGCGGGTGACCTGCCGGCCGAGCTGGACCGAGGGCGGCCTCTCCGGCGGCGTGCTCCAGGTCCAGCTCGTGTCCCGCGAACCCGTGCAGCACCGGCCGTCCGCGCAGGCGATCGGCGCGGCCCTGCCGGCCGCCGTCGGGTCCGGGGCGCTGTGGACGAAGTGCGCCCAGACCGTGGACCGGCACTTCCGGATGAACGAGTGGCTGGTCCTGGAGGGTGAGCCCGGTTCCGGCCGGACGACGCTCGCCCGGGCCACCCACCAGCTGCACTCGCCCGCCGGGCACGTGCGGGTGCTCGACGCCGAGTCCTACAGCCCGCGCTGGATCGCCGAGGTCGAGGACGAGCTGGCCAGCGGCGGGGGCACGCTCGTGCTCCGCGGCGTGGACACGCTGCCCCCCGAGGGTGCGCAGGCGCTCGCGGACGCGCTGGAGCCGCACCGCGAGTCCCCCGCGCTGGAACGGCAGTGGGTCGTCTCGACCCGGACCCGGGGCGGGGACCGCGAGGACTCACCCGAGCTGCGGAGCCTGCTGGACTGCTTCCCGCGCACGATCGAGGTGCCGCCGCTGCGCCACCACATCGAGGACGTCGCCGAGCTGGTGCCCTACCTGCTCGCCCGGCTCACCCGCGGCGCCGATCTGGTGTGCTCCCCCGAGGCGATGCGGGTGCTCATGCGCAACCGCTGGCCCGGCAACGTCGACCAGCTCTACCAGGTGCTCCGCAAGGTCGTCGCCCGTCGGAGGACGGGGACCGTGCGGCCCGAGGACCTGCCGCCCGAGACCCGCGCGATCACCCGCCGGGTACTCACCCCGCTCGAGGCCATCGAGTGCGACGCGATCGTGGACGCGCTGCTGGACACCGACGGGAACAAGGCCGAGGCGGCACGGCGGCTGGGGATGTCCCGGGCCACGATCTACCGCAAGATCCGGGGTTACGGGATCTCGATGCCGGAGGGATCGGGCGGGGACGAACGCTGATCCCGGTTCCCCCGCGGCCGCCCTCCGCACCCGGCGCGGAGGGGCCATTGCCCGAAGTGTCCCGTATCGCCGCACCCGCGGGGGCGTCCGGAGATAGGGTCCCCTCGTGATCTCAGGGGGGCTGGAGCTGACAGGGCTGGGGAAGCGGTTCGGCACCCGGGTCGCACTGGACGACGTCTCGTTCACGGTGCGCCCCGGTGAGCTGTTCGGTTTCGTCGGCAGCAACGGAGCAGGCAAGACGACGACGATGCGGATCGTGCTCGGTGTGCTGAGCGCGGACGCCGGAGAGGTCCGCTGGGACGGCGCGCCGATCGACGCGGACGTCCGTCGCCGGATCGGGTACATGCCCGAGGAACGCGGCCTCTATCCGAAGATGAAGGTGCGGGACCAGCTCGAGTACCTCGCGCGGCTGCACGGGATCGGGGCGCCGGAGGCGCGCCGCGCCGTGGAGACCTGGACCGAGCGGCTCGGGGTGGCGGAACGGCTGGGTGATGAGGTGCAGAAGCTCTCGCTCGGCAACCAGCAGCGGGTGCAGCTGTGTGCCGCGCTGGTGCACGACCCGCAGGTCCTGGTGCTCGACGAGCCGTTCTCCGGACTCGATCCGTCGGCCGTCGAGGTGATGAGCGGGGTGCTGCGGGACGCCGCGGACAAGGGGGTCCCGGTGGTCTTCTCCAGCCATCAGCTCGACCTCGTCGAACGGCTCTGCGACCGGGTCGGGATCATCTCGGCCGGCCGGATGGTGGCCGTCGGGACCGTCGAGGAGCTGCGCAGCGGCGGAGTCGAGCGGATCGACGTCGTCGGTCCGTCGGGAGCGGGCTGGGCGGCCGGCCTGGCCGGGGTCAGCGTCGTGTCGAGCGAGGACGGGCGGACGCGGGTGCAGCTGGACAACGGGGCGTCGGACCAGGAGGTCCTGCGTGCGGCGCTGAGCGCGGGCCCGGTGCACGAGTTCGCGCGGTTCCGGCCGCCGCTGACCGAGCTGTACCGGGACGTCGTCACGGCGGGGGGTGCCCGGTGAACGGGAACGGGATGAACGGGCTGTCCGCGCGGCAGGCGGTGCTGCTCGTCGCGAGGCGCGAGTTCGTCACCCAGACCCGCTCGCGCAGCTTCGTGATCGGCCTCGTCGTCACACTGGTGATCTTCGGGATCTACGGGCTGGTCTTCCAGTTCATCGGCAACCAGACCTCGTCGGACACCCTCGGCGTGACCCCGGAGAGCGCCGAGCTCGCCCCGGCGCTGCAGCAGGCCGCCTCCGCTGCGGACCGCACGCTCACGATCGTCGACGTGGACCGGGCGACCGGCGAGCAGCAGGTCCGCGAGGACGACCTCGACGCCCTGCTCACCGGCGCGCCCGGCTCGTACCAGCTGATCGGCCGGGACTCGGTGGGGTCGAACCTGCAGGGCATCGTCGCGGGCGTCGTCCAGCGGAGCACCCTCACCGACGCACTGACGGCCGCCGGGCAGGACCCGGTGCTCGTCGCCCAGCGCGGCACCGTCGCCGTCACCACGCTCGAGCCCACCGATCCCGAACGCGGACAACGGCTCGGGCTCGCCATCGTCACGTCGGTGCTGCTGTTCATGTCACTGATCGGGTACGGCACCGCGGTGGCGCAGGGGGTGGTCGAGGAGAAGTCCAGCAGGGTCGTCGAGCTGCTGCTGGCCACGATCAAGCCCATCCACCTGCTCACCGGGAAGGTCCTCGGCCTCGGCGCCGTCGGGCTGGCGCAACTGCTGATCCTCGGCGCGATCGGCTTGGCGGGGGCCTCGGCGTTCGGGCTGCTCACGGTGCCCTCGGCCGCGGCGTCCGCGCTGGTGGCGGCCGTGATCTGGTACCTGCTCGGGTTCTTCCTCTACGCCTCGGTGTACGCGGCGGCGGGCTCGATGGTGTCCCGGCAGGAGGAGCTCCAGTCCCTCGTCACACCGATCATGTTCCCGCTGTTCATCCCGTTCATCTTCGCGGTGAGCGTGCTGCCGGGAGACCCGCGGAACACCGTGGGTGCGGTCCTGTCGTTCATCCCGTTCTTCGCCCCGACACTGATGCCCGCGCGCGCCGCGCTCGGCGTCGCACCGTGGTGGCAGGTGGGCATCGCGATCGTGCTGACGCTGGCGACGATCGTCGGGGTCGTCCAGCTCGCGGCGCGCGTCTACCGCAACTCGGTGCTGCGGACGGGGGCCCGGGTCAGCTGGTCCGAGGCGCTGCGGGGCACCACCCGGACCTGACGCCTGAGTCGCTCGAGCGTCGCTCCATGGCGCTCGAGCCACTCGGGCGGCGGTCTCAGGTGTGCTCGGGGTCGAACAGGGCCGCGGGTGCCGACGGCTCGGGGTCGAAGCCGGTCCGCGGGGCGGACGCGGACGCGTCGATCGCCCGCGCGGGCGTCGGGACGTCGGCCTGGAACACGTCCGAGACGTGCTCACCCGTACCCGCGACGTTCCTCTTCCAGAAGGAGAGGCCCACACCGCCGGCCGCCATCGCGACGGCGAGCGCCACCCGTCGACGACCGTGCCTGTGTTCCGCCATGTCCCGTGCCTTCCGTCGTCCGCTCGCGCCGGAGGAAGAGTAGACCGCCCTGGCGCCCGGTCAGCGGCGGGCGCTCTTCACCTTCTCGTAGCGGGCGAGCGCGTCCAGGCGTTCCTGCTTGTGGTCCACGATCGGCTCCGGATAGCCCTCCGGGATCCCGTCCCTCAGGGTCCACGGCTGGTGGACCGCCTTCCCGGGGATGTCCGCGAGCTCCGGCACGTACCGGCGCACGTACGCGCCGTCGGGGTCGAACCGCTCCCCCTGGGTGATCGGGTTGAACACGCGGAAGTAGGGCGACGCGTCCGTGCCGCTGCCCGCCGTCCACTGCCAGCCGTGCTGGTTCGAGGCCAGGTCGCCGTCGACGAGCAGGGTCATGAAGTGCCGCGCGCCCCACCACCACGGCAGGTGCAGGTCCTTGACCAGGAACGACGCGACGATCATCCGGACCCGGTTGTGCATCCAGGCCTCGGCGCGGAGCTGGCGCATCCCGGCATCGACGATCGGGAACCCGGTGCGGCCGTCCTTCCATGCCTCGAACGCGGCGTCGGCCGCCTTCCCGGACTCGACCGGCAGCGCGTCGAAGGAGCGGTCGTAGTTCTTCCGGGCGGAGTCCGGGCGCTGGTGCAGGATGTCCGCGTAGAACTCCCGCCAGGCGATCTCGGTACGGTAGGTGTCCGCACCCGTCGAGCGCTTCGCCGCGAGGTCCGCGAGCAGCGTGCGCGGATGGACGCAGCCGTACTTCAGGTACACCGACATCCGGGACGTACCCGGCCTGTCGGGGCGGTCCCGGGCGTCGCCGTAGTCGTCGACCACCCCGTCCAGGAACTCCCGCCAGGTGCGCAGCGCCGCCTTCTCCCCCGGTTCGGGCAGCTCGGCGTCCACCTTCTCGTCGGCCGGGATCGGGACACCCTTCTGCGGCGGATCGATCCAGGTCAGCGTGTCCGCGTCGGTCTCCGCGGGAGCGCGCCAGCCGTGGTCCGCCCAGCGGCGACGGAACGGGGTGAAGACCTTGAACGGGTCGCCGTCGTCCTTGCGGACCCGGCCCGGGGCGACGGCGTACGGGGACCCGGAGCGGACCAGCTCGCGACCGGCCTCCGCGAGGGCCTTCTCGACGGCCTCGTCCCGCCTCGCCCCGTAGGGCCCGAAGTCCGCGGCGACGTGCACCGTCTGCGCGTCCACGGCCTTCGCGATGCGCGGCACCACCTCCGCGGGATCGCCCCGGACCACGAGGAGCCTGCCGCCGAGCGCCTCGTCGAGCGCGCGGAGGGCGCCGTAGAGGAAGGTGAGCCGGGCCCCGCCGCTCGGCTTCAGGAGCACGGGATCGAGCACGAACAGCCCGAGCGCCCGGTCCGCCGCATCGGCTGCGGCGAGGAAGGTGGGCTGGTCGGAGACCCGGAGGTCCCGACGGAACCAGACGACGGCACTCTGCCCCTGATCGGCCATCGCACGACGCTAACCACTCCCTCCGCCCCCCGCGCGCCGAACCCGCGAGTCGCGGTATTTCCGTCACCGAGTCGCGGTAATCCCGTCCGCGAGTCGCGGCCTGGGACCGCGCGAGTCGCGACGTGGAGCCCCGCGAGTTGGGCGCGTCGGTCCGCGAGTCGGAGTCTTGGGCCCCGTGAGCTGCGACAACGCATCGTCGGTGGCCGGCCGCTACGGACGGCACACGGCGGACATCCACGGCGCACCCGGATCGATCATGAGATCCGTGGAGCGCTGCGCGGGGCCGCCCTCGACGAGTGCCACTCACGGGGATCCGGCACGCGTGGCCCGATGCCGCCACTCACGCGGCCGCAGACCGCGACTCGGTGACGGAATAACCGCGACTCGGTGACGGAAATACCGCGACTCGCGCGGTCGTACACCCCGACTCGGTGACGGAAATACCGCGACTCGCGGACGGGATTACCGCGACTCGGTGACGGGAATACCGCGACTCGCGGGGGACGCGAACACGGGGCGGGCCCGGCGACTGCCGGCGGGAGGGCCGGGGGTAGCCCGGGCCCGCCCCCTGGGCGTGGGGCGCGGGCGGTCAGCGCGAGGTGTTTCCCCAGTAAAT
>JAOZVV010000124.1 GCA_025869365.1 Pseudonocardia sp.
TGGCCTCGATCCCGCTGATGCCGGGCAGGTTGATGTCCATCAGCACCACGGCGGGATGTCTGCGCCCGGCCTCCTCGACCGCCTGCTCGCCCGTCTCGGCCTCCGCGGCGACCCGCCATCCGGCCACCATCCCGACGACCGTGCGCGCCACCGTCCGGAACGGGCGCTGGTCGTCCACGATCAGGACGTCCACCACCGGCCCACCTCCCCGACTTTCCCGCGGGTCCACCCGCGGCCGTGCCGTTCACCTTTCCGGGACCCGCAAGGACGCCCAGGGTGCCGCCCGGGGCGAGGGCGCCACCAGGGTGCCACCACCCCTGCCGATCGGGTGAACGCCGGGACGCTCACTGCTGCTCCGAACGCACGCATCCCGGGAGATATGAGCGCAGGCCCCGCCATCCGGGCACGGGGTTCGAACCTGTGCCCGGACGGCGCGGCCTGTGTCCGGTCGGGGCGGGCGCTCAGGTACGGGCGAAGGCCCGGTCCAGCTCGTCCCGCGTCGCGGCCGCCGCACCGCGGACCGCCGCCGGGTCCGGGCCCGCCCGCAGCAGCGAGCGCGACGCGGAGGGCAGGACGAGCCCGGAGAGGCCCGGGAAGTACCGCGCGACGTCCGCCGCGGTGGCGCCCTGGGCCCCGAGCCCCGGTACCAGCACGGGGCCGTTCAGGGCCTGCAGGGACAGCCCGTGCTCGGCCGTGGCACCGACCACCACGCCCACGTCGCCGAGAGGCGCCGCACCGGCGTTGCGGGCGGAGGCGCCGTCGACCATCGACTGGGCCACCGACCGCTCGCCGAGCACCGCCTGCTGGACCTGTGCACCCTCCGGGTTCGACGTCCGGGCGAGCACGAACGCGCCTCGACCGGCGTCCCGGGCCCGGCTCAGGGCCGGTTCGAGGGCGCCGAAACCCAGGTAGGGCGAGAGCGTCACCGCGTCCGCGCCGAGGGGCGCGCCGATGCCGAGGTAGGCGTCGGCGTAGCCGTCCATGGTCGAGCCGATGTCCCCGCGCTTGACGTCGAGCAGGCTCAGCGTGGATGTCCCGGCCAGGTCCGCGAGCAGCCGTTCGAGGACGGCGATCCCCCCGGAGCCGTGCCGCTCGAAGAACGCGGACTGCGGCTTCACGATCGCGACGTGCCCGGCGAAGGCCTCCAGGCAGACGTCCGTGAAGCGGGCCAGCCCGTCCACGTCGTCGGTCAGGCCCCACTCGGCCAGCAGGCCGGGCAGCGGGTCGATCCCGGCGCAGAGCGGCCCGAACTCCTCGACGGCGGCGACGAGCCGCGCCCCGAACCTCACGCCGGGGACCCGGCTGCGGTCGGTGCGGTGCCCACCGCCGAGGTCCGGCTCTTGTGCAGGGCCGCGTGCGCCTCCTGCAGCGACCGGACCCCGATCGACCCCTTGATCATCGCCTCGATGCCCTGCACGGCGGCCGCGGCGCCCTGCACCGTGGTGATGCACGGGACACCCCGGGACACCGCCGCGGCGCGGATCTCGTAGCCGTCGACGCGCGGGCCGGAGTTGCCGTACGGGGTGTTCACGATGACGTCGACCTCGCCGGCGAGGATCCGGTCCACGATGGTCGGGCCCTCCCCCTTCTCGCTGTGCTTGCGCACCACCGTCGTGCTGATCCCGTGGCGGCGCAGCACGTCCGCGGTGCCCGCGGTGGCCAGCACCTCGAAGCCCAGGTCCGCGAGGCGGTGCACCGGGAACACCATGGCCCGCTTGTCCCGGTCCGCCATCGACACGAAGACGCGGCCCGAGGTGGGCAGCGACCCGTAGGCGCCGGCCTGGGACTTGGCGAAGGCCGGGCCGAACGAGGCGTCGATGCCCATGACCTCACCGGTGGACTTCATCTCCGGGCCGAGCAGCGGGTCCACGCCGAGACCGCTCTTGGTGCGGAACCGGTTGAACGGCAGCACCGCCTCCTTGACCGCGACGGGCGCGTCCGCCGGGTACTGCCCGCCGTCCCCCGAGGCGGGCAGCATGCCCTCCTCGCGGAGCTGGGAGATGCTGGCGCCCAGCATGATCCGGGCCGCGGCCTTGGCCAGCGGGACCGCCGTCGCCTTGGAGACGAACGGCACGGTCCGCGACGCCCGGGGGTTCGCCTCGAGCACGTAGAGGGTCTCGCCGTGCAGGGCGTACTGCACGTTGAGCAGCCCGCGCACGCCCACACCGTGCGCGATGGCCTCGGTGGAGCGGCGCACCTCCTCGAGGACGCTGCGCCCCAACGTGATCGGCGGCAGCGTGCAGGACGAGTCCCCGGAGTGGACCCCGGCCTCCTCGATGTGCTCCATGACCCCGCCGAGGAAGACCTCGGTGCCGTCGCACAGCGCGTCGACGTCGATCTCGATGGCGTCGTCGAGGAACCGGTCCACCAGCACCGGGCGCTCCTGGCTGATCGCCGTGGCCCGGGCGATGTAGCCGGCCAGCGACGAGTCGTCGTAGACGATCTCCATGCCGCGCCCGCCGAGGACGTAGGACGGCCGCACCAGGACCGGGTAGCCGATCCGCGCCGCGATGTCGCGCGCCTGGTCGAAGGAGGTCGCCATGCCGAAGGCCGGGGCCGGGAGCTTGGCCTTGCGCAGCACCTCGCCGAACGCCCCGCGGTCCTCCGCGAGGTCGATCGCGGCGGCGCTGGTGCCGACGACCGGCACGCCCGCCGCGGTCAGCTTCTGCGCCAGCCCGAGGGGCGTCTGGCCGCCGAGCTGCACGATGACGCCCGCGACCGTGCCGGACTGCTGCTCCGCGTGCACGACCTCCAGGACGTCCTCGAAGGTCAGCGGCTCGAAGTAGAGCCGGTCCGCGGTGTCGTAGTCCGTGGAGACGGTCTCCGGGTTGCAGTTGACCATCACGGTCTCGTACCCGGCCTCGCGCAGCGCCATCACCGCGTGCACGCAGGAGTAGTCGAACTCGATGCCCTGCCCGATGCGGTTCGGCCCGGAGCCGAGGATGAGCACCTTCGGCTTCTCGGTCTGCGGGGCGATCTCGGACTCCGCGGCGGGGTCCGTCTCGTAGGCGCTGTAGTGGTACGGCGTCTTCGCGGCGAACTCCGCGGCGCAGGTGTCCACCGTCTTGTAGACCGGGCGGATCCCGAGGCGGTGGCGCAGCGCGCGGATCCCGTCCTCGCCCGCGAACTCCGGGCGGATCGCGGCGAGCTGGCGGTCCGAGAGGCCGGCGCGCTTCGCCCTGCGCAGCAACGCCGCGTCGAGGACGGGGGAGGCCTCGATCTCCGCCCGCAGCTCGATCAGGGCCTGGATCTGGTCCAGGAACCACGGGTCGATGTGGGACTTCTCCGCCACCTCGGCGATCGAGGCCCCGCCGCGCAGCGCCCGCTCGACGGCGAGGATGCGCCCGTCCGTCGGCGTCGCGACGTCCGGCTCCTCCACCGGGTCCGGCGTGGTCCAGAAGCCCGTGGACGTGGTCTCCATGGAGCGCAACGCCTTGCCGAAGGCCTCGGAGAACGAGCGGCCCATCGCCATGGCCTCGCCGACGCTCTTCATCGTGGTCGTCAGCTCGGTGTCCGCCCCGGGGAACTTCTCGAACGCGAACCGCGGGATCTTGACGACGACGTAGTCCAGCGTGGGCTCGAACGCCGCCGGGGTCTCGCCGGTGATGTCGTTGACGATCTCGTCGAGGGTGTAGCCGATGGCCAGCTTCGCGGCGATCTTCGCGATCGGGAACCCGGTGGCCTTGGACGCCAGGGCCGAGGAGCGCGAGACGCGCGGGTTCATCTCGATGACGACGAGGCGTCCGGTCTCGGGGTGGATCGCGAACTGGATGTTGCAGCCGCCGGTGTCCACGCCGACGGCGCGGAGCACCTCGATGCCGACGTCGCGCATCGTCTGGTACTCGCGGTCCGTCAGGGTCATGGCCGGGGCGACGGTGATCGAGTCCCCGGTGTGCACGCCCATCGGGTCGATGTTCTCGATGGAGCAGACGACCACGACGTTGTCGTGGTGGTCCCGCATCAGCTCGAGCTCGTACTCCTTCCAGCCGAGCACGGACTCCTCGATGAGCACCTCGGTGACCGGGGACGCGGCGAGGCCGCCGCCCGCGAGCCGCTCCAGGTCCTCCTGGGTGTGCGCCATGCCGGAGCCGAGCCCGCCCATGGTGAACGACGGCCGGATGACGACCGGGAGGCCGAGGTCGCCGACGGCGGCGCGGACCTCCTCCATGGAGTGGCACACCGCGCTGCGCGGGACGTCCCCGCCGATGCCGAGGACGATCTCCTTGAACTTCAGCCGGTCCTCGCCGCGCTGGATCGACTCGAAGTCCGCGCCGATCAGCTCGATGCCGTAGCGCTCGAGCACCCCGTTCTCGTGCAGGGCGACCGCGGTGTTGAGCGCGGTCTGTCCGCCCAGGGTGGCGAGGATCGCGGTGATCGGCGTCCCGGCCGCCCGCTCGGCCTCGATGACCTTCTCGACGAACTCGGGGGTGATCGGCTCGATGTAGGTGGCGTCCGCGAACTCGGGGTCCGTCATGATCGTGGCGGGGTTCGAGTTGACGAGCGAGACGCGCAGGCCCTCGGCCCGCAGCACGCGGCAGGCCTGGGTGCCCGAGTAGTCGAACTCGCAGGCCTGGCCGATGACGATCGGGCCGGAGCCGATGACCATCACGTGCCGGATGTCCTCACGGCGCGGCATCAGACGTTCTCCCCGGTGGTCTCGGTGGTGGTGGCGACGGGCAGCTGCTCGGTGGCGGGCAGCTCGGTGGCGGGCAGCTCGGCATCCGGCAGCCCTGTGTCCGGCAGCCCTGTGTCCGGCAGGCCGGCGGCGTCGCCGAGCAGGCGGTGCCGCCCGCCCCCGTCCAGGTCCGGGCCGTGGGTGACGGGGTTGTCCGCCATCAGGGTCAGGAACCGGTCGAACAGGTCCGCCGCGTCGTGCGGGCCCGCCGCGGCCTCCGGGTGGTACTGCACGCTGAAGGCCGGGAAGTCCAGGCCCGCAAGGCCTTCGACGCAGCCGTCGTTCGGGCAGGTGTGGCTGACCACGGCCCGGCCGTACGGGGTCGTGAACTCCTCCCCCGCCGTGCCCTCCACCGCGAAGCCGTGGTTCTGCGAGGTGATCGCGACCCTGCCGGTGGCGTGCTCGATCACCGGGATGTTGATGCCGCGGTGGCCGTAGCGGAGCTTGTAGGTCCCGCGGCCGAGCGCCCGGCCCAGGATCTGGTTGCCGAAGCAGATGCCGAACAGCGGGATCCGCAGGTCCAGGACCTCCCGCGTCAGCGCCACCGGGCCGTCCGCCGTGGCCGGGTCCCCCGGGCCGTTGGACAGGAACACGCCGTCCGGGCGCACGGCCAGGACGTCCGCGAGCGTGGAGTCCGCGGGCAGCACGTGCACCTCGACGCCGCGGGCGGCGAGCATCCGCGGGGTGTTGGACTTGATCCCGACGTCGATCGCGGCGACGGTGAACGTCCGGTCGCCGACCGCGTCCACGACATAGGGGGACGCGGTGGTGACCGCGCCGTAGAGGTCCGCGCCCTCCATGCCCGGGCTCTGCCGCACCTTCTCGACCAGCACGTCGTCCGCCGCCAGGGCCTCGCCGGAGAAGACGCCGGCCCGCATGGCCCCGCGCTCGCGCAGGTGCCGCACCAGGGCGCGGGTGTCGATCCCCGAGACGCCGACGACGCCGCCGTCGCGCAGCGCGTCCTCCAGCGTCCCGGTCGAGCGCCAGTTCGACGGGCGCCGCGCGGGGTCGCGGACCGCGTACCCCGCCACCTGGATCGCGGAGGACTCGTCGTCCTCGTCGTTCCACCCGGTGTTGCCGATCTGCGGCGCGGTCTGCACCACGATCTGGCGGTGGTACGACGGGTCCGTCAGCGTCTCCTGGTACCCGGTCATGCCGGTGGTGAAGACTGCCTCGCCCAGGGTCTCCCCCGTCGCGCCGTACGCCTCACCGCGGAAGATCCGCCCGTCCTCGAGGACGAGCACCGCCTCGCTGCTGCTCACAGCACTACCCTTCCGTTCTCTACCGACCCGTGCTGTATCGAACCGTTCCGTATCGAACCGTTCTGGGCCGTGATCCGGCCACGGAGAATCGTGGCGACCACCGCACCGGGCAGCCGCATTCCCTCGTACGGCGTGTTCGCCGCCCTGCTCGCGAGCGCCGCGCCGCGCACCGTCCACTGCGCGTCCGGGTCCACCAGCGCGAAGTTCGCCGGCTCGCCGACCGCGATCGGCCGTCCCTGGTCCGGCAGCGACCCGATCTCCGCGGGGCGCTCCGAGAGCACCTGCGCGACGCCGTGCCAGTCCAGCATGCCGGGCTCGACCATGGTGTGCACCAGGACCGAGAACGCCGTCTGCAGACCCAGCATGCCCGGCTTGGCCGCGGCCCACTCGGTGTCCTTGTACTGCGACGCGTGCGGCGCGTGGTCCGTCGCGACGACGTCGATCACGCCCTCGGCCAGCGCCTCGCGCATCGCCTGGGTGTCCCCCGCGGTCCGGAGCGGCGGGTTGACCTTGTTGACCGGGTCGTAGCTGGTCAGCCGCCCGTCCGTGAGCAGCAGGTGGTGCGGCGTGACCTCGGCGCTGACGCGCACGCCGGCCGCCTTGGCGGCCCGCAGCACCGCGATCGTGTGCGCCGACGAGACGTGGCAGACGTGCAGGGCGGCCCCGGCCTCGCGGGCCAGCGCGCAGTCCCGCGCCACCACGGTCTCCTCGGCGGTCGCGGGCCATCCGGTGAGCCCGAGCCGGGACGCGACCACGCCCTCGTGGGCCTGGGCGCCGCCGGTCAGCCGGTGGTCCTCGGCGTGCTGGGCGACGACGACGTTCAACGCGGACGCGTACTCCAGCGCCCGCCGCATGATCAGCGGGTCGTTCACGCAGCGGCCGTCG
>JAOZVV010000125.1:0-21872 GCA_025869365.1 Pseudonocardia sp.
ATCAGGCGAAGAAGTGCTTCTCCTGCTCCTCACGGAGCTGATCGATCAGCCGGCCCGGGGGCAGCGTGACGTCCGCGTAGGTCAGGACCTCGTCCTTCGCCACGTCCCGGAGCAGCGTGCTGCCCACCGCCACGCCCATCGGCAGCAGGTTCTCCGCCCGGGTGACGGGCGTGGACTCCGCGACGCCGTAGGTGTCGTACTCGCCGAGGCCGTCGAGCACCTGCCCGGCCTTCAGGTCCCGCTTCGCCGTGGTGACGACGTCGACCTTCGGGGCGCCGGCGGGGACGAGCGCGGCGTCCGCGAAGTCCACTGCGCGCGCGACGCTGTTCGGCACCTCGAAGTGACAGAGGTGGTACGGCGTGTAGAAGCTGTAGAGCGGGCCCTTGCCCAGCTTGTAGAGCTCCAGGTAGTGCCGCTGCTTCGGGTCGTCGTGCGTGCCGAGGACGTAGACGCCGGGGCCGGGCTTGGAGCCCACCACGTAGTCGATGATGCCGCCGAGCTCGCGGAGCTCGTCGACGTCGTAGGCCTCGGTGAGCTCGTCGACGTGCCCGGCGTGGTCCCGCCCGTACATGCCGCGCTTCGGCACGGTGAGCCCGAACGCGTTGGCGACGATCGCCTGCTCGAAGCTGATCTTCGTGCCGTCCGCGAAGCTGGTGACCATCGCCGGGTCCTGGCCCCAGCGCTCCGCGAACGCCTTCTGCGTCGTCGGGTTGCGGTAGGGGTCCTGCAGGCCCTTGACGTTGCCCGCGACCAGCGGGGTGACGCCGAGGCCCTGCACGAAGCGGATCAGGTTGCCCTGGACGCCGGGCTGGTCCCCGTCCGCGCCGGTGAGCACCACGCCCGCGGCCTCGGCACGCACCGCGAGCAGCGGGCCCACCGTGGCGTCGAGCTCGGCGTTCATCGTGACGACCGGGAGGCCGCGCTCGATCGCCGCGACGGTGATCCGCGCGCCGAACTCCACCGCGCCGGTGACGTCCACGATGCAGTCCAGGTGCACGGACCTGAGCAGCTCGAACGCGTCCTGCAGGACGGCCGGGGTGCCCTTCTCGATCGCCGCGTCGAGCTGGGAGGCGCTCTCGACCACGACCGGCTCGACGCCCGCCTCGGTGAAGGCGCGCTGCCCGTTCGCGAGCGTCCGGTTGGCGATCGCCACGAGCGACATCCCGGGAACCGAGTTGACGATCTGGTTGGCGAGTCCGCGGCCCATGAAGCCGGAACCGATCATGCCGACCCGGATGGGCCGGTTCTCCTCCTCGCGCTTGCGCAGCGCGGTGTCGATGATCAGCATCAGCGCACCTCGGACAGGCTCGGTGCCGTCGGGTTCCGGCCGGCCCCGTCGAGGGCGCCCTCGGAGAGCAGCGGCCAGCTCGCGTCCTTGTCCGAGATCGTGGTCACCTCGTGCGGCCACTCGACGGCCAGGCCCGGGTCGTCCCAGCGCAGGCCGCGCTCGGCGCCCGGCGTGTACGGGGTGCTGACCTGGTACATCGTGGCCGCGCCCGGGGTGAGCGTGAGGTACGCGTGCCCGAAGTTCTTCGGGATGTACATCGCGCGGTAGTTGTCCTCGGTGAGCTCGGCACCGAAGTGCTGCAGGTAGGTCGGGGACTCGGGGCGCAGGTCCACGATCACGTCGTAGATCGCGCCGCGGAAGCACCGGATGACCTTCACCTCGGCGTTGGGCTCCAGCTGGTAGTGGAACCCGCGCAGCGTGCCGGCCTCGTGGTTGTACGAGATGTTGCACTGCGCGATGGCCGGATCGAGCCCTGCCTCGACGAACTCGTCGACGCAGAAGGCGCGGGCGAAGAACCCGCGGTCGTCGGAGAGTCGCTTCAGGTCGATCAGCGCCGAACCGGGGAGCGGATTCGGGTGAATATCCATTGGGGGGAGTCGTCCCGTCGTGTCGAGGGCTTTACGGGACCTCCCATGCTAGAGAAGGTGCGCCGGGCGTCCGGACCAGGTCTGTCGCCCGAACGGGCCGAGCGGTCACGGCGAGCCAGCCGAACGGTCACGAGGGGGTCTCGGCATACTCGCGGGGTGCCCCGCCCCCTGCGAACCCTCGGTGCCCTGCTGCTCACGCTCGGTGTCCTGGCCGGCATCGCGGGCTGCGGGATCTTCGGCGACGACGGGCCCACCGAGACCGCGGACGCGTTCCTCGCGGCCTGGAGCCGGGGTGACGACGCCGGTGCCGCGGCGTCGACGGACGACCCGTCCGCCGCGGCGCAGCTGCTCGCCGAGGCCCGCACGGCGCTCGCGCCGACCGCGATCACCACCCAGCTGGCCCAGGTGCGCACCGCGACGGACCGGGCCACGGCGTCGGTGAACGTCACCTGGGACCTCGGGCAGAACCGCCGCTGGACCTACCTCGGCGGGTTCGAGTTGCATCCGGCCGAGACGGACACGGGATGGCAGGTCCGCTGGGCGCCCACGGTGCTGCACCCCCAGCTCGCCGCGGGCCAGCGGCTCGCCCTGACCACGGACACCCCGGACCCCGCGCCGGTCGTGGACCGCAACGGGGTCCCCCTGCTGGCCCCGACGACCGTCGTGAACATCCTGCTGGACCGCAAGGCCGCGGGTGACCTCAACGCCGTCGCCCGGACCCTGGCCGCAGCGCTCGGTCCGGTCGACCCGGACATCACCGCGCGATCGATCGTCGACGGCGCGGCGAAGGTCCCGGACGGGCAGGCCTACACCGTCGCCGTGCTGCGCGAGACGGACTACAACGGCGTCAAGAACGCGATCTACGACCTGCCCGGGGTCCGCTTCACCTCGTCCTCGCGCCTGCTCGGGCCGTCCGCGGGCTTCGGCAACCAGGTGCTCCCGCCCGTGCGGACGGAGGTCGCCGCGCAGGTCGACGGGGTGGCGGGCTGGTCGGTCGCGGCCGTCGACCCGTCCGGCGGGACGGTCACCACGCTGGCCGAGACGCCGCCGACGCCCGGCACGACGGTCGCGGTGAGCCTGGACCGGACGATCCAGTCCGCCGCCGAGGACGCCGTCGAGGCGGTGCCGCAGCAGGCCGCGATCGTCGCGATCCAGCCGTCGACGGGGGACATCCTCGCCGCGGCGCAGAACGACGCGGCGGACACCGCCGGCGCGATCGCGTTCACCGGCCGCTACCCGCCCGGCTCCACGTTCAAGATCGTGACCGCCACCGCGGGCCTGGAGCGGCTGGGCCTGACGGGTGCGACGCCCCGCGCCTGCCCGGGGACCACCACCATCGGCGGCCGGCCGGTGCCGAACGAGAACATGTTCGATCTCGGCACGGTCCCGCTGGCCACTGCGTTCGCCAAGTCCTGCAACACGACCTTCGCCCAGATCGGGGCGGAGCTCCCCGCGGACGCGCTCACCGCGGCCGGGCTGCAGTTCGGTGTCGGCGCGGACTTCGCGATACCCGGCCTCACCACGGTGACGGGGTCCGTCCCGCCCGCGGAGGACAAGGTCCAGCGGGCCGAGGACGGCTTCGGCCAGGGCCAGGTCGTCACCACGCCGTTCGGGTTGGCCCTGGCCGCCGCGACCGCGGCACGCGGCGAGCCGGTGACGCCGCAGCTGATCCGGGGCCGGACCACCGAGACCGTGACGCCCGCGACCGCCCCGGACCAGGCCGCGCTCGCGCAGCTGCGGCCGATGATGCGTCAGGTCGTCACCGACGGGACCGCGACGCTGCTCCGCGGCTCGGGCGAGGTCTACGGCAAGACCGGGACCGCGGAGTACAGCCAGGGCGGGGTGAACCGTGCCCACGGCTGGTTCGTCGGGTACCGGGGGGACGTGGCCTTCGCGATCCTCGTGGTGGACGGCGGCTCCTCCAGCGTGGCGGTGCGGATCGCCCAACCCTTCCTGGCAGGCTTCCCGTCCTGATCGACCCGCCGTCGTGCCTCCTCGTGGCCTCCCGGTCGCGTTGTGGCTCCATGACGCGGATCTGGTGGTCTCCTGGTCGCGTTGTGGCTCCATGACGCGGATCTGGTGGTCTCCTGGTCGCGTTGTGGCTCCATGACGCGGTCGAGCGGGCGGGGTTAGGGTGGGCTCGTGCGCCGTCCCCCTGTCCCGGTCCTCGCGTTGGTCGCCGACGCCGTCGCCGTGATCGTGTTCGCGGCGATCGGGCGGTCCAGCCATGCCGAGGCGGACAGCGTCGCCGGCCTGGTCGGGACGGCCGCCCCCTTCCTGGTCGGGCTCGCCGCAGCGTGGGCCTCGCCCTGGGTGCGGGCGAACCCGCAGGGCCTGCGGGCGGGTGCGGTCGTGCTCGCCGGGACCGTGGTGCTCGGGCTCGGGCTGCGGGCGGCGTTCCTGCAGCGGCTCCCGCTGAGCTTCGCCGTCGTCGCGACGCTCGCCCTCGCCGTGCTCCTGCTGGGCTGGCGGGGGCTGTCGATGCTGGTCGCGCGGGTGTCCGCCCGGCGCTCGGCGCTGCGTCCCTGAGCAGGACGGTCCGCCGCAGCGCGCCGTTCTACACTGGGGCGCGTGGCTTCACCCGCACTTCTGGTCCCCGGCACCCCGACTCCGATCCGCACCGTCCCCGCGCACATCCCGCGGCCGGAGTACGTCGGCAGGAAGGCCCCGGCGACGAACCGTGACCCGGACGTCCAGACGCCGGAGATCATCGAGGCCATGCGGATCGCCGGCCGCATCGCCGCGCAGGCGCTGCAGGCCGGCGGCGCGGCCGTCAGGCCGGGCGTGACCACGGACGAGGTGGATCGCGTCGTGCACGACTTCCTGGTGGACCACGACGCCTACCCGTCGACGCTCGGGTACCGCGGCTTCCCGAAGTCCTGCTGCACGAGCCTGAACGAGGTCATCTGCCACGGGATCCCGGACACCACGGTGATCAACGACGGGGACATCGTCAACATCGACGTCACCGCGTTCATCGGTGGCGTGCACGGGGACTGCAACGCCACCTTCCTCGCGGGGGACGTCTCCGAGGAGGACCGGCTGCTCGTCGAGCGCACGCACGAGGCGACCAGGCGCGCGATCAAGGCGGTCCGGCCGGGGCGCGAGCTGAACGTCGTCGGGCGGGTCATCGAGTCCTACGCCAAGCGCTTCGGCTACGGGGTGGTGCGGGACTTCACCGGGCACGGCATCGGCCGGGCGTTCCACAGCGGGCTCGTCGTGCTGCACTACGACCAGCCGGACATCCACATCGAGCTCGAGCCCGGCATGACGTTCACGATCGAGCCGATGATCACCCTCGGCACGATCGACTACGACATCTGGCCGGACGAGTGGACCGTCGTGACGAAGGACCACAAGCGCACCGCGCAGTTCGAGCACACGATCCTGGTGACGGCGGACGGCGCGGAGATCCTGACCCTCCCCTGATCCCCGCGTGGATGTCGCGTTCGTGCAATGCGACCCGCCCGGCCTGCGGCATCCTGAGGGCATGACGGAGATCTCGGAACGCTACGCACGCCACGCCGATGCCGTCGCCGCGACGATCGCGGCCGTCCCCGAGGACCGCTGGGGCGCGCCGTCGCCGTGCGAGGGCTGGACCGCACGCGGCGTGGTCGACCACCTCGTCGAGGTGCACGGCATGTTCCTCGGGCTGGTCGGGCGCAAGCCCGACCCGGGACCCACGGACCCCGCGGGGGCGTTCGCGCACGTCAGGGACATCGTGCAGGCGGACCTGGAGGACCCCGAGCGGGCCGACGCCACCTACGAGGGCATGTTCGGCACCACGACCTTCGCGAAGTCCGTCGACGGGTTCGTGACCCTCGACCTGATCGTGCACCGCTGGGACCTGGGCACCGCCGCGGGGCTCGACATCGTGATCCCGGCGGACGAGATCGGCGGGATCCTGGCGCTCGTCGAACACATGCCCCCGGAGGTCCGTGAGGCGGGAACGGTGTTCGGACCCGCGCTCACCCCGCCGGAGGGAGCGGACGAGCAGACCCGGATGCTCGCCGCGATCGGCCGAAAGGGCTGGTAGCCACCCTTATCCTCGGGGGATGGGAAACGTGTACGACGACATCTCACCGCGCCTGCGCGGATGGCTCGAGCAGCAGCCGGTGTTCTTCGTCGGCACGGCGCCACTCTCCGGCGACGGCCTGGTGAACCTGTCGCCGAAGGGCACCCGCGGCACGTTCCGGGTCGTCGACGCGCACACGATCGCCTATCTCGACCTCACGGGAAGCGGCATCGAGACCGTCGCCCACGTGCGGGAGAACGGGCGGATCTGCGTGATGTTCTGCGCCTTCGACGGGAAGCCGACCGTCGTGCGCCTGCACGGCCGCGGCTCCGTGGTGGGCGTCGGCGAGCCGGGGTTCGACGAGGCCGTGGCGGCGTTCGGCGAGGCCGGCACCTCCCGCACCCACAGCGCCCGGAGCGTGATCACGGTCGACGTCGACCGGGTGTCGGACTCGTGCGGGTTCGCGGTGCCGCGGATGGACCTGGTGGAGGAGCGGGACGTGCTGGACCGGGCGCTGGCGACGAAGTCCCCGGAGCAGATGGTCGAGTACCACCGCACCCGCAACGGTGAGAGCCTCGACGGGCTGCCGGGGCTGCGGATGTAGCAACCGCTGCATCGACGGGGTGCCCGTCAGCCGGTAGGTGCGCCGAAGATCCCCTGCAGCCGCAGCAGCGTGTCCCGGATGGACCTCGCGTTCCCCTTCGGGAACCCGAGCCGCTCCATGCCCCTCGGGAAGCGCGAGACGCCGTAGTCGAACGTCTCGGTGATCCGAGTGCCCTCGCCGTCGGAGGGCAGGGCCACCGGCTCGAGCTCGTAGCGCCAGACCGCCTTCGCGAAGTGGCACCACGCGATCCGCCGGTTCTCCTCGAACTCCACCACGTGGTTCGTGATCCGGTACGGCACCCCGATCCTCATCCGCACACCGAAGGAGTCCCCGGGGCTCAGCCGCTCGGGGCCGGAGATCGCCGCCTGCACGGTCCCCGAGCCGTCGAACTCGTGGTGCCGGTGCGGGTTCGCGAGCAGCGCGAACACCTTCTCCGGCGACGCGACGACGACCGCCGAGGCCGTGACCCGGCCGTCGGCGATCGTGGCGCGCGGGGTCATGCGGCCGCCCGGAGCTTCTTCACCGCGGCCAGCGCCTCGTCCGCGTGGGCGTCGAAGCGGGACTCGCTGGCGAACACGGCGACGATCCGCCTGTCCTGCCCGATCACGAACGTCTGACGGCGGGTGTGCAGCCCGCCCGGGAGCCACCAGCGCCAGGCGCCGAACTCCTTGGCGACCGCGTGCCCCTCGTCGGACAGCAGCGGGTAGCCGAGCGAGTGGTTCGTGGCGAAGATGCTCTGCTTCGTCACGCCGTCCCCGCTGATGCCCACCGGCTGTGCCCCGACGGCGGCGAAGTCCGCGGCGAGGTCCCGGAAGTGGCAGGCCTCCCGGGTGCAGCCGCCGGAGGAGGCCATCGGATAGAAGAACAGCACGACCGGCCCGTCCGCCAGCAAGGCGGTCAGCCTGCGGGGAGTACCCGTCTCGTCCTTCAGCTCGAAGTCGCTGACCTGGTCACCGGTGTTCATCGTTCGGTCCCTCTCCGTGGCACGGATGTCTCGTGATCGCGTTCGCGCCCGGGCGCGATCCGGTTCAGGCGTCCGCACCCCTGCGGGGCGGCAGGGGGATGAAGCCACTGGTGCGCTTCACGTAGTCCACGTAGCCGGGCCGCCGGTTCCCGATCGAGCTCTCCAGCAGCTTCGCGCCGGTGCCCTTCGCCAGGTTGGCCGTCATCGCGGCGGCGCTGAGCAGGCCGATCAGGCCGGCCGCATGGTGCAGGGCGAGGATGGCGAGCCCCCACCAGACGACGGCGTCGCCGAAGTAGTTGGGGTGGCGCGTGTAGCGCCACAGGCCCGTGTCCATGACCTTGCCCTTGTTCTCCGGGTCCGCGGTGAAGCGGGCGAGCTGCGCGTCGCCGATCGCCTCGAACAGGAACCCCACCAGCCAGACGACCGCGCCGGCGACCGCCGTCACCACGCCGAGGGTGCTCGTGGCGAACCCGTACTGGCCCAGCTGGACGGGCAGCGACACGAACCACATGACGGCGGCCTGCGGCAGGTAGATCTTGCGGAACGCGTGCAGGTACGGGTTGCCCGGCGTCTGCGCCATGATCTCGACGTAGCGCTTGTCCTCGGGCTTGCCGGCGTTGCGGCGGCCGATGTGCCACGCCAACCGGGCACCCCAGACGACCGTCAGCGCGGTGATCAGCCAGCGCCGCCAGGCATCGCCCTCGCCCGCGGAGAGGATCAGCGTGGTGATCGCGATGATCCCGAACCCGCTGCCCCACACGACGTCGATCCCGTCCTGGCGCCCGCGCAGCACCGAGACGCCCAGCGCACCCAGCATGACGACGAGGACGACGACCGCGGTGACCCACAGGTTGGTCAGCCAGGCGTCCCAGGGGAAGTTCACCGGTTCATCGTGTCCGAGCCGGGGCGGAACCGCGAGGCGAGTCACCCGCCTCGGCGGGGGTCACGTCCTTCGCGAGCCGATCGAGGGCGGGGTCCGCACCGAGGGTGGCCGCGCGGCTGCGCGGCAGCCCGCTGCGGCCGTCCGCGTCCGGGCGGACCATGAGGATCTGGTGCACGCCCATCCGGTTCTCCTCGAAGGCCAGCGCCGCGCCCGCCAGGTAGAGCAGCCAGACCCGGTACTGCTCCTCGCCGATCAGCGTGATCGCCTCGGCCTTGTTGTCCTGCAGCGTGTCCAGCCACGGCCGGACGGTCCAGACGTAGTGCTCGCGCAACGAGTGGACGTCGACGACCTCGTGCCCGGCGGCCTCCAGGACGTTCAGCGTCTCGCCGAGCGGGCGCATGTGCATGTCCGGCGCCACATAGGACTCCATGAACGCGCCGCCGCCGGGCGCGGTGTTGTTCCCCGCCGCGCCGCGGGACATCTGCTGCAGCAGCAGGCGGCCGTGGGGGAGCAGGAGGCGGTGCAGCTGCGCGGCGTAGACGGGGTAGTTGTCCTGGCCGACGTGCTCGCCCATCTCGATGCTGGAGATCGCGTCGAAGGGCTGGTCGCTCACCTCCCGGTAGTCCTGCAGGCGGATCTCGATCCGGTCCGCGAGGCCGAGCTCGCGCACCCGCGCCTGCCCGAACGCCCGCTGCTCGGCCGAGAGCGTGACCCCGACGGCGGTGACGCCGTAGTACCGGGCCGCGTGGATCAGCAGGGAGGCCCAGCCGCAGCCGACGTCCAGCAGGCGCATCCCGGGCTCGAGCCCGAGCTTGCGGCAGATCAGGTCCAGCTTGTCCCGCTGGGCGTCGGCCAGGCCGTACGCCGGGCTCTCCGCGGCCGTCCAGTAGCCGCAGGAGTAGGCCATCTGCGGGTCCAGGAGGAACTCGTAGAACTCGTTGGAGAGGTCGTAGTGGTGGGCGATCGCGGCCCGGTCCCGGCGGCGGGTGTGCAGCCCGCCCGAGAGCCGGGCCTCCGAGGCCGGGGGCTTGGGCTTCGGTCCGATCGCGCCGAGCCGGGCGGCGATCCGCAGGGCGGCCGCCCTGTCCGCCCTCGTCGGCGTCACCGGGCCGGTGCGGCCGAGCTTCCAGAACCGGGACAGGCCGTCCGCGATGTCCCCCTCGACGTCCAGCTCGCCGGCGACGAACGCCCGCGCGAGACCGAGCTCGCCCGGGCTCCACAGCAGCCGGCGGAGCGCGCGGCGGTGCCGCACGACCGCGACGGGCGCTCCGGGTTCGGACGGGCCGGCCTCGCTGCCGTCCCAGGCGCGCAGCCGGATGGGCAGCGGGGCGCCGAGGACGCGGTGGAGGAGGTCCGCCAGCTGGGGCGCGACGGGTGTGGGCACGGTTCGTTCTCCCGGTCGATGGGTCGATGGGGCGGTGAGGGCGGCGAGGGTGCGTCAGCGCGGTCGGGCGAGGGAGAACTGGAAGACGTCCAGGTACCCCACCCGGAAGCCCGCCTCGCAGTAGCCGAGGTAGAACTCCCACATCCGGCGGAAGGTCTCGTCGAAGCCGAGGCCCGCGACGTCCTGCCAGCGGGTCAGGAAACGCTCGCGCCAGTGGTGCAGGGTGCGGGCGTAGTCCTGGCCGAGCGTGCGGCGCTCGACGATCCGCAGCCCGGAGTGCGCGGCCAGGTTCGTCTCGATCGACTCGACCGACGGGATCAGCCCACCGGGGAAGACGTACTTGTGGATCCAGGTGTAGTCCTCCTTGGACACCACCATCCGGTCGTGCGGCATGGTGATCGACTGCAGGCCCACCCGCCCGCCCGGCTTGAGCAGCCGGTCCAGCGCCGCGAAGTACGTGGGCCAGTAGCCCTCGCCGACGGCCTCGATCATCTCGACGGAGACGACGGCGTCGTAGCTGCCCTGCGCCTCCCGGTAGTCCCGGAGCAGCACCTGGACCCGGTCGCTCATGCCCGCGGCCTCGATACGTTCCTCGGCGAGCCTGGCCTGCTCGGCGGAGATGGTCAGCGTGGTGACCCGGGCGCCGCGCTGTGCGGCGCGGATCGCCAGGCCTCCCCAGCCGGTACCGATCTCCAGGATGTGCTGGTCGGCCCGCACCCCCGCCATGTCCAGGATCCCGTCGATCTTGCGGTGCTGGGCCTCGACGAGGTCGTCCGAGCCGTCGGCGAACCAGCCGGCGGAGTAGGACATGGTCTCGTCGAGGAAGATCGAGAAGAGGTCGTTGGACAGGTCGTAGTGCCGGTGGATGTTCTCCCGGGAGCCCTCGACCGTGTTGACCTCCTCCGTCGGCTGCCGCGCCTCGACGTGGCGGCGGGCGAGGCGCTGCAGCGCCGGCGGGATCAGCGTCGAGAGCCGGGCCGCGAACGGTGTCAGCAGTTCGGGCAGCGAGGTCGTGGTCCAGTCCCCGACCATGTAGGACTCGCCGAAACCGATCTTGGAGTTCGCGCCGAGGCGGCGGAAGAACGCCTCCGGCCGGACGATCCGCATGACCGGGGCGTCGGGTCCACCGGCGCCGATCCGCTCCCCGCCGGGGAAGACGACCCGCACCGGCAGCGTCCGGACCGCGCGCCGGAACAGGCCCTCGGCGATGCGTCCCTTGACCCTCGCCTCCGGCGGCGTCGCCAGGCCGGGCCAGACCCCTTCGTTCGGGCGCGGGACCGAGCGGTCCCCGCGCCGCACGGGGGCGGTGAACCGGGTGGCAGCGGACTCGGGACCTGCGGGTTGGGTGGGCTGGACGGTCACTGGACCCCCTCCTGCGGACGGTGTTTCGGGCGGGGGACGACCGGCAGCCCGCGCAGCCACAGCGTGATGCCGTGGCGGCGGATCAGGGCCGACGTCCGGTGGGTGACGAACGGGTGCCGGAGGATCGTCCGGAGCAACCCGCGGGTGGTGGCGGTGGTGCGGGTACCGGCGACCGTGGCGGTGAGCGCCGCGGTGCCCTCCTGGCGGAGCGTGACCGCGAGCGCGAGCCGCTCGCCGGGTTCCGGCACGGACATGGCGTACTGCCCGTCGACGGAGAGGAACGGTGAGACGTAGAAGTCCTTGTCGACGACGGCGCGGCCGGCGTCGTCCGGGCGCAGCAGGTAGCAGTGCCGCTCGCCGTAGGTGTTGTGGACCTCCGCCACGACGCACTCCAGGGTCGCGTCCGCCCGATGACACCAGAAGACGGAGATCGGGTTGACGACGTGGCCCAGGGTGCGGGCGTTGGCCAGCATCAGCACCCGCCCGCCCGCCAGGTCGACGCCCTGGGTGGCGAGGTACGCGTCGAGGTTCTGCCGGATCGTGGAGTCCGGGTCCCCGAGGTGGTCCCGCGCCTCGAACCGCGCCAGCGGCCGCAGCAGGCGGGGGAACCGCGGGAGGTCGTCGAGGTCGACGAGCCAGAAGTAGACGTCGTGGGCGAAGCCGTGGTCCTGCGCCCGGCGCCGCGTGTGCCGGACCCGGGCGTCGTAGAGGGAGGGTGTGCGCACCGAGGTCGTGCCGGGCGCCGTCCCGGCGCGGGGGTGTCCGGCGGGCCCGCTCACCAGCTCACCCCGAGGGACTCGGCGGCCCGGACGCCGGAGAGGCACCCGTCCTCGTGGAAGCCCCAGCCGTGGTAGGCGCCCGCGAACGCGGTGCGGCCGTCGTTGAGGCCCGGCAGCGCGCTCTGGGCCGCGACCGACGTCGGCGTGTAGATCGGGTGCTCGTAGGTCATCCTCGCGATCACCCGGTCCTCGTCGACGCGACCGGCGCCGCCCAGGGTGACCACGTAGTCGTCCGGGTCCACCAGCCGCTGCAGGCGGTTCATGTCGTAGCTGACGAGCACCGGGGCGCCCGTGCTCGCGCAGCCGGCCTTGAGGTAGTTCCAGGAGGCCCGGGCGCCGGCGGTGCGGGGCAGCACGGAGGTGTCGTGGTGCAGCCAGGTCTCGTTGCGGGAGTAGGCGAACGAGCCGAGCGTGCTCGCCTCGTCGTCCGTCGGGTCCGCGAGCAGGCGCAGCGCCTGGTCCGGGTGCGTGGCGACGACGACCCGGTCGAACCGGTGGGCCGTGTCGTCGTCCGTGCGGACCTCGACGTCGGTGCCCGAACGCGTGACCGCGCGGACCGGGACACCCGAGTGGATCGTGGGGATCTGCTTCGCGATCTGCTCGACGTAGCGCGCGGACCCGCCGACGACCGTCCGCCACTGCGGGGAGTCCCCTACGGACAGGAGCCCGTGGTGGTGAAGGAACCGGAACAGGTAGTGCGCGGGGTAGCTCAGCGAGAGATCCGCACCCGCGCTCCACACGCACGAGACGACGGGGATCATGAAGTGGTCCACGAAGTAGCGGGAGTACCCGCCGATCGCGAGGAACGCACCGAGCGTCACGGTGTGGGTGTCGGGGTCGTCGTCGGCGAGAGCCATGAACCGGCGGGCGTGCCGGTGGAAGCGCACGACCTCGGCGAGCATCCGCAGGTAGGCCGGCCGCAGGACGTTCGAGACCTGGGGGAACAGGCCGCCGAGCTGCCGGGCCCCGGCGTACTCCAGGCCGCAGCCCTCGCACCGCACGCTCATGGACATGTCCGAGTCCTGGGTCGCGACGCCCAGCTCGCGGAACAGCCGCTGCAGGTTCGGGTAGGTCCGGTCGTTGTGGACGATGAACCCGGTGTCCACATGGGTGGTCCCGCCGTCCGACGTCGTCAGCTCGTGGGTGTGGGCGTGCCCGCCGAGGCGGCCGTCGGCCTCGAAGAGGGTGACGTCGTAGCGGCGCTGGAGCAGGTGGGCGGCGGTCAGCCCGGCCACCCCGCTGCCGACGACGGCCGCGGTCTCCCGGGTCGGGGGCGTCTCCCTGGTGCTGCTGGTCATCGGGCGGCTCCGGTGAGGACGGTCGTGAGTCCGGCGGGCGCCGGTAGTCGCATGGCGTTCGTGATGTCCGGGTCCGGGGGTTCGATCTCGAGTTCACCGAGGACGAAGCGGCGGACCAGGGAGGTCCAGTCCCCGGCGCGGCGGAGCATCGAATGACCGTCGCCGAGCACCTCGAACCGGGCGACGCGGTCCGTCACCGTCTTGGCGCGGATCGCGTAGGCGAGGGACCGGGCCGGGTCCGTCATGCGCTCGCGGTCCCCGTGGGCGATGAGGACGCTGCGCCCGGCGAGCTGCGCGACGGGGTCCGTGCCGTCGAGCCAGGGGGCCAGGGCACAGACGGCGACGACGCCGTCCGCGCCCGCCGCGCGGAGCACCGCGCGGCCGCCCATGGAGTGCCCGACCAGCACGATCGGCACCCCCGGGTGGCGCCGGCGCAGCTCGGTGAGCATGGACTCCGCGTCCCGCTGGGCGTCCCGGTCCGGCCCGTTCCAGCCGCGGTGGCGGTACCGGAGCATCGACACGCCGAGCTCCGGGGCGGCCCGGTGGAGGTTCCTGGCGAAGGGCAGCATCCGCCAGTAGGTGAGCCGGCGGCGTTCCCCGGACTCGTGGCCGCCGGAGCGGCCGCCATGGGCCAGCAGGACCAGCCCGGCGGGGTCCGGGACCTCGCGACCGACCGGATCCAGCCGGGGTAGCGCCTTCCCGGGGTCGTTACTGGTCACGTGTTCCCTCGCGTTGCTCAGCCGATGTTCTCGGTGGTTCGTCCGTTTCGGGTGGCCCCGCGGATCGCGACATGGGAGACATGTCACACATCGCCCCGATCATCCCGTGACCCGGCCGGATCCGCCTTTCGGCGGTGAGCGAGGATTTGGACGGACACCGTGGCGTCCGCTGCTGCACCCGAGACCGAGACCGAGATCTGGAGACCTGGCGATGACCACTCCGCCGCTGCTCACGGCGCGGGAGAAGCTCCTGCTGACCCTGCGTCGACGACGCTCCAGCTCCGGTTTCTGGTACGGCCTCGCGATCGAGCTGATCTGGCCCTTCGTGATGGCGTTCACGAAGATCTCGTGGGCCGGGGGCGAGCGCATCCCCCGTACCGGGGGCGTCCTGCTGGCCGCGAACCACGTGTCGATGGCGGACCCGATCTACGACGTCGCCTTCACGATCGCGAACGGTCGGATGCCGCGCTTCCTGGCCAAGTCCGAGCTGTGGACGGTGCCCGTCGTCAAGTGGGTTCTCGGCCGGGGCGGGCACATCCCCGTCTACCGGGAGTCCGCGAAGGCGGGTGACGCCTACCGGGAGGCCGTCAAGGCGCTCGAGCGCGGCGAGGTCGTGGTGTTCTACCCGGAGGCCACCTACACCCGGGACCCGGACGGCTGGCCGATGAAGGCGAAGAACGGGATCGGCCGGATCGCGGTCATGACGGGCGTGCCGGTCATCCCGATCGCGAACTGGGGGACCCAGGACCTCCTGCCGCCGGACGGCAAGCCCAGGGTGTGGCCGCGCAAGCGCGTCACGGTCGTCACCGGGCCGCCGGTGGACCTCTCGGAGTACATCGGCAAGCCGCGCACGCGCACCAACCTCGACGGCGCCACGGGCGCGATCATGTCCGCGGTCACGGCGCTGCTGGGGGACGTGCGGGGCGAGATCCCGCCGGCCGCGCCCTACGACCCGGCGGCGCGCCAGGAACCCTCCGGCCCGCCGACCGCGTTGGGGGAGTCCGCCGCCAGCTGATCACCGTGTCCGACCCGCAGCCGGCCGCGGACGGCCGTCCCGGGTCGGTGATCACTTCGTGGCGGCCAGCTTCTCCAGCCGCTTGGTGGTCGGCCACCGGACCGCGGTGGCCCAGCCCAGCTTCTCGAAGCCCTTGATCACCGCGGCGGAGAGGTCCACCTGACCCTTCCGCACGCCGTGCCGGGCGCAGGTGGGGTCCGCGTGGTGCAGGTTGTGCCAGGACTCGCCGAAGGACAGCACCGCGAGCCACCAGACGTTCGCCGAGCGGTCCCGGGCCGCGAAGGGGCGCTCGCCCCACATGTGGCAGATCGAGTTGATGGACCAGGTGACGTGGTGCAGCAGCGAGACGCGCACCAGGCCGGCCCAGAAGAACGCGGTGAGCGCGCCCCACCAGGACCAGGTCACCAGGCCGCCGACGAGCGCGGGGGTCACGAGCGTCAGCACGCTCCAGAGGACGAAGAGCCGGTTGACGCGGGCGAGCGCGGTGTCCGCGAGCAGGTCCGGGGCGAAGCGCTCGGCGTTGGTGAGGTCCCGGTCGAAGAGCCAGCCCATGTGCGAGTGCCAGAAGCCCTTGGCCAGCGCCGTGAACCCGGTGCCGTGGAGCCAGGGGGAGTGCGGGTCCCCCTCCTTGTCCGAGAAGGCGTGGTGACGGCGGTGGTCCGCGACCCAGGTGATCACCGGGCCCTGCATGGCGAGCATTCCGGCGACCGCCAGCCCGATCCGCAGCGGCCGGTTCGCCTTGAACGAGCCGTGGGTGAAGTAGCGGTGGAACCCGACCGTGATGCCCAGCCCGCTGACCACGTAGAGGACCGCGGCGATCGCCACGTCCACCCAGCTCAGGAAGCCGAAGATCGCCGCCAGCGGGATCGCGGCCAGCAGCGCCGCGAGCGGCGTGAACACGAAGACGTAGACGCCGATCTGGGCGGGCAGGCGACGGCTGCCGTCCAGGACCGGGCGTGCGCCGGCGGCGTTCGGGGTGTCGTCAGCGGTCAGGGTCATCGATCGTCGCACCTCGCAGTCGGACAGCATGGATCGGGACGGCATGGATCGGACAGGTGGGCCGCGTTCCGGGGAAGCCGCCACCTGCACGTCGGCGTCCGAGCCTGCCCGGACCGCCCCTCCCAGGGTAAGGGTGACCTTGGACGAGCGCAGTCACATGCCGCGATCCCGCTCAGATGTCGAGCCCCAGGAGCGCGTTCTCGACGACCTCCGGCAGCGCCGGGTGGATCCAGTACTGGCCCGTCGCCATCTCCCGCGCGGTCAGCCCGAACGCCATCGCCTGGATCAGCGGCTGGATCAGGCTGGAGGCCTGCGGGCCCATCAGGTGCGCGCCGAGGAGCCTCCCCGTGCCCCGCTCGGCGATGATCTTGCAGATCCCGGTGGTGTCCTCCATCGCCCAGCCGAAGGCCACGTCGCCGTAGTTCTTGATCTTCGTGGTGTAGTCCAGGCCGTCCGCGCGGCACTCCTGCTCGGTGCGCCCCACCGTCGCGATCTGGGGGTCCGTGAACACCGCGGAGGGGACGAACCGGTGGTCGGTCTCGATCGGGTCCTCGGGGTGCGCGAGGTTGTGCGCGACGACCTTGGCCTCGCGGTTCGCGACGTGCTTGAGCTGGAACGGCGAGCTGACGTCCCCGAGGGCCCACACGCCGTCGACCGTCGTGCGCTGCTGGGCGTCGACGACGATCCGGCCGTCGTCGTGGGTGGCGATGCCGGCCTTGTCCAGGTCCATCAGGTCCCCGTTGGGGACGCGCCCGGCCGCGACGAGCAGGGTGTCCGCCTCGACGGTGGAGCCGTCGTCGAGCGTGATGCGCAGGTCTCCGGGCCCGCCCGCGACGTGGGTGACCTGCCTCTTGAACCGGACGTCCATCCGGTCGCCGAGGACCTTCGTGAACCGGGCCGAGATCGTCTCGTCCTGGGCGCGTACGAGCAGGTCACCGCGCTTGATCAGCGTGACCTCGCTGCCGAGGGAGGCGAAGACGTGCGCGAACTCGGCCGCGATGTACCCGCCGCCGACGATCGCGAGGCGCCGGGGCAGCTCCGGGAGCCGCATGATCGTGTCCGACGTCTCGTAGGCCACCCCGCTCGCCCGGATGTCCTCGGGGATGAACGGGCGCCCCCCGGTGGCGACGACGATCCGGTCGGCCGTGATCTCGTCGACGCCGGAGCCGTCCGTGCGCTCGACCCGCAGGGCTCGCTGGTCGGTGAACCGGGCGTGCCCGAAGTAGACGGTGACGTTGGGGCTGCGCTCGACGCGGTACTCCTTGCCGCCCGCGGAGATGGGGTCGATCCGGTCGAAGATCCGGTCCCGGATGTCGCCCCAGCGCACCTTGTCGATGCTGGCATCGATGCCGTAGCGGCTCGCCCGCCGGACGGTCTCGGCCACGTCGGAGGCGTAGACGTACATCTTGGTGGGGATGCAGCCGACGTTGAGGCAGGTCCCGCCGAACACTCCGTGCTCGATGATGGCGACGTCGAGGTCCGCGAACCGCTCGTCGACGATGGAGTTGCCGGAACCGGAGCCGATGACGACCAGATCGTGGTGAGGCACGCCGTCGAGGCTAACCGCGGGCGGGGCGGCCGGCCCGATCGGCGGCCCGGATCACGCGCCCGGCCCGAGGTTCTGGTAGTCCTGCAGGATGAGCGGCGAGACGACTGCGGCGACGGTGCGTCGCTCCTGGGCCCTGGACCTCGACGCGCGGACGCTCTACGAGCTGCTGCGCCTTCGGGTCGACGTGTTCGTGGTCGAGCAGGCCTGCCCCTACGGCGAGCTCGACGGCCGGGACCTCGAGGACCGGGCCCGGCACTACTGGCTCGCCGGGCCGGGGGAGCCCGAGCCGGTGCTCGGGTGCGTGCGGCTGCTCAAGGAGCCCGACGGCGGCTACCGGATCGGGCGGCTGTGCACCGCACGCGACGCCCGCGGGCGCGGCCTGGGCCGGCAGCTGATGCAGGCGGCGCTGGCCGAGGTCGGGGACGGGGAGTGCGTGCTGGACGCCCAGGAGCACCTCGCGGACTTCTACCGGCAGCTCGGGTTCGAACCGACCGGCCCGGCCTACGACTGGGAGGGCGTGGCGCACCTGCCGATGCGGCGCCCGGCCCGTCCGACGTCCTGACCGCGGGCGACCCGCGGACGACCTGCGGCCGGTCCCGGTGGTCGCCGACACCCTGAACGGGTTACGGGCGGGCGTCGCGACGGGTGACGCGGCACGCGGTGCGCCATACTCCGCCCGACGTCCGCGGCGCGGGGCCGCGTACGGAGAGGGGCGCGAGAGCGATGAGTGACGACCGGGTCAGCGCGAACGACACCGGAGCGGCCCCGCCCCCGACGCCCTCGTCCACGGCTCCGGGTCCGGGTCCCACCGTCGACGAGCCCGGCCCGACCGGCTCCGCGCACCCGGGGGCGGCGGAGCCCGGCGGCGGGACCGTCGCGATCCCGGAGGGAACGGGCCCGACCGCGCCCACCGCGCCGCCCGCGCGTCACGCCCGGCAGGTGAACCGGACGCGCATCAGCGGCGTCTGGGTCGGGCTGATCCTCTCGACCCTGGTCCTGATCTTCCTGCTCATCTTCATCCTGCAGAACCTGAACCCCGTCGAGATCGCCTTCCTCGGCGCGCTCGGGACGTTGCCGACGGGCGTGGCGATGCTGTTCGCCGCGGTGGCCGGGATCCTGCTGGTGGCCATCCCGGGCAGCGCGCGGATCCTGCAGCTGCGCCGGGCAGCGAGAAAGGGCGCCCGCCGGGCCCGGTAGGACCTCGGCGGACGCCCTCGCGTCGTCAGTGCCCGAGCGTCAGTGCCCGAGCGTCAGTGTCTGATCGTCGTCGGTGCCCGAGCGTCGTCGGTGCCTGGTCAGGCGGCCCGTCGGCGGCCACCACGGCTGCCGCCGGCACCGGCGGAGCCGCGGCCCTGGCTGCTGCTGTAGCTCTGGCCGCCCTGGCCGGCGCCGGCGCTGCGGCCACGGCCGCCGCTGCTGCGACGCCCGCCACCGGAACGTGGCTGCTGTGCCGGCTTGGGGGCCTCGGGGACCGGGATCCCGCTCGGGGTCCGGGCGCCGAACACGTCGGCGAGGACCGGCGAGCCGACCACCCCGTCGTTGATCGTGGGCCGGACGCCCGCCTGGCGCATCATCGCGTCCACCTCGCGGCGCTCGGCCGAGGTCACCATGGTGACGACGATGCCGTCCTCGCCACCGCGGGCCGTGCGGCCCGCGCGGTGCAGGTAGTCCTTCGAGTCCGCCGGCGGGTCCACGTGCACGACCAGGCCGACGTCGTCGACGTGGATGCCGCGCGCCGCGACGTCCGTCGCGACGAGAACCGGCACACTGCCGTCCTTGAACGCGTCGATCGCGCGGTTGCGGGCGTTCTGGGCCTTGCCGCCGTGCAGCGCACTGGCCGAGATGCCGTCCCGGCGCATCTGCCGGACGAGGCGGTCCGCACCGTGCTTGGTGCGCACGAACATGATCGTGCGGCCGTCCCGTGCGGCGAGGGAGTGCACGACCGGGTTCTTGGAGTCCCGGTCGACGAGCAGCACGTGGTGCTCCATCGTCTCCACCGGCGCCGCGGCCGAGGCGACCGCGCGGGTCAGCGGGTCGTGCAGGTAGCGCTCGACCAGCGTGGCGACCTCGTTGTCCAGCGTCGCGGAGAACAGCAGCCGCTGGCCGTCGGTCGGGGTCTGGTCCAGGATCCGGCGGACCTGGGGCAGGAAGCCCATGTCCGACATCCGGTCCGCCTCGTCGATGGCGGTGACCTCGACGGTGGACAGGTCCGCGGTGCCCTGGCCGATGTGGTCCGTGAGCCGGCCGGGCGTGGCGACGAGCAGGTCGACGCCGCGGCGCAGGTCCGAGATCTGCCGGTTCATCGACATGCCGCCGACGACGGACGCGACGGTGAGGCCGAGCGCCTTCGCGAACGGGTTCAGCGCGTCCATCACCTGCTGCGAGAGCTCGCGGGTGGGGACGAGGACGAGGCCGCGCGGGCGGCGGGGCTCGGCGCGGCCGCCGGCGAGGCGGGCGAGGATCGCGAGCCCGAAGGCGAGGGTCTTGCCGGAGCCGGTCTGCCCGCGGCCGAGCAGGTCGCGCCCCCGGATCGTCTCGGGCAGGGTGGCGGCCTGGATCGCGCGGGGCTCGGTGAAGCCCTCCGCGGCCAGGGCACGCAGCATCGGCTCGGGCAGGCCGAGCTCGGCGAAGCTGGGGATGCCGGACTCGGGGGCGGTCCAGAGGACCTCGACCGGCATGGAGTCGATCGCGGAGTTGCCCCGCGGCGCACCACCGCGGGCAGCGCCGCCGCTGCGGGGGCGGCCGGACGAGGCGGCACCCCCACGGCGGGGACGGCGGACAGGACGGGACGGGACAGTCAAGGAGACCTCCGGGACGTGGCACGTCTTCCGGAGCGGCCACGCGCCGGAACGGCGCGGGAGTCTCGGGACGGGCCCGGGCGCTGGTTTCGCGCCCGTAACGGGTACTACGGTCGGTGGGTCCGGCGACCACGAGGGCCGGACGCTCGTGATCACACTACCGGAGCCGGGCCCGACACCGGAGAGTGACGCCCACTCACCCACCCGCAGGCAGCGTCCGGGCGGGGCGGTGGACACGCCGCCCCGGCCCGCGGACATCGGGTGACGAAGCGGGGCCGGCGTGCCTCCGATCGCCGGTCAGGCGCCGATCCCGGCCTCCGCGCGGAGGTCGGCGAGCAGGACCTCGGCGGCCCCGGGACCGGGCAGACCACGTGCGGAGAACCACTCGGTGATGCGGCACACGTCGCGGGCCAGGAACTCCGGGCCCCGGGGGTTCCCGACGACGTCGACGACCTGGGGCAGGTCGATCAGCACCAGCCTGCCGTCGTCGACGAGCAGGTTGTAGGCCGAGAGGTCCCCGTGCGCCCAGCCGCGGCGGGCCAGGGCGAGGAGCGCCTCGCGGAGCTGGTCCCACAGGTCCCGCAGCTCGTCCCGGCCCGGACGGAGCTGGGCCAGCCTGGGGGCCGCCTCGCCGTCGTCCGTCCCGACGAACTCGAGCAGCAGCTCCGTCCCGTGCAGCTGCACGGGATAGGGGACCGGTGCGCCCGCGGCCCACAGCGTGCCGAGGGCGTCGAACTCGGCGCGCGCCCACTGCCCGGCCAGCAGCTGCCGGCCGAACGCCGTGCGCGAGGCCATCGCCCGGGTCTCGCGGGAGCGCCGCACGCGGCGGCCCTCGGTGTAGCCGGCGTCGCGGTGGAACATCCGGTGCTCGGCGCTGCGGTAGCGCTTGGCGGCGAGCAGGACGTGCTCGTCGGTGCCCGGGACGCCGCGGCCGAGGAGGTGGACGTCCGCCTCCTTGCCGGTCTTGAGGACGCCGAGCTCGGTGTCCACGGCGGCGTGCGCCGTGACCACCCAGGACGGGCGCGGGACCGGTCCGTGTTCGGCGGCGGCCCAGGTGGACCAGCGGTCTCCCTCGGGCGGGGTGTCGATGTCCGTCCCGGCGCGGCCGTCGAGGTCGGTGGGCGGGGTCTCGGTGAGGCGGAGGTGCGGGTCGAAGGCGGTGCGGTCCGCGCGGGTGTTCGGGCGGACGGGTTCGTCGTCGTCGAAACGGCGGCGGTGTCGGGGCATGCGCTCGCGCACGAGGGGTGTCTCCAGACGTGGGGTGGTCACCCCACGCGGGCGGACCTCAGCGCGGGGCGTAGCGGCAGGAGGGCGCGCCGGGGCGCGCCGCCGTCCGGGCGGCGGTCGTCATCGGGCACCTCCTCGCTCGTCCCTCGTCGTGTCCGGTCGAGGATCGCGGCCGGGCCGCCCGGGGTCCACCGAATTACGTGGTCGGCCGGACTCAGGCGGGGAGGACGAGGTCCAGGTGGGTCTCGCCCGTGCGTTCGACGAGATGGCCCGCGCGGCGGGCGAGGCGGGCCACCGCGGAGGCGTCCGACGGCTCGGCGCGGGAGCGCGGGCGCCGCCGCGCGGGGGCGGGCCTGGGGGGGGGGGTGGGGGGGCTGGCGGCCCGGCGGGGGCCGGCCGGG
>JAOZVV010000125.1:21882-38090 GCA_025869365.1 Pseudonocardia sp.
ACCGGACAACCCGCTTTGCCCTTAGTGCATTTGTTTTGTTTTTCCTGCCTTGGGTCTTGCGTTCCGGCGCGGGGGGGGGCCGGCGCCCCTCGGCCCCCGCCGCGCGAGGCCGCCCTTGTGGGACTTGTTGTGGTGGCTGACGACGCTGCGCGAGCCGTCCGGGCGCTCGGCGAGGACGTTCACGGTGACCGCGCCCGGGACCCGGGCGAGGGCCGCGTACGACCCGGAGCGCAGGTCGACGACGAGCTGCCCGGCCGCGATCGCCGCGAGCACCGGTTCGAGCACGGGCTTCCAACGGGCGGCGAGCGTCGGGCTCCCGGGCAGCGCCGAGCCGGCGGAGAGCCGGTACGCGGGCACCGGGTCGTCCGCGCGGAGCAGGCCGAACAGCGCGGAGCCCACGGCGAGCCGTTCCCGGGCCCGGCCCGCGGACGCGCCCCGCAACGACCGCACGGCCAGCGCGTCGTAGAGGACACCGGTGTAGCGGGTGATCGCCGGCATCGTCGGCGAGGTCAGCAGCGCGGCGTTGCGGGCGATCTCCTCGTCCTGCCGGGCGGAGACGCCCAGGGCGGCGCGGCTGGCCCCGATGTCCGCGGCGAGGGCCACCACCTCGTCGACCAGGTCCTTGCGGACGGCGCCGAGCTCGGGATGCGACAGCGTCGCGAGGTCGAGCGGCGGTCCGTCGCCGCCCGTCCGCTTGGTCTCCGAGGGCGGCAGCAGCACGAGCACGTCGACACGCTAGCCAGTCCCCGAAGGGGGGATCACCGGGTGGGGGTGCCGGTGTTGTGCGCCGTGTGACGGCAACGTTACGGTCGCACCCGTGATCTGTCTCGTGACCCGTCGACACGTCGACCTCATGCGCGTCACGAGCGCGTCCTGTCGCTGCGGCCGCTGAACTCGCGCCCGAATCGCGCGGCACCGTCGCCGAACGCGCCTCGCGAATCCATCCCGGCGGGCCCGGAACCGGGCCCCCTCCCGCACTGGAGTGCAGCATGACCGAGACCGACCCCACCGCGTCCGATCCCACGGCTGCCTGGTCCTTCGAGACCAAGCAGGTCCACGCCGGCGCCACGTCCGACCCGACGACCGGCGCCCGCGCGACCCCGATCTACCAGACCACCTCGTACACCTTCCGGGACACCGAGCACGCCGCGAACCTCTTCGGGCTCGCGGAGCTCGGCAACATCTACACCCGGATCATGAACCCGACCCAGGACGTCCTGGAGCAGCGGGTAGCCGCGCTCGAGGGCGGGATCGGGGCGGTGGCCGTCGCCTCCGGGCAGGCCGCGCAGACGCTGACGATCCTGAACCTCGCCGAGTCCGGGGACCACTTCGTCTCCAGCGCGTCGCTCTACGGCGGCACGTACAACCTGTTCCACTACACGCTGCCGAAGCTGGGCATCGAGGTCACGTTCGTCGACGACCCGGACGACCTCGACGAGTGGCGTGGCGCGGTCCGGCCGAACACCAAGCTGTTCTACGCCGAGACCATCGGCAACCCGCGCAGCAACGTCCTGGACATCCGCCCGATCGCGGACCTGGCGCACGAGAGCGGCGTGCCGCTCGTGGTGGACAACACCGTCCCGACGCCCTACCTGATCCGGCCGTTCGAGCACGGCGCGGACATCGTGGTGCACTCGGCCACCAAGTTCCTCGGCGGGCACGGCACCAGCATCGGCGGCGTCGTGGTGGACTCCGGCAACTTCGACTGGGGCTCCCAGGCGGCGAAGTTCCCGGGCCTGACCACCGCGGACCCGAGCTACCACGGCCTGAACTACTGGGAGGCCCTCGGCCCGCAGGCGTTCCTGATCAAGTTCCGCGTGCAGCTGCTGCGGGACATCGGCCCGGCGATCGCCCCGCTGAACAGCTTCCTGCTGATCCAGGGCATCGAGACGCTGTCCCTGCGCATGGAGCGGCACGTGCAGAACGCGCTGGCCGTCGCGGAGTGGCTCGAGGCGCGGGACGAGGTGGAGAAGGTCTACTACGCCGCGCTCCCGTCCAGCCCCTGGCACGCGCTGCAGCAGAAGTACTCGCCGAAGGGTGCCGGCGCGATCGTCGCGTTCGACATCCGTGGCGGCGTCGAGGCCGGCCGGAAGTTCGTGGACGCCCTGGAGCTGCACAGCCACCTCGCCAACATCGGCGACGTGCGCAGCCTGGTGATCCACCCGGCCAGCACCACGCACAGCCAGCTCTCCGGCGAGGAGCAGCTGGCCACGGGCGTCGGCCCGGGCCTCATCCGGCTCTCGGTGGGCCTCGAGGGGATCGAGGACATCAAGGCGGACCTCGACGCGGGATTCCGGGCGGCCAAGTCGTGACCCACCCGTACCCGTGAGCACGGACATCACCACCCCGGCGAGCCCGGTCGTGCTCCCTCCCGCCAGCGGTGCCTGGCGGGAGGGGGACGACCCGGGCCACCGGTCCTTCCTCGATCTCCCGAGGCCGCTGCCCCTGGAGGTCGGGGGAGAGCTGCCCCAGGTCCGCCTCGCGTACGAGACGTGGGGTGACCTGCGGGTCGACGCCGGGGGCCGCAGCAACGCGGTGCTGGTGCTGCACGCGCTCACCGGGGACAGCCACGTCGCCGGCACCACCGGGCCCGGGCACAAGAGCCCGGGCTGGTGGGACGCGCTGATCGGACCAGGGCGCGCGCTGGACACGGAGCGCTGGTTCGTCGTCGCCCCGAACATCGTCGGCGGCTGCCAGGGCACCACCGGACCCGCCTCGACCGGCCCGGACGGGCGCGCGTGGGGCAGCCGCTTCCCGTTCGTCACCGCGCGGGACTCGGTGCGGGCCGAGACCGTCCTCGCCGACGCCCTCGGCGTGGAGCGGTGGGCCCTGGTCGTCGGCGGCTCGATGGGCGGCATGCGCGCCGTCGAGTGGGCGGCGATGGAACCGGAGCGGGTGGAGCGGCTGCTCCTGCTCGCCTCCCCGGCCGCCACCTCCGCGGACCAGATCGCCTGGGCCGCGCCGCAGCTCGCCGCCATCCGCGCGGACCCGGGCTGGCGCGGCGGGGACTACCACGGCATGCCCGACGGCGGCGGGCCGCACGTCGGCCTCGGCATCGCCCGCCGGATCGCGCACCTGAGCTACCGCAGCGGCGACGAGCTGGGTACGCGCTTCGGGCGGGCCCCCCAGGGCGACGAGGACCCGTTCCGCGGCGGCCGTTTCGCCGTCGAGTCCTACCTGGACCATCACGCGGAGAAGCTGGTCCGCCGCTTCGACGCCGCCTCCTACGTGCGGCTCACCGAGCTGATGAACGCCCACGACGTGGGTCGCGGCCGCGGCGGCGTCGCCGCGGGGCTGGCGCGGGTGCGGGCCCGGACGATCGTGGGCGGGGTCAGCTCGGACCGGATCTATCCGCTGGAGCAGCAGGCGGAGCTGGCCGACCGCATCCCGAACTCCGCCGAGCTGCGGGTGATCGACTCGCCGTACGGCCACGACGGGTTCCTCATCGAGACCCCCGCGGTGGCGGCGATGGTGACCGAGCTGCTGGCGGACTGACCGGCCGGTCAGCCCTGGTGCTCACCCACACAGAACTGGTTGCCCTCGGGGTCCGCGAGCGTGGTCCAGTCGATTCCCGGGACCTCGCCCACCATCTCGTGGACCTGGGTGGCCCCGAGCCCGACCAGCCGCGCGACCTCGGCCGTCCGGGTGCCCGGCGGGGTGGCGAGATCGAGGTGCAGCCGGTTCTTGCCGGCGCGCTCCTCGGGGACCCGCTGGAAGCCCAGACTCACCCCGCCCGCGGCCGGGGGAGTGAGGAACACGAAGTCCCCGTGGTCCACGGCGACGTCCGTGCCGAGAGCCGCGGCCCAGAAGGCCGAGAGCGCCCCGGGGTCCGCGCAGTCGACGGTGACGGCCCCGATGCCCAGGGCCGGGCGTCCCGGGGCCGATTCTCCTGGTGTGGAAGTCATGACGCGGACGCTAGCGGCGGGCCCCGACAGAAACGCGCCGATCAGCGGCGGACGCTGACGTGGACATGGTCGAAGTGCCCCCCGGTGGCGTCCTCCGGGTCGTAGACGCCCCCGCCGTCGTACGGCCGGCCCCAGCCGTCGCGATCCGTGGAGCCGGCCCGGAAGCCGCTGCGGTACCAGATCCGGCCCTGCCAGATCACGTACCGGACGTCGAGGTCCGCGGCGTTGTCCCGCAGCCAGTTCGCCATCGCCCAGCCCGCGTCGAGCTCCGCGCCGGCCGCGAACTCGCCGTACCGGCCGGGGAAGAAGTCGCAGGCGCGGCCCTGCGGGTGGTCGCTGGAGGGGTTCCAGGCGTGCTCGCTCCAGCAGGACGAGCTGCGCAGCACGGGGCCGAACTCGGCGGTGGTGCGGTCGTGCAGCGCGCGAGCCGCCGGGGTGAGGCACCCGGCCGTGGTGGGGTCGTCCGCGATGCAGCCGGGCGACGGCTCCGGGGCGACCCGTTCGCGCACCTCGCCGACGACGTCGAACCGCAGGAGCGCGACGGCCGCGAGCACCGCCAGGGTGAGGGCCACGAGGCCGAGGAGCACGCGGCGGGTGGTGCGCACTGAGCTCCCCGGTCCGGTCCGTCGTGTCGGATTCGACCGTACCCGGCGCGGTCCGACGCCGGTTGATCACCGGGCGCGGTACGTCCCGGCCACATACGGCCGGGATGCACCGCAACCGCCGATCACCGCCCGTCAGCGAATCCTGGCGCCGTAGACCCTGTCCACGGTCATCGCCATCAGCACGCGCCGGTCGGCGACCATGACCGCGCGGTACTCGTCCCAGTCCGGGTGCTCGCCCGCGGCGTTGCGGTAGTACCCGACGAGCGCGTCGACCTCGGGGGAGTCCGGGGTGGTGCCCGGCCCGGTCAGCGTCGCGACGCCCTCCGCCGTGGCCCACGCCCAGCCGTCCGCGCTCGTGACCTCGATGCTCGCCCGCGGGTCCCGGCGCAGGTTGGCGGTCTTGGCCCGGCCCTCGGTCATCGACACGTAGATGATCCCGGCCTCGCGGTCGTAGAACGGCGTGATCGGGGAGAGCTGCGGGCGGCCGTCGGACTTGATGGTGGCGAGGACCCCGAGGCGGGCCTCGGCGAGCAGCGCGTGCAGGTCGACTCCTGTGGCGGCGGTCATACCGGTCCCAACCCGACGGCCCGGCGGCGCTATTCCGAATCCGGGATGAAGCGCCCGGGGGGACGTCGCTACCCTTCTGCGGGTGTTGACCAGGATGTCGTCGCTGTTCCTCCGCACCCTCCGCGAGGACCCGGCCGACGCGGAGGTACCGAGCCACAGGCTGCTCGTCCGCGCCGGCTACGTCCGCCGCGTCGCCCCGGGCGTCTACTCCTGGCTGCCGCTCGGGCTCAAGGTGCTGCGCCGCGTCGAGCAGATCGTGCGCGAGGAGATGGACGCCATGGGCGCCCAGGAGATCCAGTTCCCCGCGCTGCTGCCCCGCGAGCCGTACGAGGCGACGAACCGCTGGACCGAGTACGGGCCGAACCTGTTCCGGCTCAAGGACCGCAAGGGCGGGGACTACCTGCTCGGGCCCACGCACGAGGAGCTGTTCACCCTCGCGGTCAAGAGCGAGTACTCCTCGTACAAGGACTACCCCGTCACGCTCTACCAGATCCAGAACAAGTACCGGGACGAGGAGCGGCCCCGCGCCGGCATCCTGCGCGGCCGCGAGTTCCTGATGAAGGACTCCTACTCCTTCGACCTGTCGGACGAGGGGCAGGCCGAGTCCTACGCCAAGCACCGGGCCGCCTACGTCAAGGTGTTCGACCGGCTGGCGCTGAAGTACGTCATCGTCGCGGCCACGTCCGGGGCGATGGGCGGCTCGGCGTCGGAGGAGTTCCTGGCCGAGGCGGAGACGGGCGAGGACACGTTCGTCCGCGGCCCCGGCGGCTACGCGGCGAACGTCGAGGCCGTCACGACGCCCGCGCCGCCCGCGCAGGCCATCGAGGACAAGCCCGCCGCGCAGGTGCACCACACGCCGGACACCCCCACCATCGAGTCCCTGGTGACCTTCCTCAACGGCGCCGGGCTCGGACGGGAGTTCACCGCGGCGGACACGCTGAAGAACGTGCTGCTCAAGACCCGGCAGCCCGGTGCGACGGAGTGGGAGCTGCTCGGCGTCGGGGTCCCCGGGGACCGCGAGGTGGACATGAAGCGGCTCGAGGCGGCGCTGGAGCCCGCCGAGGTCGCGCTGCTGGAGGACAAGGACTTCACGTCCAACTCCTTCCTGGTCAAGGGCTACATCGGGCCGGGCGCCCTCGCCGCCAACGGGGTGCGCTACCTGGTGGACCCGCGGATCGTCACCGGCACCGCGTGGGTGACGGGTGCGGACAAGGCGGACCACCACGTCGTCGACCTCGTCGTGGGCCGGGACTTCACCCCGGACGGCACGATCGAGGCCGCCGAGGTGCGCGCCGGGGACCCCTCGCCGGACGGGCAGGGCGTCCTGGAGGCGGCCCGCGGCATCGAGATCGGGCACATCTTCCAGCTCGGCCGCAAGTACGCGGACGCGTTCTCACTCGATGCGCTGGGCCCGGACTCCAAACCCGTCCGGATCACGATGGGTTCCTACGGCATCGGCGTCTCGCGGCTCGTCGCGGTGATCGCCGAGCAGTCCCACGACGAGTCCGGGCTGATCTGGCCCCGCTCGGTCACCCCGTTCGACGTGCACGTCGTCGTCGCGGGGAAGAACGCGGAGCTGATCGAGGGCGGCGAGGTCCTGGCCGGCGAGCTCGAGGCCGCGGGACTGTCGGTGATCCTGGACGACCGCAAGGCCTCGCCGGGTGTGAAGTTCGCGGACGCGGAGCTCATCGGCGTCCCGACGATCGTCGTCGTGGGCCGCGGTCTGGCGAACGGCGTCATCGAGCTGAAGGACCGCCGCAGCGGCGAGCGGATCGAGATCCCGCGCGAGGGCGCGGCGCAGCACCTGCTGGGCGTCGTCCGCGGCTGAGCCGCCGCGGGCGCACAGCGGGCACACAGGGGACGCCCAGGCGGGGGCCAGGACGGCACGTGACAGTGGTGACGAACCGCCCACCACCCCCCCCAGGAGCACGCTGCGATGAGCCACCAGGACCACGACGACTTCGGCGGCATCACCCGGGACCTGCCGCGCCTGCTCGGCCGGCGCCGGATGCTGGCGCTGCTCGGCGGTGCCGGTGCGCTGACGCTCGCCGGATGCGCGAGCGCGGCCACCGGGACGTCCACGGGCCCGGACACGCCGAACGGGACCACGAGCACGGGTGAGATCCCGGACGAGACCGGCGGGCCCTACCCGGCCGACGGCTCCAACGGCCCGAACGTCCTGGACGACGCGGGCGTCGTGCGCAGCGACATCCGGTCCAGCTTCGGCTCGTCGACGACCATCGCCCAGGGCGTCCCCTTGACGATGACCCTCACCGTCACCGACGGCGGCACCGCGCTGGCCGGCGCCGCCGTCTACCTCTGGCACTGCGACCGGGACGGCAACTACTCGCTCTACTCCCGGGGCGTCACGGGGGAGAACTACCTGCGCGGTGTCCAGGAGGCCGACGCGCAGGGGAACGTGACGTTCAGCAGCGTCTTCCCGGCCTGCTACTCCGGGCGCTGGCCGCACGTCCACTTCGAGGTCTATCCGAGCCTGGCGGAGGCGACGTCCTCCGGGAACGCGATCAAGACCTCCCAGATGGCCCTCCCGCAGGACGTCTGCGAGACCGTCTACGCCACGGACGGCTACTCGGCCAGCGTGCGGAACCTCTCCCGGGTCTCGCTGAGCTCGGACAACGTCTTCGGCGACGGCTGGGAACAGGAGCTCGGCACGCTCGCCGGCAGCGTCGGCGCGGGGTACACGGCGACCCTCGCGGTCGGGGTGTGACGCCCCCGACCCGCCCACCGAGGCAGATCCCGGACGGCGACTCGCCGAACCGCTCACCGAGCGCGGGGCCGGGTGCACGGCCCGGGACCGTCAGCGGTCAACGGTCAGCGGTCAGCGGCCGGCGACGGTGAAGTCGTTGTCCTGCCACCAGTCGTAGAGCGCGGTCGTGTTCCCGTCGTCGCGGCGGACGTAGCCGAAGGCGAGCGCCTCGTTGTCCGTCCAGAACAGGTAGGCGTTGCCCGTCGTGGCGTCCTTGTAGCAGCCCATCCGCCCGCCGAGCTTGTCGTTGCGGGTGTACGTGGTGGCCTGTGAGGTGCCGTTCTTGCACACGGCGAGCTCGCCGTTCTCCACGGTCGGCACCTTCGCGGCGGTCGCGGCCGCGGTGAAGCCGCCGTCGAGGGTGCTCTGGGCGGAGTAGCGGCTGAACGTCGCGCCGTTCGCGCCGTCGCCCGGGCCGTTCTCGCAGATCACATACGCCGTCGCGCCGATGTTGCGGGCGGTCGAGTCGTCCGCGGTGCAGTTCGTGGAGGTGAACCCGGACGGCAGGTCCGCGATCAGCTGGTTCGTGGCCGGGCCGGGGTCCCCGCCGGTGGGCGGCACACTGGCGACGGTCTGCGGGACGACCGGCGGCCGGGTCGTGCTGGTCTCCGTCGTCCCGCCGCCGCCCCCGCTGCCGCCCAGCTGGGAGACGAGGGTCCCCGCGCCGCCGACCACGACCAGCACCGCGACCACGGCCGCGATCGTCCGGCCGCGCCTGCTCCTGCGGGACCCGGGCGAGGTGGGCGTCGATGTCAGCCCGGCGGGCGGCGGGCCCGTCGTCGGCCCCTGCCGGCCCGCGCCGGGGTTCGGGCCGGGCCGGCCCTGAGGTGGCATCGGGTACCCGGTGCCGTAGTAGCCCTGCCGGGGGTCGCTGTAGCCCTGCCGGGGGTCGGAGTGGCCCTGCCGGGGGTCGCTGTAGCCGTGCCGGGGGTCGCTGTAACCCGCGCCGAAGCCGTTGGGCCCGCCGAGCGGCGGCCCGACGAAGGTCTCCGGACCGGTCCGGGGCATCGGGGCGACGGCCCCGAACGCGGACGTCCTGGGCTCGTCGCCGGTGACGGGCGGCGGCGCGACGGCGGTCGCGCCCGATCCGACGGCGGCCCGCGCCGCCGCGGCCAGCGCACCGGCGGACGGGAACCGGTCGTCCGGGTCCTTCGCCATCCCCCGGGCGACGACCTGGTCCAGCGCGGTGGGCACGTCCGGGCGGGTCCCGGAGACCGGCTGCGGATCCACGTTGAGATGGGCGTGCATGAGGGCCGGCAGGTCCCCCTCGAACGGCTGGCGTCCGGTGAGAGCCTGGTACAGGACGCAGGCCAGCGCGTAGACGTCGACCCGGCGGTCCGCCGTGATCCCGCGGAAGCGCTCGGGCGCGAGGTAGGCCAGCGAGCCGGGGACCGTGCCCGTCCGGGTCAGGTGGGACTCGTCCGCCGCCTCGTCGGAGACCGAGCTCGCGATGCCGAAGTCGAAGAGGTAGGCGAAGACCGATCCCGGGTCGATCTCGTCCCCCGAGACCCCGGACAGCAGGATGTTCGACGGCTTCACGTCCCGGTGCACCAGGCCCTCGGCGTGGGCGGCGTCGAGCGCGCTCGCGACCTGCGACACCACGGACACCGCGGCGGCGGGGGAGAGCGGGCCGTGCTCGTGCAGCCAGGACGCGAGATCGGAGCCCTCGACCAGCCGCATGTCCAGGTAGAGCCGCCCGTCGATCTCGCCGAAGCGGTGGATCGGGACGACGTGCGGCTCGCGCAGCCGGGCGGCGGCGCGGCACTCGCGGCGGAACCGTTCGAGGTACTCCCGGTCCGACGCGAGGTGCGCCGGCAGCACCTTGAGCGCGACCTCGCGGTCCGTCTCGGTGTCGAAGGCCCGGTAGACCTCGCCCATCCCGCCGCGGCCGAGCAGCTCCTCGATCGTGTAGGGGCCGAACGTCGTGCCCTGCACCCTGCCCCCGTTCGCCTCGCCCCACCGGAAACCCGTGCCGGAACCCCTGCGGAACCCCGGAACGGGCCGGCCCACCGTAGCCGCGCGGCCGGGCCGGTCGCAGCCTCCGAGACCGGACCGTCACCTCGTCCCGGCAGGACGCTCTCGACCCGGCCGGGGCCGGAGTCGGCGATCAGCCCGGCAACGCGGCACTGGAGACGATGAGATCCATGTCCTGCCGCGGCGGGACGGGCGGGTCCGCGGGGCCACCCGCGGTGTCCACCCCGGACGTGAGCAGGGCGGTCCCTGTCCGCCCGCCGACGGTGGCGGGCACGGCCAGCACCAGGACGACGCCCTCGGTGCCGAGGCACCCGTCGTCCGACGGGGGAGTGGCACGCACCTCCACGAGGCTCCCGGTGGTCTCCGTGGCGCCGGGCCCGGGGACCTGCACCGGCGTCGTCGAGACGATCGTGACCGCGGGTTCCTGGCCGGCGGTCCCGGTGTAGGACTGCGTGGCGATCTGGGCCGCGAACTGCGCGGCGAGCCGGGCCGGATCGCTCCGGTCGGAGATCAGGGCGCTGGACGCGGAGCCGCGGACGTAGCTGTCGCCGCGGCAGGTGTAGGGCGGCGCGTCCGCCCGGCCCCCGAACGAGACCCCGAGCACGGACGGGCCGCCCGTGGGGGTCAGCGTCCAGTTCGGGGGGACCGAGTACGTCATGAAGTCCGTGCGGACCGGCTGGAACGACGCGGGGATCTCCGGGCCGGACCGCCCCAGCCTGCCGCCGAGGAGCGCGCCGGCCCCGGCGACGAGCGCGAGCACGACGAGCACCGCGACGGTGACGAACGCGGCCGTGCGCCCCCGCCGTCTCGGTGGTGGGGCGGTGAGCCCGGCCGGGGCGTCCCACGAGCCGCCGTGACCGGGCGGGAACGTGCCGGGTGGGAACGGGCCGGGCGGGAACGAGCCGGGCGGGAACGCGCCGGCAGGGTAGGGGCCGGGTGGGAACGGGCCGGGAGGGGCGTGGCCCTGGTACCGGCCCCCGGCCTCGGGGGCGCCCCAGGGGCCCGGCGACTGTGGCGGCGGCCAGGTCTGCCCGGCTCCCTGGGGCGCGGGCCACGCCTGCTCGGGCCACGGCGGGCCGGTGGGCTGCGTGGGCCGGGCGGCCTGGGCGGGCTGTGCGGTCCAGGGCGCGGCGGGGTAGGGGATCCCGGTCCACGTCTCGTCCGGCGAGGGCGGTTCGGCGGCACCGGCGTGCCCGGGTGCGGCGGGATAGCGCTGGCCCGGGTACCGCGGGACGGAACCGGGATCGACCTGCGGGCCGGCGGGGCCCGGGTGCGGGGCCGCGGCGGCCGGGATCCCCACCTCGGTCGGTGGGGCGGCCCGGCGGCCGGGATCCGGGCTGTCCGGGTCTGCCTTGTCCGGGTCTGTGTCGTCCCGGACCGGGCCGTCCGGGTCTGGGCCGTCCGGGCTCGGGGCGTCCGGGCTCCCGGGAGTGCTCACGGCGCGAGACTATCGCGGCGGCGGAGGGCGATCGGCACAGCGCGGCGCCCCACCTGTGCCACCATGCTCGTGTGCCCCGACCCCGCCGGCTCTGGCTCCTGCCGCTGCTCGCCGCGGCCGGGGCGGTGGCCCTCAAGATCGCGGGGATGTCCCTGGCGGCGGGTCTCCTCGTGATCGTCGCGGTGGCGTCCGGGGCGGTGGCGTCGCGGGTCAACCGCGGGCGCGGGGCCGGCCGCCGGTTCTAGCCGGCCAGGAACGACAGGCGCACGGTGCGCACCGCGTTGTCCACGTTGGTGTCCACCAGGCAGACGGACTGCCACGTCCCCAGCGCCGTCCGGCCGCCGAGCACCGGCACGTTCGTCGACGGCGGGACGAACGCGGGCAGGACGTGGTCCCGCCCGTGCCCGGGGCTGCCGTGCCGGTGCGCCCACCGGTCGTCCGCGGGGAGCAGTTCCTGGAGGATCGCGAGCAGGTCCGTGTCGCTGCCGGCCCCCGTCTCGATCACGGCGATCCCCGCGGTGGCGTGCGGCACCCACACGTTGAGCAGCCCGTCGCCCGCCCCGGCGGAGCGCAGGAAGGCCTCGATCGGGGAGGTCAGGTCCACGACCCGCTCCTCGCCGCCGGTCCGGATCTCGATCAGCTCGCTGTGCACGCCCGGCAGCCTAGGCTGACCCCGTGCGCGAGGCCTTCGGAGAGCGGTTCGACGTCGTGGGCGGATACCTGAACACCGCGAGCATCGGGGTCCCGCCCGCGGCGGCCGCGGACGCCATGGAGCGGGCGGTGCGGGACTGGCGGACCGGCTCCGCGACGGCGCAGGGCTACGACGACCCCACGGACCGGGCCCGTGCCGCCTGGGCCCGGCTCGTCGGCGTCCCCGCGGACCGCGTCGCGATCGGCTCCGCGGTCTCCCCGCTGGTGGGGCTCGTCGCCGCGGCCGTGCCGGACGGCACCCGGGTGCTCGTCGCCGAGGGCGAGTTCACCAGCGTCAGCTATCCCTTCGCCGTGCAGGGCCGCGGGGTGAGCCTCACCGAGGCCCCGCTCGACGAGCTGGGCGCCCGCGCCGCGGAGTTCGACCTGGTCGCGGTGAGTGTCGTGCAGTCCCTCGACGGTCGTCTGGTCGATCTCGAGGCGCTGCGCCGGGCCCGGGCGGACGGCACCCGGGTGCTCCTGGACGTCACCCAGGCCGGCTGGCTGCCGCTGCGGCTGGACTGGGCGGACGTGGTCGTCGGGGCGGGGTACAAGTGGCTGATGTCCCCGCGCGGGGCCGCGTGGATGGCCGTGGACCCGGCCCTGGGGCTGATCCCGCACGCCGCCGGCTGGTACGCGGCCGCGGACCGGTGGGGCAGCACCTCCGGCCTGCCGCCGCGGCTCGCCCCGGACGCCCGCGCGCTGGACACGTCACCGGCGTGGCTGAGCCAGGTCGGGGCGGCGGTGGCGCTGGAGTGGATCGCCGGGCTGGACCTGGAGGCCGTCGCGAAGCACTGCAGCGGGCTCGCCGACGCGTTCCGCGCCGGGCTGGGACTCGACCCCGCCGGCTCGGCGATCACGCACGTCCCGGTGCCGGGCGCGGCCGAGCGGCTCGCCGCCGCGGGGATCACCGCCACGAACAGGGGCGGCGGGACGCGGCTGTCCTTCCACCTCTACAACGACGCGAGCGACGTCGAGCGGGCCGTGCGGGCGCTCGGTGGCGAGGCGCTCAGCGGGTGACGCCGGGGAACGGCGGGATCACCGGCGTGGTGCCCGTCGCGATCCGCCAGCGGGCACCCCGGGTGGTGCCCTCGACCAGCGCCTTGAGCCCGGCCGCCCGGAGCTGCTCGACCTCGGTGTGTTCGAGGACGGAGCGCCAGGCCGCCATCGCGTCGTCCTCCGCGGCGACCGCGAGACGGCCCGCCCCGAGGGCGTCGGTCACCGGCTGCGGGGTGGCGTAGGCGGGTTGGGCGGAGACGGGGCGGGCGCCGAGCTCGGTGAGTGTCTGCTCGATCTGCGCGCGCAGCGTCCGGTGGGCCTCGATGTCCTTGCGGGCCTGGTCGGCCTGGTCCGCGGGGACGAACGCGAGGATCAGCGTGTAGGACCACAGCGCGGCGTGCTCGGCAGCGAGGGCGCCCTGCAGTGCGGTGATGGCCTCCGCGCTGATCGTGGACCGCTGCTGGCGGGGCAGGATCATGCGAGCACCGCCGCGTAGGTCGTGCAGCAGGCGGTGATCGCCGCGACGAGCCCCACGCGCTCCACCGCGATGCCGGCGACCAGTCCCTGCGCCTCCCGGGAGGCGTCCTGGACCGCCGTCCGGACGGCCGCGAGATCGGCCTTCGGGGGCGCGGTGGCGGGCGCGGCCGAGGGGGCGGCCTTCGGGTTCAGGCGCTGGATCTCGCGGTCCAGGGCGGTGGCGTGGTCCGTGCGGGCGGCCCGCAGCGGGTCCAGCCGGTCCGTCAGGCGGGGGTCCGCGGCGATCGCCGCGCCGACGAGGGCGGCGTCCGCCCTGGCCCGCCGGGCGAGCGCGATCAGCGGGTCCGGGCCCTCGGTGCCATCCGTCGACGTGCAGGCGGCCAGGACGGGGGAGGCGGCCAGCGCCGCCGCACCCGTCGCGGCGAGCGCGAGGAACCGGCGCCGGCCCAGTGTCGGTCGGCCCGGTGTCGGTCGGCCCGGTGTCGGTCGGCCCGGCGTGGGTCGGCCCGGCGTCGGGTCGCCCCACGTCGGGCCGCCGGACGACGATCGACTCGGCGACGGACCGGGGGCGCTCACGGGCGAGCATCCTGCCAGGCCGCCGGTCGTGCCCCGCCACCCGCGCGGGCGACGGGCCCCGGGGGGTGGCGCGATACCCTGGACGGCCCGTCCGACCCACCGACCGAACCGACCACAGGGAGCGACCGCGATGCCCAGTCCAGACCCCGAGCAGCTGACGAAGCTGCTGCGCGGCGTGCTGGAACCCGTCGTCGCCGACGCCGGATACGAGCTCGAGGAGCTCGACGTGCGTTCGGCCGGACGGCGGCACACCGTCAAGGTCGTCGTGGACGTCCCCGAGCAGGGCAAGGACGGGTCGGACCTCGTCGGGCTGGACGCGATCGCGGCCGTGAGCCGCACCGTCGCCGCCGAGCTCGACGAGCACGAGCACCTCATCGAGGGCTCCTACACCCTCGAGGTGACCTCGCCCGGGGTGGACCGCCCGCTGACCCGGCCGCTGCACTGGCGCCGGGCGCGGCTGCGGCTGGTCCGCGTCACCCTCGCCGGCGGGGGCACGCAGGACGTCCGGGTCGGCGAGGCGGGCGTCGAGTCCGTCGTCGTCGTCGACGCGGGCGCGAAGAAGCCCGAACGCCGCACGCTGCGCTACGCCGATGTCGCGAACGCCGTCGTCCAGGTCGAGTTCCGCTCGCCGCCCGCGGCCGAGACCACCTTGCTGGCGCCTCCTCCGGACATCGAGGACGGCGCGGCCGAGCACGACCCCCAGGAGCTTTCATGAACGTCGACATCGCCGCGCTACGCGCGATCGAACGCGACAAGGACATCCCGTTCGACATGGTCATCGAGGCCATCGAGACGGCACTGATCACCGCCTACCGCCACACCGAGGGCCACCAGAGCCACGCCCGCGTGGACATCGACCGCAAGTCCGGGCAGGTCCGCGTCATGGCGCAGGAGATGGCCGAGGACGGATCCGTCGCCCAGGAGTGGGACGACACCCCGGAGGGTTTCGGCCGGATCGCGGCCACCACCGCCCGCCAGGTCATCGTGCAGCGGCTGCGCGACGCCGAGCACGAGCGCACCTACGGCGAGTACGCCACCAAGGAGGGCGAGATCGTCGCCGGGGTGATCTCGCGGGACGCCCGCGCGAACGCCCGCGGCGTGGTCGTCGTCGCCCTGGGCCAGACCGAGGGTGTGCTGCCGCAGGCCGAGCAGGTGCCGGGTGAGAAGTACGTGCACGGTGAGCGCATCCGCTGCTTCGTCGTCGGTGTGACCCGGGGAATGCGCGGGACCCAGATCACGTTGTCCAGGACACATCCGAGCCTGGTGCGCAAGCTGTTCGCGTTGGAGGTCCCCGAGCTGGTCGACGGGTCCGTGGAGATCATGTCCATCGCCCGCGAGGCCGGGCACCGGTCCAAGATCGCCGTGCGGTCCACGGTCTCCGGGGTCAACCCCAAGGGCGCCTGCATCGGGCCGATGGGGCAGCGGGTGCGCAACGTCATGAGCGAGCTCGCCGGCGAGAAGATCGACATCATCGACTGGGACGACGACCCGGCCACGTTCGTCGGGAACGCGCTCTCGCCGTCGAAGGTGGTGTCCGTCACCGTCGTCGACGCCAAGACCCGCACCGCGCGCGTCGTCGTCCCGGACTTCCAGCTGTCCCTCGCCATCGGCAAGGAGGGGCAGAACGCGCGCCTCGCCGCCCGGCTGACCGGCTGGCGGATCGATATCCGCAGCGATGCGGACCCGCGCAACGCCGCCGCCACCGCGGACTCCGACGGCGGGGATCCGGAGGCCGACCGGGACGCGGACGTGGCGGAGATCGCGCGGCCGTCGGGGACGGAGTCGGTCGGCTGACCCGCGACGCGCTACACTCAGGCCCGGCCCGTCACCAGGGGCCGGTTCCCGTACGTTCCGGGTCGGATCCCGTCCGGACCTGTGTGGGGTGCCGCTCCCGGGAGCTGGCCACCGGTCTGTTGCGAGTCGTCGCGGTGGACGGGACCGTGGTCCCGGACCCGCGGAGGAGACTGCCCGGCCGGGGTGCCTGGCTGCACCCCGTGCCGGAGTGCCTGGATCGTGCGGAGCGGAGATCGGCCTTCCCGAGGGCGTTGAGAGTCCCGGGTCGGCTGGACACCGCACCCGTACGGACGTTCCTCCAGGAGGACAGGTCCGGAACGGCACGAGGGATCCGGGAAACGCCCGGATCCATCACTGCAGGAAGCAAGGTCGACCCGTCATGAGCCAGTCGTGAAGATCGCACCATGAACGTGCATCGA
>JAOZVV010000126.1 GCA_025869365.1 Pseudonocardia sp.
ACCTTCGGGGCAGTACATGCCCCGAAGGTGCCGTTCGTGCGTCCGGGGCCGTTCGGCGACAGGTGCATTGCCCTCCCGGGCGGGGAGGAGAACCCTGTTCGACGGCCGGCGGCACCGTCAGGGCGCCGCCCCGTCGGAAGGAGGTTGCCGTGTACGCACGTTCCACCACGATCCTGGCCCATCCGGAGAACATCGACCGCGGCATCACCCAGGTCCGCGACATCGTCATGCCCGCGGTGCTCGACGCTCCCGGGTGCATCGGCATGTCGATGCTCGTCGACAGGGACTCCGGCCGGTGCATCGCGACGACGGCGTGGGAGTCGGCGGACGCGATGCGGGACTCGGAGCCCATGATCCGCCCGTTGCGTGACCGCGCGGCCGACATGCTGGGCGGCAGCGCCCAGGTCGACGAGTGGGAGATCGGTGTGCTGCACCGCGACCACCGCAGCGCGCCCGGCGCCTGTGTGCGCGTGTCCTGGCTGCGGCTCGGTCCTGCCGCGATGGACCGGGGCCTGGACATGTACCGGCACACGGTGATGCCGATGATGGAGCGGATGGACGGCTTCTGCAGCGCGAGCCTGCTCATGGACCGCGCCGAGGGCATCACCGTGTCGTCGGTGACCTTCGACAGCGTCGACGCCATGATGGCCGGCCGCGACGAGGGCGAGCGGATGCGGGCGAACGTGTCGGCCGAGCTGGGCGCCGAGGTCCTGGAGGTCGCCGAGTTCGAGCTGGCCCTGGCACACCTGCGGGTGCCCGAGCTGGTCTGAGCGCCGGACCGTCACGAGCGGCACCGTCGGGACGTCACGCGCCCCGACGGTGCCGCTCGTGCGCGTACGGGCGGCGTCAGGGGCGTGGTCCCGGGACGTCGATGACCAGCCAGCCCCCGTGGTGGGTGCTGACCGTGTACGGCAGGCCGACCGTGTCCCCGAGCTCGGCGAGAGCGGCCTCGTCGAACCGCCGCACGTGGCCCCACGTCTCGTTCGGGACGTCCTCGAACGGCACCGCGACGACGACGCGGCGGCGCGCCAGCCGGACCGCCTCCGCCACGACGGCCTTGCCCGCCTCGGACGGGAGGTGCTCGATCAGGTGCACGGCGAGCACCGTGTCCGTCGCGGCGTCGGGGAGGGGGACGGCACGGGCGTCGGCCACCAGCGTGTCCAGCCGCACGCCCAGCCGCGGCGCGGTGCGGGCCAGCAGCTCGACCGTGCCGGGGGTGAGATCGGAGGCGGTGACGTGGTGGCCCGCCGCGGCCAGGCGCAGCGCGAGGAAGCCGAAGCAGCATCCGAGCTCGAGCACGTCCGGGCCGAGGGTGAGCGCGGCGGCGCGTTCGTGCACCGGCTTGAGCTCGGCGTTCGTGCCCCCGGGCCGCACGTCGCCGTGCAGCGCGGCGAGGGTGTTGCGGTAGAAGGCGAGCCAGGCGTCGTCCGGGTCCGTGGCGCTGGAGCGCACGACCGAGACGAACGCGTCCTCGAACGAGCAGGCGGGGAGCAGCCCGGGCCGCACCAGCGTGCGCTCCAGCCAGCCCGCCAGGTCGTTGTCCAGCCGGTCGAGATCGAGCATCGCGCCTCCCCGTCCCCAGGCGGAGAACGCTAGGGACCGCCGCCGCCGGGGCGAAGGGATCGCGGCGGGAACCCTCCGTCCGCCGCGCGGATCCCCTCCGACCGGGCAGCTCACCCTTCCCCGGGACGTCACGGTCCCCCGCGTGCGGCCCGCACCGGTTCTGGCGGACACGCGAGCGCCCCTCGGCATACGGTCGGATGCATGAGCACACGCACCACAGCCGTCGGGTCGTACGAAGGACTCCCGCTCACCGACGAGGCCGCGCTCGTCGACGTCGAGATCGAGGTCGGTGATCCTGGACCGCACGACCTGCTCGTCGAGGTCCGGGCCGTGTCCGTCAACCCTGTCGACGTCAAGGTCCGCGGCGGGTTCGGGAAACAGGACGAGCCGAAGGTCCTCGGGTTCGACGCAGCCGGCGTCGTCCGCGCGGTGGGCTCCGAGGTCACCGCGTTCGTGCCCGGCGACGAGGTCTACTACGCCGGGGCGATCAACCGGCCCGGCAGCAACGCGGGCCTGCAGCTCGTGGACTCCCGCATCGTCGGACACAAGCCCGCGACCCTGGACTTCGCCGAGGCCGCCGCCTTGCCGCTGACGACGATCACGGCCTGGGAGACCCTCTTCGACAAGCTCCGGCTGGGTCCGGACAGCACCGGCCGGCTGCTCGTCGTCTCGGCGGCGGGCGGCGTCGGGTCCATGGTGATCCAGCTGGCACGCGCCCTGACCGGCCTCGAGGTGATCGGGACCGCGTCGCGCCCGGAGTCCGCGGACCAGGCCCGGGAGATGGGCGCGCAGCACGTCGCGGACCACCACGCGCTGGTCGACTCGGTCCGTGCGGTCGTCCCGGACGTGCAGTACGTCTTCTCGCCGGTCTCGGGGAAGAACATCGAGGCCTACGCGGAGCTGCTTACCCCGCGCGGGGAGATCGTCGCGATCGACGAGCCGCCGGGCATGGACCTGCTCCCGCTGAAGTCCAAGAGCATCACCTGGCACTGGGAGCTGATGTTCACCAGGCCGCTGTACGAGCCGGAGAGCACCGCGCAGCGCGAGATCCTCGACGAGGTCGCCCGGCTCGTCGACGCGGGGACGCTCCGCACCACCCTGACCACCCGCCTGCGGGGCCTGACCGCGGAGACGGTCCGTGAGGCCCACCGCACGATCGAGAGCGGCCGGACGATCGGCAAGATCGTCATCGAGGCCTGAGCTCGCGTCATGAGCTTGCCGGCCGCGTTGTGCCTCCACAACGCGGCCGGACGGCCCGGAAAAGCGCGTTCTGGCTCCACGACGCGGAGTCGACGCCCGTCAGCGGCCGATGAGTTCGCCGCTCATCTCGTTCGCCGTGCTCTCCAGTCCCGTCAGGTCCCTCACCACGCGGACGCGGTCGCAGTGCTCGGCGTAGGCCGGGAGGTCACAGCGGCCCAGGCCCCACGAGTACCTCGGCTCCGGGGTGAGCCAGATGGTCTCCCGCGCCCGCCTCGTGATCTCGACGAACGCCTCCATGTTCGGGTCGTTGCCGTTGCCCCGGCCGTCGCCCAGGATCAGCACCGTCGAGCGCCGGGTGACGGCCGAGCCGTGCTCCTCCAGGAACTGGCCGAACGCGAGGCCGTAGTCGGAGTTCGCGTCGACGTCGATGACGTCCCCGCCGAAGACCAGGCCGAGCGCGTGCTCCACCGGGTGGTCCGCGAACAGGTCCGTGACCTCGGCGATCTCGTCCACGAACGCGAACGAGCGCACCTGGCCGAAGAGGTCCTGCAGGCCGTGCATCAGGTGCAGGGTGAAGCGCGCGGTGGCCCGGACGGAGAGCGAGACGTCCGCCAGGATCACCAGCCGCGGCTTGTCCTCCTGCCGCTTCACGGTGACCGGGTTGAACGGGACGCCGTCGTGGCGCATGTTGCGGCGCATCGTGCGGCCCGAGTCGATCCGGCCCTGCGGCGAGACGCGACGCCGGTGGGTGAGCGCGCCGTGCAGCGTCTTGGCCAGCCGGCGCAGCGAGTCCTCGAGCTGCATCCGCTCGGTCTCGGTGGCCCGGTCCACCTCCGCGACGCGGCCGTCGCCCTCGCCGGCGTCGACGATCCGCTGCTCGATCGCCATCAGCGCCTCGAGGTGTTTCTTGATCGCCTCGGGCAGGTTCGCGAGCACACCCGCGAGCCGCCGTCGCAGCGCGGTGGCGTCGTCCTCGGTGCCCTCGGCGAGCGCGGCGTCCTCCTCGGCCGTCAGCCAGCCCAGCAGCGCCTCCTGCTCCGCGACGGAGAGATCGGCGTCGACCTTGGTGCCGGTGGCCGTCGAGATGTCCCCGGGCATGCCCGCGCCGGAGAGCCGGTCCGTCTCGATCTGGACCCGGTTCCCGTCCGAGGCCTGAGCCTGCTGGCCGTCCTTCGAGAAGACGATCTCCTCGGTCATCGCGGCCAGGTCGATCTTGTTGGCCTCCTGGTGCAGGTTGTACTGCTGGGCCAGGTCCTCGGGGTCGAAGAAGTCCCGGATGTCCACGGGCCTGCCGTGCTCGTGGCCCTGCTGCGGGGTCTCGCTCGGGTCCTCCGAGAGCGTGAAGTCCTCCAGCGCTCCCTCGTCGGACAGGTCCCCGTGGCCGTGCCCGTGACCGTGCCCGGTCTCCTCCTCACCCACCTCGACCAGGGCGAAGAAGAGATCGAACACCTCGTCGTAGGTGGCCTCGTCGCGCCGGTCCTTGACCAGCGCGACGCGCAGCGCCTCCTTGAGCAGCGACCTGTCCGAGAGCACGCCGGGCTGCGCGGCGCAGCGCATCGCGTCGAGCGCCTCGGAGACCGAGATCCGGACGCCGCGGATCCGCAGCAGCCGCACGAAGCGGTGGATGGTGGCTTCCATGGCCCTACCGGGCTCCCCTCTCAGAGCGCACGCCGCCGACCGAGCCCGAACGACCGGCTGCCCTGACCGGGCGTCACCGTGCGCGGCGTTCCCGGGCCGGGGTCCTTCTCGGTCCCCTTGACGTAGCCCGGGGTCCCGTAGGCGCCCTCTCCGTGCCGGCCGGCGGTGTCCTTGTCCGCCCGCTTGGCGCGGCCGTCGACGTCCCCGTCGTCGTGTGCGGAGGCGGCATCGTGCGAGTGGTCCCCGTCGTGCCCGTGCCCGTGCCCGTGCCTGTGTCCGTGACCGTGCCCGTGGCCCGGTTCCTCGACCGTCGCGTTCGGGTCGACGAGCCGCGGCAGCGCGTCGAGTGCCTTCTTCACGTCCTTGTCGTACTTGACGACGACGGACACGGTGTCCGAGAGGACCTGCGCGTTCAGCTCGTCGACGCCCAGGACCGCCAGCGTGCGGGCCCAGTCGATCGTCTCGGAGATGCTCGGCGCCTTGCGCAGCTCCAGCTCGCGCAACCCGCGCACGACGTTGACCAGCTCCTCGGCGAGCGCGTCGCCCAGGCCGGTCTTCTTGGACCGGACGATCTCCAGCTCGCGCGCGGCGTCCGGGTAGTCCAGGAACAGGTGCAGGCAGCGGCGCTTCAGGGCGGCGGCCAGGTCCCGGGTGTTGTTCGAGGTCAGCAGCACGTACGGCTTCTGCTTCGCCACGAACGTCCCCACCTCGGGAACCGAGATCTGGAACTCGCCCAGGGTCTCCAGCAGGACGGCCTCGAGCGCCTCGTCCGCCCGGTCGACCTCGTCGATGAGCAGCACGACGGGCTGCTCGGAGCGGATGGCCTCCAGCAGCGGGCGCGGGGCGAGGAAGCGCTCGGAGAAGAAGACGCTCTCGTTCTCCCCGATCCGCTCGACCGCCGCGGTGAGGTCCGGGGCGTCCTCGACGACCTGCCCGATCTTCTCGCGCAGGATCTGGGTGTACATGAGCTGCTTGCCGTAGTCCCACTCGTACAGGGCCTTGGTCTCGTCCTGGCCCTCGTAGCACTGCAGGCGCAGCAGCCGGCGGCCCGTCGCGAGCGCGAGCATCTTGGCCAGCTCGGTCTTGCCGACACCGGCGGGCCCCTCGAGCAGGAGCGGCTTGTCCAGGCGGGTCAGCAGGAAGACGGTGGTCGCGAGCCGGGTGTCGGCGACGTAGCCCTGCTCGCGCAGCGCGTCGACGACCTCCTGGACGGACTCGAAGGGGGCGTCTGGGGCGGTCACGGCGTCGGTCACGCAAGTGCTCCTTCCGCACGGCTCTCCGGCGAGCCGCGACAGGCACGCAGCGAGCGGGCCCATCGGCCCCCGGTGTGAACCAGGACGCCGAGCTGGGCCCGCTGGACGGGCGTGCATTCGTGCTGGTGAACCTGCCTGCGGGGGCGCACCGGTGCCTGCGGTACCGGGACGCCCCCACGGGCGGGAGGGTCAGCCGAGCAGGTCGTCCAGGTCGCCGTTGATGCAGTGGTCGACGACCGGGCGCACCGTGGAGAAGGTGCACTCCTTGGGGTTGCCCGGGGTGCACGCGTCGCCGAGGACGTGGTTGGTGATGCGGTCGACGTCCGCGGCGTCGCCGCGGATGGACTTCTCGTTCTCGTAGTACTTGGTCGGGCCCTGGCCCAGCCGGTTCTTCGAGTACGAGTCCGCCGTGACGTCGATGAACCGCTCCGGGATGCCGACGTCGCGCAGCAGCCGGATCGCGGCGGCGAGCGCGGCCTCGGCGGCCTGCACCTTGGTCATGCCGTGGGTGTCGATGCCCATGGCCTCCGCGATGTCCGCGAAGCGTTCGTAGGCCACCGGCATGTTGAACGCCCAGACGCGGGGGAGCGCGATGGCGTTGTTCAGGCCGTGGTGGGTGTCGTAGAACGCCGACACCGCGTGGCTGATCGAGTGGATGATCCCGAGGCCGCCGGAGTTGAACGCCTGCGCGGCGATGTACTGCGCGTACATCATGCCCTCGCGGCCGGGCAGGTCCTGCCCGTTCCACACGGCGGCACGGAGGTTCTGCGCGGTCAGCTTGATCGCGTGCAGCGCGTTGCCCAGCGACGGCTGGAAGTTCAGCCGCGAGACGTACGGCTCGGAGGCGTGCGCGAGCACGTCGAAACCGCACTGCGCGGTGTAGTCGATCGGGCAGTCGTAGTAGAGCACCGGGTCGTCGATCGCCAGCGACGTGACGGACCGGTCGTCGAACGCCACGTACTTGTGGGGGTTGTCCGGGTCCGTCGTGGTGTCGGTGATGACGTACGCCCACGAGGTCTCCGAGCCGGTGCCGGCCGTGGTGGAGACCGCGATGTGCGGCGGGTTCTGCGGGTTCTCGGACTTGTTGAAGCCCTCGAACTCGTTGACGTTGCGGCCGTCGTG
>JAOZVV010000127.1 GCA_025869365.1 Pseudonocardia sp.
GTTACCGGATCACCGAGGGCGCGGAGGAGATCCAGATGCGCAAGGTCGCCGGCTATCTCTTCGGCTTCGCCGGGCCGCGAAAGATCAAGTAGATGACGGGCGTCACCGACTTCAGAGCGCTGGGGAAGCGGCTGTCGAACTGGGGCCGCTGGGACTCCGACGGGGTCAAGGACGAGCGGGGCACCACGAACCTGCTCACCCCGGAACGCATCGCGGCGGCCGCCCGGCTGGTGCGGGACGGCAAGGTCTTCGACCTGGGCATCCCGTTCGGCCGGGGCGGCCCGCAGCCCGGCACCGGACGCATCAACCCGATGCTGATGGTCGCCGAGACCGGGGAGGACCAGAACTTCCCGGGCGCGTTCCACTTCGCGGACGACTACGTCTTCATGCCGCTGCAGAGCGCGTCGCAGTGGGACGGGCTCGCGCACGTCTTCTACGACGACCTGCTCTACAACGGCTTCCCGGCGTCGTCGGTGACGCCGCACGGCACGATGGCCAACTCGATCGAGAAGCAGGCCAAGGGCATCGTCGGCCGGGGGGTGCTGATCGACGTCGCCCGGTACCGCGGCGTGGAGTGGCTCCCGGCCGGCGAGGTCATCACCCCGGCCGATCTCGACGGGGCGATGGCCGCCCAGGGCGTGGCGCTGGAGGGCGGGGACATCCTCGCCGTCCGGACGGGGTGGCGGCGGAAGTTCCTGAGCGACAACGACCCGGTGGGATTCATGTCGGGCGAGCCGGGCCTGGGGATCGACTGCTGCGAGTGGCTCCACGCCCACGACGTGGCGGCGGTCTGTTCGGACAACTGGGCGATCGAGGTGCTGCCCGGCGAGATCGAGGGCGAGCGGATGCCGGTGCACATGGTGCTCATCCGCGACATGGGGATGACGCTCGGTGAGATCCTGGACTTCGAGGAGCTCGCCGAGGATTGTGCGACGGACGGCCGGTACGACTTCTTCCTCGCCGCGCCGCCCATCAAGTTCCGCCGGGCGCTCGGTTCGCCGATCAACCCGTTGGCGCTCAAGTGAGCCGTCAAGGGCAGAACGGGATGGTCCCGGTACTCTTGACGTCCCCCTCGAACCGGGGGGACGACCCCGAGGGGAGGTGGCCGCGTGGCGAGCATCGTCAGATCCGACCACGCCGACGCGTCGGCTCCGCGCGGTCGCAGGCATGCCGGACGGGCCGCGGACGCGCCCCCGGGGGATGCCGCGATCATCGAGGCCTCGATCGAGGTCATGGCCGCGCACGGCTACCACGGCACCTCGGTGCGGGACATCGCGCTGCGGGCCGGCCTGAGCCCGGCGGCGCTGTACCACCACTTCCCGTCGAAGCAGGCCGTCCTCGCGACGATCATGGAACGCGGGATCGAGGCGTTGCTGTCCCGTACGGCGGCGGCGCTGGAGTGCGCGGGGGACGACCCGGCGGACCGGCTGCGCGCGCTCGTCGAGGTGCAGGTCCTGTTCCACCTGGAGGACCAGCGCGGCACCCTGCTCGGGACGAGCGAGCTGCGGGCGCTGGAGGAGCCGGTGCTCACCCCGCACCTGGCGAAACGGCACACCCAGCAGCGGTACTTCTACGCGGTGGTCCGGGAGGGCGTCGAGCAGGGCGTCTTCCGCACCACGCTGCCGGACGAGGCGGCGCGGGCGATCGTCGTGATGTGTACGGGCGTGGCCGGCTGGTTCTCGGACAAGGGAGCGGTCGGCAGGCCCGAGATGGTCGAGCGGTACCAGCGGTTGTCGCTGGACATGGTGGGCGCGAGCGGGTCCTGACCCTGCCGCCCACGGGCGGGAGGATGTCATGACTGCTTCGGTGACCGTCGACCGGCGCGCGGACGCCGGCGATCCGGCCGTGCTGGCCGAGCTCCTGACGAGCCGGTTGGGCACGGTGCTCGACGCCGATGTGGCGATCGCGAACCTGCGCCGGCTCACCGGCGGGGCGAGCCGGGAGACCTGGGCCTTCGAGGCCGTGGTCGCCGGCGAGTCGCGGCGTCTGGTGCTGCGGCGGGACCCGCCCGGCCCCGGCCGGCCGGAGGGCATGGCCCGCGAGGCCGCCGCGATCGCCGCGGCGGAGCAGGCGGGCGTGCCGGTGCCCCATCTCGTGGACCACGGGGTGGACCCGGCGGTCGTCGGAGCGCCGTACCTGATCACCGAGCACGTCGACGGCGAGACGATCGCCCGCAGGCTGCTGCGCGAGCCGCAGTTCGCGCAGGCCCGCGAGGGCATGGCGGCCGAGCTGGGGCGCGCGCTCGCCAGGATCCACTCGGTGCCGGTCGCGGCCATCCCCGGTGCGGAGACCTACGACCCCCTCGAGCGCCTGCGCGAGAACTACGACGCGCTGGGTGAGCCGCTGCCGTCGATCGAGATCGCCCTGGCCTGGCTGGAGCGCAACCGCCCGGAGCAGGTCGCGGACACGGTCGTCCACGGGGACTTCCGCAACGGCAACCTGATCATCGCGCCGGACGGCCTCGCCGCCGTCCTCGACTGGGAGGTCGTGCACCGCGGGGACCCGCGGGAGGACCTCGGCTGGCTGTGCGTGAAGTGCTGGCGCTTCGGCGCGGAGCCCGCCGTCGGCGGGTTCGGCACGGTCGAGCAGCTGCTCGACGGCTACGCGGAGGTCGCCGGGTGGCGGCCCGACGCGGAGGCCGTGCGCTGGTGGCAGGTCTACGGCACCGCGCGCTGGGCCGTCGGCTGCCGCTTCATGGCCGAGCGGCACCTGTCCGGGGAGACGCCGTCCGTCGAGCTGGTCGCGATCGGTCGCCGGGTGTGCGAGCAGGAGCACGACCTGTTCCTGGCCCTCGGCATCCCGGCGGAGGCGCCGGTGCTCGCCGAGGCCCCGCGCTCGGACCTGCACGGCCGCCCGACCAGCCGGGACCTGCTCGGGGCGGTCGCGATGTACCTGCGCGAGGACGTCATGACCGGCACCGAGGGCCGGCTGCAGTTCAACGCGCGGGTGGCGGCCAACGTGGTCGACGGCGTCGCGCGCGAGCTGGCGTACGGCGCGGACCAGGAACGTCGGCACGCGGAACGGCTCGCCCGGTTCGGCCAGGCGGACCAGCGGGCGCTCGCGGATGCGATCCGCTCCGGCGTCGTCGCGCCGGACGACCCGGACCTGCTCGCCGCGGTGCGGACCGCGATCACCGACCGCGTCGCCGTCGCGAACCCGAAGTACCTGACCCACCCGGGCTGAGCCCGGATCCGGAACCGCGGACGACGACGTCCGCGTCAGAGGGGGACACCGTGAGGATCAGTGACGTCCTGGCGTTCGGCGCCGCCCGTCGTCCGGACGCGGTCGCGCTCCGGTTCGAGGAGCGGTCCTGGACCTTCGCCCAGCTCGACGAGCAGGTCCGGCGCCTCGCCCGGGGCCTGGCGGACCACGCCGCTCCGGGGGACCGGGTGGCGATCCTGACCGAGAACAACCCCGAGTACGTGTTCGCCTACTACGGCGTCCCGCTCGCCGGGATGGCGCTCGTGTTCGTCAACTACCGGCTGACGCCGCGCGAGGTGGAGCTCAACCTGAGCGACTCCACGCCGACGGTGCTGATCACGGAGACGAAGTACCTGGAGACCGCACGGACGGCGATGGCGACGGTCCCGTCGATCCGCACGCTGATCGTGATCGACGGCGAACCGGAGGGGTCCCTCCCCTTCCGGGTCCTGCTCGACGGGCCCGAACCCGGTCCCATCGAGCCGCCGGAGGAGGACGCGCCCGCCTGGCTGATCTACACCTCCGGCACCACCGGCCGGGCCAAGGGCGCGGTGCTGACCCATCGCAACGTCACCGCGGCGGTGCTGAACTCCGCGGTGAGCTGGGAGCACGACATCGAGCCTGGTGTTTCGCTGCAGCCCTGGCCGCTGTGTCACATCGCGGGCTACGGCGTCGTGGTCGCGCACGTGCACGGGGACGCCGTGGTGGTGCTGCGCCGCTACGACCCGGAGGGCTTCCTGGCCTCGGTCCAGGAGACCCGCGCGACGAGCACGTCCGTCGCCCCGACCATGCTCGCGATGCTCCTGCGGCACCCGAGGTTCGGTGACTACGACACGTCGTCGATCACCCGGATCGGCTACGGCTCGGCGCCGATGCCGGCGGCCGTGCTGAGGGAGGCCATGGCGGCGTTCCCGAACGCGCGGTTCCAGACCGGATTCGGCATGACGGAGCTCGCGGGGAACGTGATGGTGCACGGCGCGGCGGACCACGTCGCCGCCGCCGAGGGCCGGACCGAGCTGCTGACCTCCGTCGGCAAGCCGATGTTCCTCTCCGCCGTCCGGGTGGTGAACGAGAACGACGAGGACACCGGGCCCGGGGAGGTCGGCGAGCTGGTCGTCCGGGGGGACCAGGTCTGCGCGGGGTACTGGAACCGGCCCGAGGCCACGGCGGAGGCGTTCCGCGGTGGCTGGTTCCACAGCGGTGACCTGGCCAAACGTGACGCGGACGGCTATTTCTCGATCGTCGACCGGAAGAAGGACATGATCCTCACCGGCGGGGAGAACGTGTACTCCCGTGAGGTGGAGGAGATCCTGCACCAGCATCCGGCGGTGGCCGCGGCGGCGGTCGTCGGCGAGCCGGACGACGTGTGGGGCGAGATCGTCGTCGCCGTCATCGAGCCGCGGGAGGGCCAGGCTCCGACGGCCGAGGACATCCGTGAGTTCTGCAAGGACCGCCTCGCCGGCTACAAGCGCCCCCGCAAGGTGCTGCTGGTGCCGGAGCTGCCGCGCAACACCGTCGGCAAGGTGCTCAAGCGCGAGCTGCGCACCCTGGTGACGGGTGTGCCGACGGCCGGGCCGGTCCGCCCTTGAGCGCGGGGCCCTTGCTCTGCGCACCCCGACGCACCGCCCCGGACGCGCCGCCCCGACGGGGAGCCGTCGTGGAGGCCCGTGACCGCCGAACACGATCGACACCTGGGGTCGAGAGGTGCCGGATGCGGCACGTATCGGACGTATGCACCGATCTCTGCCGGAGCGGCTCCCGGCCGAGCGTGGGGGTGCGCAGAGCAAAGGCCGGTGATGCCCCGGACGGGCGCGCCGGGCGGCGTTGACAACCCACGTCGCCCCTCTTAGCGTTCAATACTTAACGATCGTTCAGCACAGGAGGGACGTCGATGGTCAGCGCTGATCACAACCTCGAGCTCCGCGAGGTCGCCTCGGGACTGGAGTTCCCGGAGGGCCCGATCGCGATGCGGGACGGCACCGTCGTCCTCGTCGAGATCAAGAGGAAGACGCTGTCCCGGGTCCACCCGGACGGCAAGATCGAGGTGATCGCGGAGCTCGGCGGCGGTCCGAACGGCGCCGCGGTCGGTCCGGACGGCGCGTTCTACGTCTGCAACAACGGCGGCTTCGAGTGGCACGACCGGAACGGGATCACCGCACCCGGCCACCAGCCCGCGGACTACAGCGGCGGCCGGATCCAGCGGGTCACCCCGGACGGTCAGGTCACGGACCTCTACACGGAGGTCGACGGGCGCCCGCTCAACGGCCCCAACGACATCGTCTTCGACTCGTCCGGCGGGTTCTGGTTCACCGACCTCGGCAAGAACCGCGGCCGGGACATGGACATCGGGCGGCTCTGCTACGCGCTGCCGGACGGATCGTCGATCACCGAGGTCGTGCACCCGCTGACCACGCCGAACGGGGTCGGGCTGTCCCCGGACGGCTCGCGGGTCTACGTCGCCGAGACCGGCCCCGGCCGCGTCTGGGCCTGGGACGTCGTGGGGCCGGGCCGCGTCTCCGCGCCCGGCGCCCCTCCGCGCGGGCCCGGCGGCGCGATGCTGCTGCACGGCTTCGCCGGCTACCAGCTGCTGGACTCCCTCGCCGTCGACGGCGCGGGCAACGTCTGCGTCGCCACGCTGATCACCGGCGCGGTCAGCATCATCGCCGACGACGGCACCCTGCTCCGGCAGGTCGGGGTCCCGGAGCCGGACCCGTACGTCACCAACATCTGCTTCGCCGGCGGGGACTCGCGCACGGCGTACATCACGTCCTCCGGCCTCGGGAAGCTCTATGCGCTCGAGTGGCCCTACCCCGGCCTCGACCTCGCGTTCTCGGCCTGAGGAGGCACTCGTGACGACGGCACCGACCACCTCGACGGACTTCGGCGGCAGCGTCCGCTCCGCCACCACCGCCCGGTTCACGGGACCCGGTGGCCCGTTCGCCCTCACCGACACCACCGTGCGCGGCATCCCGTGGCGGGTCTTCGAACGCGGCCCGCACACCCTGCGGGAGCTGTTCGAGCACAGCATCGGCTGGGGGGACCGCGTGTTCACGGTCTTCGAGGAGGAGCACCTCACCTACGCCGAGCACGGTCGGCTCGTCGCGGGCCTCGCCAAGCTCCTCCACGACGACTACGGCCTCCGCCAGGGGGACCGGCTCGCCGTCACCATGCGGAACTTCCCCGAGTGGATGCCGCTGTTCTACGCCGCGCAGGTCTCCGGGATCGTGTTCGTCCCGCTCAACGCCTGGTGGACGGCCCCGGAGCTGCGCTACGCGCTGTCGGACTCCGAGGCGAAGCTCGTCGTCGCGGACGCCGAGCGGACCGCACTGCTCGCCCCGCACCTCGCGGAGCTGCCGCCGCTGATCGAGGTCCGCGGGGGCGAGCCCGGCGCGGGCATCCGGTCCTGGGCGGACGTGCTGGCCTCGATCGACCGGGACGCCCCGCTGCCGGACGTGGAGATCGCGCCGGACGACGACGCCACGATCCTCTACACGTCCGGCACCACCGGGAAGCCGAAGGGCGCGATCGGCACCCACCGCAACCACTGCACGAACATCCTCAACACCCTGCTCGGGGCGACGGTCGGACTGACGATCGCCAACGGCGGCGTGCCGCCGGAGCCGGACCCCGATGCGCCCCAGGCCGGGGCGCTGTGCACGTTCCCGCTGTTCCACATCGCCGGGATCACCAGCCTGACCTACACCCCGCTGACCGGCGGGAAGCTCGTCACGCAGTACAAGTGGAACCGTGAGGAGGCCCGTGAGCTGGTCCGCCGCGAGGCGCTGACCGGTGTCTCCGGGGTGCCGACGGTGATGCGGCAGCTCGTCGAGGACGCCATCGCGGACCCGGAGGGCTTCGGCACGCTCGCCGCGATCAGCATGGGGGGCGCGCCGATCCCGCCGGACCTCATCGGCTCCATCGACGACACCTGGTCCTCCGTCGTCGCGCCGGCCAACGGCTACGGGCTGACGGAGACGACGTCCGCCGTCGTCTCCAACTCCGGGCAGGACTACGTCACCCACCCGGACAGCGTGGGCCGCTGCGCGCCGGGCGCGGACGTGCGGGTCGTGGACCCGGCGACGGGGGAGGACGCCGAGCCCGGCGGTGTCGGGGAGCTGTGGTTCCGCGGGCCGAACGTGGTGCGGGGCTACTGGAACAACCCCGAGGGCACCGCCGCGGCGTTCACCGACGGCTGGTTCCACACCGGGGACCTGGGACTGACCCGGGACGGCTGGGTGTACGTCGTGGACCGGATGAAGGACGTGGTCATCCGCGGCGGCGAGAACATCTACTGCGCGGAGGTCGAGGGCGCGCTCTTCGAGCACCCCGCGGTCGCGGACGTCGCGATCGTCGGGATCCCGCACGAGCGCCTCGGCGAGCAGGCCGTGGCCGTGGTGAACCTCCACGAGGGGACCGACGGCGAGGTCACCGCCGCGGACCTGCAGCAACACGTCCGCGAGCGGTTGGCGGAGTTCAAGGTGCCCGAGCACGTCGTGTTCCGCAGCGAGCCGCTGCCGCGCACGCCGAGCGGCAAGGTGCTCAAACGAGAGCTGCGGACCGCCGTGGCAGGAGAGGTTTCCCGATGACGACACCACCGGTGACCGAGCCGGACGTCCGGTACGAGCTCGACGGGCACGTCGGGATCGTGACGATCGCCCGGCCGCAGGTGCACAACGCCCTGCGACGCAAGACCTATGACGAGCTCACCGAGCTGGTGCAGACCTCCACCGCCCGGGTGCTGATCATCACCGGGGAGGGCCGCTCGTTCTGCTCCGGGGACGACGTCCGCGAGCTGATGAACGGGGGCGAGGAGAAGAAGGCCCCGCGGCCCGCACCGCGGCTGACGCCGGCGGCCGGGGCGCTGCTGGAGACCAACATCCCCGTGATCGCCGCCGTGAACGGCCCCGCCGTCGGGTGGGGCATGGAGATGGCGCTGATGGCGGACTTCCGCGTCGCCGCGCGCCGGGCCAGGTTCGGCGAGCTGTTCGTCAAGCGCGGGCTGTGCAGTGACGTCGCGGGCATCTCGCGGCTCGCCCAGCTCGTCGGCCGCGAGCGGGCCGCCGAGCTGCTGTTCACCGGCGAGGTGATCGACGCGGAGCGGGCCGAGCGGATCGGGCTGGTCGGCCGGGTCGTGGACGACGAGCAGCTGCTCCCGGCCTCGTTGGAGCTGGCCCACAAGATCGCGGCGAACCCGCCGCTGGCCGTCGCGGCGCTGAAGTCCGGGCTGCGCGAGGCGCTGGACCCGGACTGGTCGGACCTCGGCCGCTGGGTGAGCACGCGGCTCGGCGAGCTCTTCCAGACCGAGGACCACCGGGAGGGCGTGAAGTCCTTCCTGGAGAAGCGCGAGCCCCACTATGTCGGTCGTTGAGCCGATGGGCGCAGACCTCCCGGGACTGGACCCGGAGCTCGTCGGGAAGTGGCTGGCGGCGAACGTCCCCGGGCTCGACGCGCCGGTCCGCTTCACCCTCGTCGCGGGCGGCCGGTCCAACCTGACCTACCGCGTGACGGACGCCGCCGGGACGCACTACGCCCTGCGCCGGCCGCCGCTCGGCGGCGTGCTGAGCACCGCGCACGACATGGGCCGGGAGTGGCGGTTCATCTCCGCGATGGCCCCGACGGCGGTGCCGGTCGCGCCGCCGCTGGCGTTCTGCGACGACGAGTCCGTCACCGGTGCCGGGTTCTACGTCATGGGCTTCGTGGACGGCCGGGTCCTCGCGGACCGCGCCGCGGCCGGGGAGCTGGACCCGCCCGCGCGGGCCCGGGCCGCGGAGCACGTCGTCGAGGTGCTGGCGGCGCTGCACGCCCTGGACCCGGACGACGTCGGGCTCGGTGGCACGGCGTCGCAGGAGGGTTACGTGCAGCGCCAGCTGCGGCGCTGGAACCGGCAGGTGCACTCCTCGCTCGCCGCGGAGGACCCGGACCTCGGACAGCTCGAGGCGATCCACGACGTGCTGGCGGCGCACATCCCGGAGCAGACCCGCGGCATCGTGCACGGGGACTACCGGCCGGGGAACCTCGCCTTCGGGCCGGACGGCTCGGTCCGGGCGGTGTTCGACTGGGAGCTCTCCACCCTGGGCGACCCGATGGCGGACCTGTCCTACCTGGTCGCGGCCTGGCACGAGCCGGACGACGAGCCGACCGCCGGCGTCGAGCCCGGCCCCACCTCGGTACCGGGCTTCGGGAGCCGGGACGAGCTGGTGGCCCGCTACACCGCGCTGAGCGGCCGGGACGTGAGCGACCTGCCGTACTGGATCGCCTTCAACCGCTGGCGCTCCGCCTGCATCCTGGCGGGCGTGCGCGCCCGCTACCTCGCGGGCGTCATGGCGGACGACGGCTACCTCGCGGAGGCCCAGCAGTCCCGCCCGCGCCTGGGCGAGGGGGCGCAGAGGGCCCTGCAGGCCGCCGGCCTCGGCTGAGCCGTACCGCCGAGGACCACCGAGCCGAACCACGAACGGGACGTTCGGGGCGATGAACGCCCCGAACGTCCCGTTCGTGCTGGCTCAGGAGCCCTTGGCCGCCTTCGCCATCCCCCGGAACTCCGGGCGGTCCGCCAGGAACGGGCGGTAGTCCAGCACCGCCGGACCCGTCGCGATCGGCGGCTTCGGGTAGTAGAGGATCACCTCGAGCGCCTCGTCCACGACCGCGCGCATCATCGTGTGCAGCGCCGTGCCGCGCGCGGCCTCGTCACTGACCCCGACGACGTCCGCCTGCAGCTTCTCGAACTCCGGCGGCGCCGAACCGCCGGGGTTGTTGAACCCGTCCGCGGTGTAGCGCAGGGCGGTGGTCTGGGCCGGGTCGGCCCGCCCGCCCCCGACGGACGGCAGGCCGTCGCCCTCCTCGCGGACGAAGAACACGTCCGCGATCTGCGCGCTGTCCATGATCCGGATCCGCATGTCGATCCCCACCGCGGCCAGGTAGTCCTGCAGCGCCTCGGCGTGCTTTCCCTGGTCACTGCCCGCGGAGGCGAACACCTCGAACGAGAAGCCGTCCGGGTAGCCCGCCTCGGCGAGCAACTGCTTCGCCCGCGCGGGGTCGTAGGGGTAGGGATCGTTCCCGATGGACGGGTCGTGGGCGAAGCTCCAGGCCGGCACCGGCTGCGCGTCGAGGTCGCCGAAGCCGCGGGCCAGCCCGGCGACCAGCGACTTGCGGTCGATCGCGTGCCAGAGCGCCCGCCGCACCCGCACGTCCGCGAACTGCGGCCGAGCCCGGTTGGGCTGCAGGTAGTAGAAGTTGTTCGTCCGGCCCGGGGTCACCGTGACCCCGGCGGACTGCGCCTCCGGCACCTGGTCCGGGGACAGCACCGTCGCGTCCACCTCGCCCGTCCGCACCGCGTTCAGCCGGGTCACGGCGTCGGTGTAGATCAGCATGTCGATGCCCGCGACGCGGACGGCGCCGGGGTCCCAGTAGCCCGGCGCGGGCCGGTACTCGACCCGCGAGCCGGGTGCGTAGGACGTCACCCGGTACATGCCGGCGCCGACCGGGGCCTGGTCCAGGTCGGGCTTGTCGAACGCGGCCGGGCTCACCATGGACCCCGCCCGGTCCGAGAGGATCAGCGGCAGCGCGGCGTTCGGCGCGGAGAGGGCCAACCGCACCTGCAGCGGCCCGCTGACCTCGACCGACGCGATGCTCGCGAGCTCGGCCCGCACCGCCGAGCCCGTCACCGTCTTGGCCCGCTCGATGTTGGCCTTCACCGCGGCCGCGTCGAACGGGGTCCCGTCGTGGAACGTGACGCCGGGCCGCAGGTCGAGCTGCAGGGTCCGGCCGCCGTCGAGGGCCTCCCAGGCTGTCGCCAGCCCCGGGACCGCGCGGCCCTCGGCGTCGGTGTGGACGAGCCGGTCGTAGGTCAGGAACAGCAGCGTGTTGTCCGTGCTGGACGACGCCCGGTGCGGGTCGAACCGGCTCACCCCGATGGTGTTGGCGTAGCGGAAGATCGCCTCTGGGTCCGCCGGCCCGGCGGGCGCGGCGGCGGTGCCGGACGACGCGATCGGGGCGCACCCGGCCAGCAGCAGGGCGAGGGCGCCGGCCCCGAACGCGCGACGGGAGAGCTCCGTCATTGTCCCGCCGTCTTCGCGACGCCCCGGAACTCCGGCCGGTCCGCGAGCCCCGGCTCGAAGCTGATCACCTGCGACGTCAGCGCCACCGGCGGCTGGGCGTAGTACAGGATGACCTCCATCGCGTCGTTCACGAAGGCGCCCGCGAGCTGGTGCAGTGCGGTGGTGCGGGCCGCGGGGTCGACGGTGCGCAGCACGGTCTCCTGCAGCCGCTCGATCTCCGGCGTGCTGTGCCCGCCCGGGTTGTTGAAGCCCGTCGGCATGTAGCGCAGCCCGGTCGTCTGGGCGGGGTCCGGCCGCCCGCCGCCCGGCCCCATCAGGAGGTCGCCCTCCTTGCGGACGAAGAACACGTCGGTGATCTGCTGGCCCTCGAGCACCCGGGACTTCATCGTGATGCCGACGGCCGCCAGGTCCGCGGTGATGGCCTCCGCGTGCCGCTGGACGTCCGGGCTGGTGGAGACGAGCGCCTCGAACTCGAAGCCGTTCGACAGGCCCGCCTCGGCGAGGAGCTGCTTCGCCTTCGCCGGGTCGTACGGGTAGGGGTCCGGGCCGATGGCCGGGTCGTGCGCCGGGCTCCAGTCCGGGAACGGCTGCGCGGACAGCGTGCCGTAGCCCCGGGCCAGCGCCTCGACGAGCGCGGGCCGGTTGATCGCGTGCCACAGCGCGCGGCGGACCCGGACGTCCCCGAACTCCGAGCGGGTCCGGTTGGGCTGGAAGTACCAGAAGTTGCTGGTCCGTCCGCGGTCGACGCGGATCCCGGCGGCCTGGGCCTCGGCGACCTGGTCCGGGCCGAGGACCGCGCCGTCGACCTGCCCGGTCCGCAGCGCGTTGAGCCGGGTGACCGGGTCCGTGAAGATGAGCAGGTCGATCCCCGCGACCTTGACGGAGTCGGGGTCCCAGTAGTTCGGCGCCGCGCGGTACTCGATCTTCGACCCCGGCTGGTAGGCGGTGACCCGGTACATGCCGGCGCCGACAGGGTTCTGGTCCAGGTCCGGGTTGTCGAACGCGGCCGGGCTGACCATCGCGCCGGCGCGGTCCGAGAGGACGAGCGGCAACGAGGCCGTGGGCGCGGACAGGACGAGTCGCACCTTGTCCGGAGCGATCACCTCGGCGGACGTGATCGGCTTGAGCTCGGGGGCCACGGCCGAGCCCTGCACGGTCTTGGCCCGCTCGATATTGGCCTTGACCGCCGCCGCGTCGAACGGGGTGCCGTCGTGGAACGCGACGCCCTGGCGCAGCGTGAGGTCGAGGGCGAGCCCGTCGGGGCTGAAGGTCCACTCGGTCGCGAGGCCCGGGATGGCCTTGCCCTCGGCGTCGGTGTGCACGAGCCGGTCGTAGGTCAGGAACAGGTGCGTGTTGTCGTTGCTGGAGGTGGCGCGGTGCGGGTCGAACCTGCTGAGCCCCACCGAGTTCGCCCAGCGGAAGATCGCGGCGGGATCGGCCGGGCCGGTCGCGGCCTCGGTCGTGCCGCCGCTGCTGATCGGGGAGCAGGCCGCGACCAGCACGGTGAGCAGGGCGACGGCGAGCAGTCGCGGGATACGCCAGGTCATCGGACGGTGACTCCTCGGAATTCGGGACGGTGCATGAGGCGCGGCTGCAGGCCGACGACCCTGTCGGTCTGCACGGTGATGTCCTGCGGGAACACGACGGGGATCTCCAGGACCTGATCCACGACCTCGTCGACGAGGCGGTGCATGACCCCGGTCCGGGCGGCCTGGTCCGTCGTGGCGAGCGCCTCGCGGTGCAGCTGTTCGAGCAGCGGGGTGCTCTGCCCGCCGGGGTTGCCGAAGCCGGCGGCGGTGTAGCGCGTCGCGACCGTCATCGACGGGTCCGCGCGCGGGCCCCAGGAGGCCAGCATCGCGTCGTAGCGCTCCTGGACGAACATCAGGTCGCCCATGGTGTCCGGCGCGGCCGGGACGATCTCCATCGTGACGCCGACCGCCGCGAGCTGGCTCTGGACGGCCTCGGCGAGTGGCTGGTAGTCCGACCCGGACGGGATGACGGTGGTGAAGGACAGCCCCGTCCCCACACCCGCCTCGGCCAGCAGCCGCTTGGCGAGCTCGGGGTCGTAGCGGATCGCGTCGTCGCCGAGCGCCGGGTCGTAGGCCCAGTAGCCGGGGACGAACGGCTGGGCGGACACCGTGGCGAAGCCGCGGTAGACCCCCTGCTTGATCGCCTCGCGGTCGATCGCGTGGTTCAGCGCCCGGCGCACCCGCAGGTCGCCGAACGACGACCGCGCGCGGTTGAGCACGAAGTAGTTGAAGTTGAGCGATCCCGCGACGCCCACCTGCACGCCGGCCTGGTCAGCCTGGTCCTTCATGGCCGGCGGCACCCGCGCCGCGTCCACGACGCCGGTGCGCACCGCGTTGAGCCGGGTCGCGGCGTCCGCGATGTGGTGGATCTCCAGCTTCTCCGAGGCCGCCGCGGCCGGGTCCCAGTAGTCGGCGTAGCGCTCGAAGCGGGTGATGCTGCCGCGCTGGTGCTCCACGATCCGGTACATGCCCGCCCCGGCCTCGACGGCGTCGAGATCGACCCCGTCCGCCAGGGCCTTCGGGCTCACCATCGCCCCGGCCCGGTCGGACAGCACCGCCGGCAGCGACGCCGACGGGTAGGACAGCTTGAGCACGGCGGTGCGCGGATCACGGACCTCCACCGTCGCGACGGGATCGAGCTCCGTGCGGACCGCCGAGCCCTGCACCGTCTTGGCCCGTTCGACGTTGACCTTCACCGCGTTCGCGTCGAACGGGGTGCCGTCGTGGAAGGTCACCCCCTGGCGCAGGTCGAGCCGCAGCGTCTGCGCGTCCTCCCACGTCCAGGCGGTGGCGAGCCCGGGGACGGGATCGCCCTCCGGGGACTGGTGGACCAGCCGGTCGTAGGCCGGGAACAGGGTGACGCCGTCCTGGCTGATGCTCGCGCGGTGCGGGTCGAGCCGGCTGGGCGTGAGCTCGTAGGCGTAGCGGAACGTGCCGGGCACACCGCTCGCGCCCGATCCCGAGGAGGAGATCGGGGCGCAGGCGGCGACCAGCACGCCGGCGAGCGCTACCAGCAGCGGCGGGAGGAGCCGTCGCCTCATTTTCGGACACCTAGTTTCTGGAAGTTGATCTGACCTGTCACCAGCGTCTCGAAGCCGGCGATCTTCTCGCCCGTCGCGATGACGGACTCGTCCATCACGATCGGGACCTGGAACGCCTGTTCGACGAGCTCGCCGACGGCGTCGTGGATCTTGTCGGCGCGGACGGCGGGATCGAGGCTGTCCAGCGCCTGCTTCTGCAGCTCCTCCAGGCGCGGGGTGGTCTGCCGTCCCGGGTTGGAGAAGCCGGTCGAGGTGAACTGGAGCCCGATCGTCATCGACGGGTCCGGGCGCCCGCCCCACTGGGAGACCAGGGCGTCGCCCTGCTGCTGGGTGTAGTAGACATCGGCGGTCTGGGCGGCCTCGACGTTGCGGATGTTGGCCTTGATCCCCACCTCGGCCAGCATGTTCTGCAGGGCCTCACCGGCCTGGGTGTAGGTCGACAGCGCGGTCACCAGCATCTCGAACTCGAAGCCGTCGGGCAGGCCTGCCTCGGCGAGCAGCTGCTTCGCCTTCGCCGGGTCGTGCTTGTAGAAGTCACCCGGGAAGGCCGGGTTGTAGGCGTAGTAGTTCGGCGGGAACGGCTGCACGGTCGGTTGGGCCGCACCGAAGTAGATGCCCTGTGCGATCGCGTTGCGGTCCACCGCGTAGTTCAGGGCCTGGCGCACCTTCGGGTTGCCGAACTCCGCCCGGGCCCGGTTCAGGTAGAGCACCAGGTAGGTCAGGGTGGTGGCCCGGTGCACGGTGACGCCGGGGAGCCCGCTCGCCTCCGGGACGAGGCGGCCGGACAGCAGCGCGACGTCGACCTCGCCGGTCCGCATCGCGTTCATCCGGGTGACCTCGTCCGGCAGGATCCGCAGCTCGAGGTTGCGGACGCCGACGACCCCGGAGTCCCAGTAGTCGTCGTTGCGCACGTAGGAGATCACGTCGCCGGGGCGGTAGTCCGCCACCTTGTACATCCCGGTGCCGACGGGCTTGAGGTCCAGGTCCGGGTTGGTGAACGCGGCCGGGCTGACCATGCAGCCCGCGCGGTGGGAGAGCAGCCCGAGCAGGGCGCTGTTGCGCTGGCTCAGGCGCAGCACCGCGGTCTCGGGGTCCGGCACCTCGACGGTCTCGATCGAGGCCAGGTCGGACTTCACCGACGACCCCTCCACCGTCTTGGCCCGCTCGATGTTCGCCTTGACCGCCGACGCGTCGAACGGGGTGCCGTCGTGGAAGCGGACGCCCTCGCGGATGTCCAGCTTGAGCGTCAGACCCTCGTCCTGCCACTCCCACGCCGTGGCGAGGCCCGGGATGGGGTCGCCCGCGGCGTTCAGGTGGATCAGCCGGTCGTAGACGGGTGCGAGGAAGCGGATGTCCTGGCCGTTGGTGGAGCGGTGCGGGTCGAACCGGCTGGGCCCGACGGCATCCGCGTAGCGGATCGTGCCCTCGGGGTCCAGGTCGGCGTTCGCGACGGTCTCCGAGGAGCCCCCGGAGGCGCCGCCGCCCGCGGGTGCGATGGGCGAGCAGGCCGCGACGAGGGTCGTGGCGAGAAGTCCCGACAGCACCGCCGTGAGCACGTGTCGGACATGACGGACGGACATATTTCCTGGGTCCACCTTCCGGTTCCGCAACATTGCGGGTGGCGGATCGCTCTGCGCTGGCACCCATTCGGTGCCGATATGACGCGGGCGTCATTCTGGGCACGTTTCGGACGTACTGGCAAGGGCGGATCTGTCGGACAGGGAGGACGGGGGACGTGACCGTGACGATCGGACGTCCGGGCGCAGGCGTCGCCGAACGTGCAGGTCCGCAGCTCAGGAGCGTATCGCTACGAAACGGTCGTTGACCCCAGACGGGCGGCAGGCTACTTTATGAACGATCGTTAAGTTCATCTCTAGTGGACCCGCGGGTCAGGCAACATTCCGCCGCGGGTTGATTCGGTGTGCGCGGTAATTGCTTTCCGTGCTGCCCGGAATCGACCGACGCCACACCTTCCGTCACCGCGAGGTGGCTTTCCCCCACACTCGCGACACCGATGTCCGTTGGGAGGCGCAGCCCGTGCTCCGGTACACGCTCCGACGTGTCCTGATGATCGTCCCGCTCCTGTTCCTGGTGTCCCTGGGCGTCTTCGCCCTGGTCCTGCTGATCCCCGGCGACCCCGCGATCACGATCTCGGGCGAGAACGCCACCGAGGCGCAGATCGATGCGACCCGGGAACGGTTGGGGCTCAACGATCCCGTCCTGGTGCAGTACGCCGCCTGGGCCGGGAACGCGCTGACCGGGGACCTCGGCAGTTCGTTGTTCAGCAACGAGTCCGTGTCCGGGGCGATCATGGGCCGCTTCCCCGTGACCGTCGCCGTCACGATCGCGGCCATGATCGTCGCGCTGCTGATCGCCGTGCCGGCCGGCATCATCGCGGCCCTGCGTCGCGGCCACTGGCAGGACCGGGGCGCGACGCTGTTCGCCTCGGTCGGGATCTCGCTGCCCAACTTCTGGGTCGGGATCCTGCTGATCATGGCGTTCGCGCTCGCGGTCCCGATCTTCCCGGCGGTCGGCTACACGCCGATCACCGAGGGTGTGGGGGAGTGGGCACGGGGACTCGTCCTGCCGGGACTGACCCTGGGCATGGCGGTCGCCGCCGAGATCACCCGCCAGCTGCGCGGCTCGCTGTCCGACGTCATGCAGCAGGACTTCATCCGCACGGCCCGGGCCAACGGGCTCCGCGGCCGTGCGGTGATCGCCAAGCACGGGCTGAAGAACGCCGCCGTGCCGGTGGTGACCGTCATCGGCTTCCAGATCGGGTTCCTGCTCGGCGGCTCCGTGATCGTCGAGCGGGTGTTCGGCCTGCCCGGCCTCGGAGACCTCGCGATCCGCTCCGTCCTGCAGCGGGACATCCCGATGATCCAGGGCATCGTCGTCGTCACGGCGCTGATCGTCATGCTCGTCAACCTGGTCGTGGACCTGAGCTACGGCTGGCTGAACCCGAAGGTGAGGCAGGCGTGACGGCCCCCGGAATCCGCGAGGCGGACACCGCGTCCCTCGACGCGCGCGAGGCGATCTCCACCCCGGAGCAGTCCGCGCGCGCCCGGTTCCTGCGCCGCTTCAAGCGCCAGGTCCCCGCCCTGATCGCGCTCGGCTACCTCGTGCTCGTCGTGCTGTCCGCCCTCTGCGCACCGCTGCTCGCCACGCACGACCCGTTGCAGCAGAACCTCGCCGGGGTGCTGCAGCCGCCGGGCGGAGGACACGTCCTGGGTACCGACGACCTCGGCCGCGACGTCTTCAGCCGCGCCCTCTACGCGGGCCGCATCTCGCTGGTGGCGGCGGCGCAGGCCGTCGCCGTCGCGGTGCTCCTCGGGGTGATCCCGGGGCTGGTCGCCGGCTACGCCGGCCGAAGGGTCGACGCGGTGATCATGCGCGTGACCGACGCGCTGATGAGCTTCCCGCCGCTGATCCTGGCGATCGCGTTCGTCGGCGTCCTCGGCCCGAGCCTCACGAACGCGATGTTCGTGATCGGCGTGATCTTCGCGCCCCGGTTCGTCCGGCTGGTGCGCGGCACGGTGCTGAGCATCCGCGAGGAGTCGTTCATCGAGGCGTCGCGCTCGATCGGCACGCCGACACCGCGGGTGATCTGGCGGCACGTCCTGCCCAACGCGCTGTCCCCGTTGATCGTGCAGATCTCGCTCACCGCGGCGATGGCGATGCTGGCGGAGGCGAGCCTGAGCTTCCTCGGTCTCGGCGTCCAGCCGCCGGACGCGAGCTGGGGCTCGATGATCGAGCGTGGCTTCCGCTACACCGCCGCCGCGCCCTGGCTCACGATCTTCCCCGGCCTGTTGATCGCGCTCACGGTGCTGGCCTTCAACCTGCTCGGCGACGGGCTGCGGGACTCCTTGGGCCGCGAGATCCGGAGGGGATCATGACTGAGCCACTGCTGGTCGTCGACGGGCTGGAGGTCCAGTTCGCCACCGAGGACGGCTGGGTCACGGTGCTGGACAAGGTGTCCTTCTCCGTCGAACGCGGGGAGACCGTCGGCCTGGTCGGCGAGTCCGGTTCGGGCAAGACCGTCACGAGCCTGTCGATCCTCGGGCTGCTGCCGCGCGAGTCGTCCCGGGTGACGGCGGGGAGCATCCGGCTCGACGGCGTCGAGCTCGTCGGCATGCCGAAGCACAAGCTCGAGCTGCTGCGCGGCGACGAGATCTCGATGATCTTCCAGGAGCCGATGACGAGCCTGGACCCGGCGTTCCGCGTCGGGGACCAGATCGCCGAGGTCGTCCGGCGGCACCGCGGGTGCTCACGGAGGCAGGCGTGGGCCCGGGCGGTGGAGGTGCTGACGACCGTCGGCATCCCGCACGCCGAGACCCGCGCCCGCAGCTACCCGCACGAGTTCTCCGGCGGTATGCGGCAGCGCGTCATGATCGCCATGGCGCTGTCCTGCGAGCCGAAGGTGATCATCGCGGACGAGCCGACGACCGCCCTCGACGTGACGATCCAGGCCCAGGTGCTGGACCTCCTGCGCGCCATGCGGGACGAGTTCGGCACCGCGGTCGTGTTCGTGACGCACGACCTCGGCGTCGTCGCGGACATCTGCGACCGGGCCGTCGTCATGTACGCGGGCCAGGTCGTCGAGCAGGCCCAGATCGACGATCTCTACGACCGCCCGCGGCACCCGTACACCGAGGCCCTGCTGAGCGCGATGCCGCAGCTCACGGCCCGGTCCGGGCGGCTCGCGACCATCCCGGGCGCGACGCCGCCCGCGGGATCCATGCCCACCGGCTGCCGGTTCCATCCCCGCTGCGCGCACGTCGTCGACGAGTGCAGGGAGGGCGACCGGGACGGGCGGGTGGCCGCGCGGACGCTGGACGGCGGCGGACTCAGCCGGTGCCTGCGCGTCGGTGACCTGGTGTTGAAGGGAAGCGCATGAGCAGGGCCATGGGAACCGGCGAACTCGTGGGGTCGACCCCCGCCGGCAGCGCGCCGGTGTCGGAGGTCGTGGGCCTGGACGTCGAGTTCAAGATCCGCGGCGGGCTGCTCGGCAAGGGCGGGACGCTGCGCGCGGTGCGCGACGTCGGGTTCGAGATCGGCGAGCGGGAGACCCTCGGGCTCGTCGGCGAGTCCGGCTCCGGGAAGTCGACGACCGGGCGCGCGATGCTCCGGCTCGTCGAGCCGACCCGCGGGATCGTCCGGCTCGACGGCGAGGACGTCACGGCGCTGAAGGGGCAGGAGCTCCGGGCCGCGCGCCGGCGGATGCAGATGGTGTTCCAGGACCCGTACAGCTCGCTCGATCCCTCGATGGTGATCGCGGAGAGCATCGCCGAACCGCTGGACACGCACGACTCGCTGTCCCGGGCCGAACGGCAGAAGCGGGTCGAGGACCTGCTGGACCACGTCGGGCTCTCGAAGCGCTACGCACAGCGCTACCCCTACGAGTTCTCCGGCGGGCAGCGGCAGCGGCTCGCGATCGCCCGCGCCATCGCGCTGAACCCGCGGCTGCTGGTGTGCGACGAGGCCGTCAGCGCGCTGGACGTCTCCACCCAGAACCAGATCCTCAACCTGCTGGAGGACCTGCAGGAGGAGTTCGGGCTCTCGTACCTGTTCATCGCCCACGACCTCGCCGTCGTCCGGCACATCGCGCACCGGGTGGCGGTGATGTACCTCGGGGAGATCGTCGAGACGGGACCCACGGACCGGCTCTTCGACAAGCCCGCCCACCCGTACACGGAGGCCCTGCTCTCGGCGGTCCCGGTCCCGAACCCCCGCCGCCAGCGGACCCGGGAACGGATCATCCTGAGCGGCGAGGTCCCGGACGCCGCGAACCCGCCCCCGGGCTGCGCGTTCCACACCCGCTGCCCGCACGTCATGGAGATCTGCCGGTCGGTGGCCCCGCCGTCCGTGGAGGCTCCGGGAGGCGGCACCGTCCGCTGCCACCTCCACACCTCCTGACCCCGCGAGTCGCGGTATTTCCGTCACCGAGTCGTGGTCTTTCCGTGGCCGCGGGGGTGGCTGCGGAGGGGTGGGCGGGGCCGGGCAGGTGTCCGGCCCCGCTCCCGCCGGGGTCACGCCGACGCGTCGACCATGTGCGGGGGACGGCCGCGTCCCGCGGGTGAGTTCGCCCCTGGGGCGGCCGAGACAGCAGAGGGGGCCCACCGTCCGGCGGACCCCCTCGTCGTTCGTGCAGGTCAGACGCGCTCGAGGATCGTCGCGTTCGCCTGGCCGCCGCCCTCGCACATGGACTGCAGGCCGTAGCGGCCCCCGGTGCGGTGCAGCTCGTGGATCATCTTGGTCGCCAGGATCGCCCCGGTGGCGCCCAGCGGGTGGCCGAGGGCGATCGCGCCGCCGTTCGGGTTGGTCTTGGCCAGGTCCGCGCCCGTGTCCTGCGCCCACGCGAGGACGACCGGGGCGAAGGCCTCGTTGATCTCGAAGGTGTCGATGTCGTCGATGCCCAGGCCGGACTTCTTCAGCGCCGCCTGGGTGGCCGGGATCGGTCCGGTGAGCATGTACACCGGGTCGTCGCCGACGATCGCGAGGGTGTGCACCCGGGCCAGCGGCGTCAGGCCGAAGCGGCGCACGGCGTCCTCCGACGCGACGAGCAGCGCCGCCGCGCCCACCGAGATCTGGCTCGCGACACCCGCGGTGATGGACCACCCCTCGCGCAGGGGCTTGAGGCCGCCGAGCTTCTCCATGCTGGTGTCCCGGCGCGCGCCCTCGTCGGTGTCGAGGCCGGCGATCGGGGCGATCTGGTCGGCGAAGCGGCCCTCGTCGATCGCGGCGATCGCGCGGCGGTGGCTCTCGAGGGAGAACGTGTCCAGGTCCTCGCGGGTCAGCCCCCACTTCTCCGCGATCAGCTGCGCGCCGCGGAACTGCGAGATCTCCTGGTCCCCGTACCGGGCGTTCCAGCCGTCGCCCCGGCCCGGGTTCCCGAGCTCCTTCATGACGATGGCGTTGGCGCCCATCGGGACCATCGCCATCTGCTCGACGCCCGCGGCGACGACCAGGTCCTGCGTCCCGGACATCACGCCCTGGGCGGCGAAGTGCAGCGCCTGCTGCGACGAGCCGCACTGGCGGTCGATCGTCACGCCCGGCACGGTCTGCGGCAGCCCGGCCGCGAGCCAGGCCGTGCGGGCGATGTCCCCCGCCTGCGGCCCGAGCGGGTTGACGCAACCCATGATCACGTCTTCGACGGCCGCCGGGTCGACGCCCGTCCGCTCCATCAGCTCCTTGAGCACGTGCGCGCCGAGATCGGCCGGGTGCACCCCGGCCAGGGCGCCCTTGCGGGTTCCGACGGGCGAACGAACTGCGCCCACGATGAATGCATCAGCCACCGGAAGATCTCCCCTGCGTTGCGGAACAGCGGTAACTTAACGATCGTACATTCAGCAATGGCCTCAATGGGAGAGTGCGATGAAGCTCGGTTCCTCGGTCCCGTACGCGGGCAACGTGAAGCAGGCCGCCGACCACATCCGGGACTGGGAGAAGGCGGGTCTCGACGTCGTCTGGGTCGCCGAGGCGTACGGCTTCGACGCCCCGACGGTGATGGGCTACCTCGCGGCGCGCACGGAGCGGGTGGAGATCGGCTCGTCCGTCATCCCGTTCTACTCGCGGACGCCGACGCTGCTCGCGCAGACGGCCGCGGCGATCGACCACCTCTCCGACGGCCGCGCGATCCTGGGGCTCGGGACGTCCGGTCCGCAGGTGATCGAGGGCTGGCACGGCGTGCCGTACGACAAGCCGCTGGCCCGCACGCGGGAGGTGGTGGACATCCTGCGCCGGGCCTGGCGGCGCGAGCGGATCGTGCAGGACGGTCTCTACAAGATCCCGCTCCCGGAAGGGCAGGGCACGGGGCTCGGCAAGCCACTCAAGATCATCAATCACCTCGTGCGTCCGGACATCCCGATCTACGTCGCCGCGCTGGGGGAGAAGAACACCGTCCTGACCGCCGAGATCGCCGACGGCTGGATCCCCACGATGTTCGTCCCGGACCAGGCCCACGAGATCTGGGGTGACGCGCTGGCCACGGGGGCGGCGAAGCGGTCGTCCGAGCTCGGGCCCCTGCAGGTCGTGGCGGGCGGAGCGTTCGCGATCACGGAGGATCCGCAGGAGATCACGCGGCTCCGCGACCTCGCCCGCCGGCACTACGCCCTCTACATCGGCGGGATGGGGGCCCGCACCAAGAACTTCTACAACCAGCTCGCGACGCGCTACGGCTACGCGGACGAGGCCCTCACCATCCAGGACCTCTACCTGGCCGGCCGCAAGGACGAGGCCGAGGCGGCCGTCCCCGCGAGCCTGCTCGAGCGCACCTCGCTGATCGGTCCGGCGGGCTACGTCGCCGAACGCGCCGCGGCCTACGAGGAGGCGGGCGTGACGATCCTGGGCGCGAACCCGGTCGGCCCGGACCCGATCAAGGACCTCGAGACCCTCCGCGCCCTCGTGTAACCCGCGAGTCGCGGTATTTCCGTCACCGAGTCGCGGTAATCCTGGTCCGAGTTGTCCACAGTGCCCCTCGGCCATCCACAGGCGCGACGATTCCCGGCTCGACGGGCGTCCGGTGCCCGATGGTCGAGGGCATGGACCTCTCCGCGTTCGGACGGCACGGCGCCCTGCCTCGTCCGCGTGCCGCCGCGCTCTTCGGTGAGCACCAGGTGCGCCGGGCGCTCGAATCCGGCCTCGTGACGGCGGTGTGGGCAGGGGTCCTGGTGGATCCGGCCCGCACCGCCGACCCGCTCACCCTCTCGTCCGCGGCGCTACACCTGGCGGGTCTCGACGGCGTCCTCACCGGACCGACGGCCGCGTATCTCCACGGCTGCACCGCCGCCGAGGCGACTCCGATCCACGTCGTCGTGCCCTACGGCCACTGGCTGCGCTCGCAGCCGGGTCTCGTCGTGCACAACGGGCGCGACGTCGACGCGGATCGGATGCGGATCTCGGAGCTGCCCGTTCTCGGGCTCGAACGGGTCGTCTCCGACCTGCTGTGCAGCGCGTCGCCGCCCGAGGCCTTCGCGGTGCTCGACCAGTGTCTCGCGCTGGCCTCGAACGCCGAGGCCACGCGGAAGCGGCTCGACGAGCGCCTCGCCTGCCGGGTCGATCCGCGCGGTGTCCGGCGGGCCGCGGCCATGCTGGCCGTCGCTACCGGTCGCGTCCGCTCACCCGCGGAGAGCTGGATGTTCTGGCACCTCGTCGACCAGGGATTCCCTCCGCCGGAGGTCAACTGGTGGCTGCGGGGGCCCGACGGCGCCGGGGTCTTCGAGCTCGATCTCGCGTGGCCGGAGCTCCGCATCGTCGTGGAGTACGACGGCTGGGCCGCGCATGCCGGCCGGGAGGGCCACGACGCCGCCCGGCAGCGGGAACTGGAACGTCGCGGCTGGGTCGTCCTGCGCGCACGGGCGGAGGACCTCCGGGAACCGAGGGACCTGGCGGTTCGACTCGACGCCGCGTTCAGGAGCCGGGGTGTGGCGCTGCGCAGGGCCACGGGCGGGCTGCGCGGCCGTCGCCATCGCGAGTCCGGCCTCGGTCGGCGTCGCGGGAATCCCGCGACTCGGTGACGGAAATACCGCGACTCGCGGGTCAGGGGCGGTGCGGGTCAGGGGCGGTGGTCGACGATCCGCATGACGATCGGGATGTAGTGCTGGACCATCTCCTCGATGGTCAGCGGCCCGGCCGGGTCGTACCACTGCGCGATCGCGTTGCAGGCGGCCTGGGCGGCCCGGCGGGCGTCCTTGGGGTGCTCGCACCGGAAGACGCCCTGCCGGACGCCCTCGTCCACGATGTCCGACCAGAGCTTGGTGGCGTTGACGCGCAGGCCGTCCAGGCGGACCCGGTTGTCCGGCTCGAGGTTGCGCCACTCCCGCGCCGCGATGTTGCTCTCGGTCTGGCGCTCGATCCGGTACTCCACCGCGGCGCGCACCATGGCGCGCATCCGGTCCGCCGGATCCTGCCCGACGCCGCTCAGCGCCTCGTCGCAGCGGCGGAAGTAGTCCATCGTGGACTCCTCCACCAGCGCGGCCAGCAGGTCCTGCTTGCTCGGGTGCCAGTAGTAGAGCGCGGAGAGGGACAGGCCTGCGCGCTTGGCGATGTCCCGGATCGAGGCGCCGTGATAGCCGCGCTCGTTGAACACCTCCCGCGCTGCCACGGTGATGGCCTCCCGGCCGCCGCCACGCGGCACAGCGGGCGTGGCTTCCCCGCCTGGGGGAGTCTCCTGGGCCGTCGTCACCCGTTCAGTGTAGGGGCAGATGACCCTTGGACGAGTCGTCCACCGGTGTTAACTTAACGATTGTTCGATAGGAGCCGGGTTGCGCTCCCGAGCGAACACGAAACCCGAGTAGTCGAGAGGATGTCGCGGATGTCCGTGCCCAACGGCTCGCCGACCGAGCTCCAGGAGTTCCGGGACGGTGTCCGGTCCTGGTTGAGGTCCCACGCCCCGGCGACCATGCCGACCGGTGCGGACCTCATCCCGGAGGCGAAGAAGTACCAGGCCGCCCTGTTCGACGCCGGGTACGCCGGGATCACCTGGCCCACCGACGTCGGCGGACAGGGCCTGAGCCCCGCCTACCAGCAGGTCTTCAGCGACGAGGCCGCCGCGTACGAGGTGCCGACCCACCCGTTCACCATCGGGATGGGCATGTGCGGCCCCACCGTCAACGATCTCGGCACCCAGGAGCAGCGCACCAGCTACCTGCCGCGGCTGCTGAGCGGCGAGGACATCTGGTGCCAGCTGTTCTCCGAGCCCGGCGCGGGGTCGGACGTCGCGAGCCTGCAGACGAAGGCGGTCCTCGACGGCGACGCGTGGGTCGTCAACGGCCAGAAGGTGTGGACCACCAACGCCCAGTGGGCGGACTTCGGCGCCCTGCTGGCCCGCACGGACCCGGACCAGCGCAAGCACAAGGGCCTCACCATGTTCATCCTGGACATGCACGCGCCCGGTGTCACGGTGCGTCCGCTGAAGGACATGTCCGGCCGCGCCCCGTTCAACGAGGTCTACTTCGACGACGTCCGGATCCCCGTCGACGCGGTGATCGGCGAGGTCAACGCGGGCTGGAACGCCGCGGTCACCATGCTCGGCCACGAGCGCGTCTCGATCGGCGCCACCCGCAAGCCGAAGTCGAGCCCCCTGGAGTTCGCGTCCCTCGTGGCGCTGGCGAAGGACCACGGCGTCGCCGGGGACCCCGCCCAGCGTGAGCGGCTCGCCGAGCTCTTCGCCCACGAGCGGGTGCTCGAGCTGTTCAACGTCCGGATGCGCCAGGAGACGATGGCCGGCAACCCGCCCGGGGCCCGCGGCTCCGTCGCGAAGCTCGCCGGCGCGCTGTTGCTGCGCAAGGCGATCGAGACGGCCGGGCAGATCGCCGCCTCGGACACGATCGCCTGGGAGCCGGGTGACACCCGCAGCGCCGAGCTGGCCCTGGGGATCAACTCCGCGCCCTCGTCGAGCATCGCCGGCGGCACCAACGAGGTGCAGCACAACATCATCGGTGAGCGGATCCTCGGTCTGCCCAAGGAACCCCAGGTGGACCGGGACATCCCGTTCCGGGAGCTCAAGGTCGGCACCCAGCGGGGCTGAGGCCCCTCCCCGAGACGAAAGGCTTCACCGATGCAGCTGGTACTCGACCCCGAGCAGCAGGAACTCCGCTCCGCCGTCCGCAAGTTCCTCGCGGACCAGGCCCCCTCCGCCCGCGTGCGCGCCGCGATGGAGTCCGCCGACGGCTTCGACCGCGAGCTCTGGCGCCGGATGGCGACCGAGCTGGGCCTGCTGGGCCTCGCCGTCGGAGAGCAGTACGACGGCGCGGGCGCCGGCCACGTCGAGCGCGCGATCGTGCAGGAGGAGCTCGGCCGCGCGCTGGCGCCGTCGCCGTTCCTGGGCTCGGCCGTCCTCGCCACGGACACCCTGCTGGCCCTCGACGACGAGGCCGCCCGCGCCGACCTGCTCCCGCGGATGGTCGCGGGCGAGCTGATCGCCGCGGTCGCCGTCGCGGAGGGCAGCGGGGCGTGGGACCGCACGGGCGGCGCCACCACGGCGTCGCGCAGCGGTGACTCCTGGGCCCTCGACGGGACCAAGACCGCCGTCGTCGCGGGCGACGTCGCGGACGTGCTCCTGGTCCTGGCCTCGACGCCCGGCCAGGACGGAGGTTCGAGCAGCCCGGGCTGGTTCCGCGTCGACGCCTCGGCGAGCGGCGTCACCCGCACCACGCTCACGACGCTCGACCCCACCCGCCGCCTCGCGAAGATCGCGTTCGCCGGGGCGCCGGCCACCGCGCTGACCAGCTCGGACGCGGCGGCCGCACTCGATCTCGTCGCGGACCTCGCGGCCGTCGCGCTCGCCGCCGAGCAGATCGGCGGGCTCGAGCGGTCGCTGGAGATGGCGACGGACTACGCGAAGGTGCGCGTGCAGTTCGGCCGGCAGATCGGCTCCTACCAGGCGGTCAAGCACGGCCTGGCGGACATCTACAGCGACTGGGAGCAGGGCCTGTCGGCCCTGCGCTACGCGAGCTGGGCCGCGGACCACGCCCGGGACGAGCTGCCGCTGGCCGCCGCGCTCGTCGCGACGTACGTCGGCCCCGCCTACTTCCGCGCGGGAACGCTCAACGTTCAGTATCACGGGGGCATCGGCTACACCTGGGAGCACGACGCACACCTCTACTACAAGCGCGCCAAGAGCACCGAGCTGCTGTTCGGCTCGCCGGCGCAGCACCGCGCCCGGCTCGCCGACCGTCTCGGCGTCTGAGGAAAGGGCAGTCACAAGTGTCGGACACTGCATCGGAACAGGCGGTTCTCACCAGCCTGGACGACGGCATCTTCACGGTCACGCTCAATCGGCCGCGCCGGAAGAACGCCCTGGACGGGGCGACGTGGGAAGGCCTGCGCGCCGCGTTCGAGCGTGCGGGCAACGAGCGGGAGATCCGCGTCCTGGTGCTCACCGGGGCCGGCGGGGACTTCTGCGCGGGCGCGGACCTGAGCGGCGAGCGTGACCCGGACGCCCACCCCCTGCAGCGCATGCGCGGGGTCAACGAGATCGCGCTGCAGCTGCACGAGCTGCCGATCCCGACCGTCGCGAAGGTCGAGGGCGTCGCCGTCGGGGCGGGGTGGAACCTCGCGCTGGGCTGCGACCTCGTCGTCTCCTCGCGCACGGCCCGCTTCTCCCAGATCTTCGCCCGCCGGGGCCTGTCGCTGGACTTCGGCGGCTCCTGGCTGCTGCCCAAGATCGTCGGGCTGCAGCAGGCCAAGCGGCTCGCGCTGCTCGCCGAGATCATCGGCGCCGAGGAGGCGGAGAAGCTCGGCCTGGTCACCTACCTCGTCGAGCCCGGTGAGCTGGACAGCTTCACCGCGGACCTGGCCAAGCGGCTCGCCGCCGCGGCCCCGGTCGCGCTGCGCCAGTCCAAGCAGCTGCTGAACGAGAACGCGGACCGCACCATGCGGGACGCGCTGTCCAGCGAGGCGCGCACCCAGGCGATCAACTTCGGCACCGAGGACGCGCCTGCCGCGTTCAAGGCCTTCATGGAGAAGCGCGACCCCGAGTTCACCGGCAAGTGGGCCGTCAAGTGACCTCGACGCTCAGCTTCACCGAGATCGCCTACGAGGTCGCCGACGGCGTCGCGACCATCACGCTGGACCGGCCGGACCGGCTCAACGCCTTCACCGGCACGATGGCGAAGGAGCTCGTCGCCGCGTTCGACGAGATCGACGCGGACGACGCCGTGCGCGTCGTCGTCGTCACCGGGCGGGGCCGGGGCTTCTGCGCCGGTGCCGACCTGGGCCGCGGCGGGGCGACGTTCAACGCGAACGACCCGGAGCGGGCGGCGGAGCGCAAGGACTTCGAGAAGGTCGGCGGCGTCCCGCGGGACGGCGGCGGCGTCGTCTCGCTGCGCATCGCGGCCTGCCTCAAGCCCGTCATCGCGGCGATCAACGGCCCGTCGGTCGGCATCGGCGCGACGATGACCCTGCCGATGGACATCCGCCTCGCGGCGGAGTCCGCGAAGTTCGGGTTCGTCTTCTCCCGGCGCGGGCTCGTGCCGGAGGCGGCGTCGAGCTGGTTCCTGCCGCGCGTCGTCGGGATCTCCCAGGCGATGGAGTGGGTGGCCACCGGCCGCGTCTTCAAGGCGGACGAGGCGCTGGCCGGCGGGCTCGTCTCCAAGGTCCTCCCGGACGACGAGCTGCTGCCCGCCGCGTACGCGATCGCGAAGGAGATCGTGGACAACACCTCCGCGGTCTCGGTGGCGGTGTCCCGGCAGCTGCTGTGGTCCATGCTCGGCGCGACGACGCCGTGGGAGGCCCACCGGCTGGACTCCAACGGGATCTTCACGCTCGGCCAGGGTGAGGACGTGAAGGAGGGCGTGACCTCCTTCCTGGAGAAGCGGCTGCCCACGTTCCCGGACACCGTCAGCAAGAACTACCCGGACATCGTCCCGCCGTGGCCGACCCGCCCGGAGGGGATGGAGTGAATCCGTACTTCGACCTCACCGGCCAGGTCGCCCTCGTCACCGGGGGCAACTCCGGGATCGGCCTGGGCATGGCGCACGGGCTGGCCAAGGCCGGCGCGGACGTCTGCATCTGGAGTACGAACGTCGAGAACAACGAGAAGGCCGCCGCGGCGCTGGCCGAGCACGGCACCAAGGTCCGGGCGTTCCGGTGCGACGTCGGGGACGAGCAGGCCGTCACGGACACCTTCGCGGCGACCCTGGCCGAGTTCGGCAAGGTGGACTCCTGCTTCGCCAACGCGGGCGTCGGCGGGCGGGGTGCGAAGTTCCAGGACCTGCAGCTCGAGGAGCTGCGCCGGGTCTTCCGGGTCAACGTCGAGGGCTCGTTCCTGACGTTGCGCGCCGCCGCCGCGCACATGATCGAGCGCGGTGAGGGAGGCGTGCTCGTCGGCACGTCGAGCCTCGCGGCCAACGTCGGGCAGCCGCGTGGGCATCCCTACGCGGCCAGCAAGGGTGCGTTGCTCGCGATCATGCGGGGGCTGGCGGTCGAGCTGGCGCGGTACAACATCCGGGCGCACACCCTGCAGCCCGGCTGGACCCACTCGACGATGACCGACCCGGCGCTGAACGACCCCACCTTCCACTCGAAGGTGATGCCGCGGATGCCGGTGCGCCGGTGGGGCGAGGGCTCGGACTTCGAGACGATCGCGGTGTACCTCGCGAGCCCGGGCACCACGTTCCACACGGGGGACACGTTCCTGATCGACGGGGCGTACTCGCTGTTCTGAGCCCCTCCCGGCAGGAAGCCACCCGCACGCCAGATTCGGGCGTGCGGGTGGCTCTCCTGCTGTTCGGGGACGGTCAGTCGCGGCGGTCCCGGCGTTCGTCCCGGAGGAAGCGGCGGTCGTCCCGCTCCCGGCCCCTCTCGTCCCGGTCCCGCTCGCCGTCGTGACGGGCGCGGGAGAAGCCCAGCGCGCCCATCAGCGGGATGAGCAGGAAGACGATCCAGGCCTGCGGGAACACCGGGTTGAGCAGGAAGAACAGGACCACCGCGATGATCGGGCTGGCCGCCGCGATCCGGGGCAGGATCCCGGAGAAGGGGCTCCGCGCCGGTTCGGCCGCGGCCGTGGGCACGGAGGCGTCCGGGGCCGGGGCCGTCGGCGTCCGGACCGCACCCGAGGCCGTCGGCAGGTCCGGGTGCGGCGCGGGAAGGTCCGTGAACAGGGCGGCGATCTCGCTCGCCACGGTCGCGTTCGCGGCGACGGCGGAGCGGTCCGCGTACTCCTCGACGCCCAGCCGTCCGGCCTCCAGATGGGCGTTCAGTGCGTTCGCGGCGGACTCGCGCTCGGCCGTGCCGATGCGCAGCGGTGGCGGCCCCTGCCCCTTCGGCGGTTCCGCGGTAGCCGGCTCGACCTGCTTGCCCGCGCCCGTCTCGATCGGTCCCAGCAGGCCGTCGGATCCCGCCGTCCGGCCCTTCACCTCGCCGTCCCCCACCGTCATGCGTCGAGTCTGCCACCCGAAGGGCCGCGTCATGGAGCCACGACGTGGTTCCGGGGCCCGGAAAAATCACGCTGTGGCTCCATAACGCGGCATATGGGGCGGGGAAGGCTCAGAAGAACTGGTAGGCGGACTTCGAGACGGTGAAGCCGTGGCCGCTCCCGCCGACCTTGCACTCGACGCCGGTCGGCCGGCTGGTGCAGGTCGTGTCGCCCGAGCGGACGGCCCGGCCGTAGTCCAGGATCGCCCCGCTGCCCAGGACGGTGTCCCCGTGGCAGACGAAGTCCGGCCGGTCCGAACCCGTGATGCCGATCGAGTCCCCCCAGACCAGCGGGCAGTCCGCCGGCTTCGGCGGGACGGTCGTCGGGTCCCAGTCGTTCTCCCGGATGTCACAACGGGTGGTCTCGGCGGAGACGAAGCAGGCGATGTTCCCGGACGGGCTCGCGAACCCGCCCCCGGACGCGGGCAGCTCCGTGGCCGCGACGTCCACGGGGGACGGTGGAGCGGCCGAGGTCGGGGGAGCGGTCGGGGGAGCAGCCGAGGTCGGGGGAGCGGGAGCGGACGTCGGCAGGGCGACGCTCGTCGTCGGTTGCCCACCCTCGCCGCCCCCGCCCCCGCCCCCGCCCCCGCCCGAGCCGGAGCGCAGCGCCGCGATCCCCGTGCCGACCAGCACCGCGGCGACCACCACCACCGCCGCCGCGAGTGCGGGCCGCCGCCAGCGGGGCGGCCCTGCCTGCACCGGACGCGACGGCGTCGGCTCCAGCGCCGACGGCAGCCAGCCGGAGGTCGGACGGTCCTGCGGTCCGGCCGCGAGCATCGCGCGCACCTGCTCGGTGGTCGGCCGCCGGTCCGGGTCCCGCTCCAGGCAGGCGGCGATCACCGGTGCCAGCGATCCGGGGACGCCGGTGAGGTCCGGCTCCCCGTGCACCGTGCGGTAGAGCAGGGCGTTCACGTCGCCCTCACCGAACGGTGCCCGCCCGGTGACGGCGTAGAGCAGCATCCCGCCGAGGGCGAACACGTCCGCGGGCGGCCCGGACCGCCCGTGGGTGATCTGTTCGGGCGCGATGTACCCCGGCGATCCGACGACGGCGCCGGTCCTGGTCAGTGCGGTCGCGTCCGCGGCACGGGCGATGCCGAAGTCGATCACCTTCGGTCCGGACTCGGCGAGCAGGACGTTCGCGGGTTTCATGTCCCGGTGCACGACCCCCGCCGCGTGGACCGCCGTGAGCGCCTCGGCGAGCCCGACGCCGAGCAGCCGCACCGCGGACTCCGGCATCGGCCCGTGCAGCACCACCGCCTCCCGCAGTGACGGCGCCGGGACGTACTCGGTGGCCAGCCACGGCGGGTCCCCGTCCGGCTCGGCGCCCAGCACCTCGGCGATGTAGGGGCCCCGCACCCGGGACGCGGCCTCGACCTCGTGGCCGAACCGGGCGCGGAACTCGGCGTCCCCGGCGAGGTCCGAGCGGATGACCTTGATCGCGGCCGTGGTGCCGTCCCTCGCCTGCCCGAGGTACACCCGGCCCATCCCGCCCTCGCCCAGGACACGCCGGACGGTGAACCGGCCGAGGGTGCGTGGGTCGGTGATCGCCACGGTCCTATCCAAACACGGCCGGGTCAGCGCACCTGTTCCGCCGGCGGCGCGGTGATCAGGACCGGCGTGCCCCAGCTGCGGTAGTCCGCCGTCATCGCCAGCGTCCCGATGCCGGGCATGTCCTGCTTCGCCTCGCTGCGCACCGGATGGTGCTCCTCGTCGATCCAGAGCGTGCTGCTGATCCTGGTCAGGCCGCCCGCGACCTGCTGCTGCAGCTGCGCCCGGACGGCGGGGTCCCGCTCGAGCTCGGCGGCCCGGTTGAGGTCGACGACGATCGTGTAGCGGACGGCCGGGATGCCGTCCACGTTGTCGTCCGACGCGTCCGCGATCAGGCTCGCGTCCACGAACCGGCTGATGTTCGCGGTGGGGTCGGCGGTGTTGACGACGTTCGTGGCGAGCGTCGCCAGCGTGCGCTCGGTGGTGTCCCGGCTCGCCGCGTCCACCTTCGTCCACGGCCGCGGGTCACCGGACCTCGCGGACGGCAGCCGGAGGAACACCTGCCCGGGCAGCACGACGAACCCGGTGCTCTGCGGGGCCTCGCCGGAGTGCGTCAGGGTCTGGGTGAAGTCCACCGACACACCGGAGTCCTCGATGCGGAGCGCCCCGGTCCCGCCGACCGTCATCGCCGGTTCCGCCGTGGGCCCGACCGATGCGCTCGTGCCGTCGTCGACGTGCCCGGCGACCTGAAGGGTGGCGGTGCGGTCCGTGCGCTGACGCGCGGTGACGGCGTCCAGCAGCTCCCGCACGTCGTAGACCTTGCGCAGGCCGGCGGACGCCGCGGGCTCGGGACGCGGACTCCCACATGCGGTGAGTGAGGCCACGAGCACGGCGAGCGACATGCACCAGGTCAGCAACGACCCCGGTCTCGCTCGGTTCACCTGCGCTCCGTCCCGGGTCAGCTCGCTGCAGGTCGAGGCTATCGGTCCGGGACCGGGGCGCCGGACGGACCCGGGCGCAGTGCGACGAGCACGCGCCGCAGTGCGTCGAGCCGTCCGGGCCGCAGCGTGCCCGCGGCGACGAGCACGTCGAGCGCGCATTCCGGGTCTGCGGGCGGGCCGAAGTGGCCGCAGCCGCGCGGGCAGTCCTCCACGGCCGTCGCCAGGTCCCCGAAGGCCCGGATGACGTCGTCCGGCGTGACGTGGGCGAGGCCGAAGGAGCGCACGCCCGGGGTGTCCACGACCCAGCCGCCGTCCGGGAGCGGCAGCGCGACCGCGGCGACCGTCGTGTGCCGCCCCTTGCCGACGCCGGAGACCACCCCGGTGGCCCGGTGCGCCTCCGGGAGCAGGGCGTTGACCAGCGTGGACTTGCCCACGCCGGAGTGACCGACCAGGCAGGAGACGCCGCCGTCGAGCAGCTCGGCGAGGGCGTCCGCGGGCCGGTCCCGCCGGGTGACGACGACCGGGAACTCCAGCTCCGCGTAGTGCTCGGCGAACGGCGCGGGATCGGCGAGGTCCGCCTTCGTCAGGCACAGCACCGGCGTCAGGCCCCCCGCGTAGGCCGCGACCAGGCAGCGGTCCACGAACCCGGTGCGCGGCTCGGGGTCCGCGAGCGCGGTCACGATCACCAGCTGTCCCGCGTTGGCGACGACGATCCGCTCGAACGGGTCCGTGTCGTCCGCGGTGCGGCGCAGCACGGTCCTCCGCTCCTCGACGCGGACGATCCGGGCGAGCGTGTCCGTGGCGCCGGTCAGGTCCCCGACCAGCCCGACCCTGTCCCCGACGACGATGGGGGTGCGGCCGAGCTCGCGGGCGCGCATCGCGGTGACCGGGGGCGCCGTCGCGTCCCCGCCGGGCGCGCACGTCCACCGGCCGCGGTCCACGCCGATGACCATGGCCTCCTCGGCGTCCAGGTGGTCCGGGCGGCGCTTGGTGCGCGGCCGGGACCCGCGGCGGCCGGGTCGGACGCGCACGTCCGTCTCGTCGTACTCCCGGGGTCTCGGGCTCATGCTGCGGGATTCACGGGGGCGCGGTTCATCGGGGCGCGGTTCATCAGGGCGCGGTTCATCAGGGCGCGGTTCATCAGGGCGCGGTTCATCAGGACAGAAGTGTGGCCCATCGGCCCGGGAAATCCGGGATGGTCTTCGCGGTGCACGCCACGTCGTCGATCGTGAGGCCGGGGACGACGAGCCCGACGATCGCCCCCGCGGTGGCCATCCGGTGGTCCGCGTAGGCGCCCCACGGCCGGTCCGCCGGCGCGGTGAGGGCGCGCGGCCGGATCTCCAGGCCGTCCTCGGTCTCGTTGACGTCCCCGCCCAGCGCGGCCAGCTCGGCGACGAGCGCGGCGAGCCGGTCCGTCTCGTGTCCGCGGATGTGGGCGACCCCGCGGATCCGGGACGGCGTGGACGCCAGCGCCGCGATCGCCGCGATCGTGGGGGTGAGCTCGCTCGCCTCGTGCAGGTCCACGTCGACGCCGGTGAGGCGGTCCGGCCCGCGGACCGTCATCCCCGCGTCGGACGGGGTGACGGTCGCCCCGAACCGCTCCAGCACGGACAGCACCTCGGTGCCGGGCTGGGTGGACCCGGCGGGCCAGCCCGCGATCGTCACCTCGCCCGCGGTGACGGCCGCCGCGGCCAGGAAGACCGACGCGTTGGACAGGTCCGGCTCGACCGTCCACTCCCGCGCCGCGATCGTCCCGGGCTCGACCCGCCAGGCGTTCGGCACGGAGTCGTCGACCGCGACGCCCGCCTCGCGCAGCATCGCGACGGTCATGTCGATGTGGGGGAGCGACGGCACGGGCCTGCCGTCGTGGCGGACCGTGACCCCCTTGTCGAAGCGGGCCCCGGAGAGCAGCAGACCGGACACGAACTGGGACGACGCGGAGGCGTCGATCGTCACCTCGCCGCCGGCCAGGCCGCCCGCGCCGTGCAGGACGAACGGCAGGCGGTCCCCGTCGACGACCGCGCCGAGCGCCCGCAGCGCGTCCAGCACGGTGCCCATCGGGCGGGTCCGGGCGTGCGGGTCCCCGTCGAAGAGGACGGCGCCGTCCGCGAGCGTGGCCGCGGGCGGGACGAACCGCATGACCGTCCCGGCGAGGCCGCAGTCCACGGTGCCGCCGCCGCGCAGCGTTCCGTCGCCGCCGATCGCGACCCGTTCCCCGTCGACGTCCACGGGGACGCCGAGGGAGCGCAGCGCGCCGCACATCAGCGCGGTGTCCCGCGTGGCGGGGGCGCCCAGCACCGTCGACGGCCCGGCGGCGAGCCCGGAGAGGAGCAGGGCGCGGTTCGTCACGGACTTGGACCCGGGTACCGCGACGACGCCGCGGACGGGCCCGCCCGCCACCGGTGCCGCGTAGTGCTGTGTCTCGGCCACGACCCCATGATTCCGCATCACCCCGACGGTCCGACCGCGCAGGTCGCGTGCGGCGGGAGACTGTCGGTGCGCCGTGCCACGATGGACGGCATGTGCGGGAGGTACGCCTCGACGAAGGCACCCACGGACCTGGCCGAGGAGTTCACCGCGATCGACGCGGTGTCGGAGAAGGCCGGCGAGGAACGCAGGCCGGACTACAACGTCGCCCCCACCCGGGACGTGATCGCGGTCGTGCAGCGGCACCCCCGGGACGCCGAGGGCAACGCGGACCCGGACACCACCGAGCGCAGCCTGCGGCTGGTCCGCTGGGGCCTGGTCCCGTTCTGGGCCAAGGACCCCTCGGCCGGGGCGCGCATGATCAACGCCCGGTCCGAGACGGCGGCGGAGAAGCCCGCGTTCCGCAAGGCGCTCGCCGCGCGCCGCTGCCTGCTCCCCGCGGACGGCTGGTACGAGTGGCAGCGCAGAGCCGCCACGAAGGACCACAAGGCGTCCAAGCAGCCGTACTTCACCCGCTACACGGACGGGAGGTCGCTCGCGATGGCCGGGCTGTGGGAGTTCTGGCGGCCCAGGGAGGGCGAGCTGCTGGAGAAGTACCCGGACGGCCTGGTCACCGCCACGGTGCTGACCACCGGGGCGGTCGGTCCGCTCGCCCAGGTGCACGACCGGATGCCGCTGGTCCTCCCGCAGGACGCATGGGACGCCTGGCTGGACCCGGACACGGACGCGAAGGCGGACTCGGTGCTGGAGTGGCTGCGACCGCCGTCGGAGGAGCTCGTGTCGACGCTGGAGATCGTGCCGGTGTCGGCCAGGGTGAACAGCGTGAAGAACAACTCGGCGGACCTGCTGACGCCGCTGGACCCGGCGCAGGTGGAGGAGCCCCTCCAGCTCGATCTGCTCGGATGAGCGCCGGAGGCCCGGGCAGCGACTCGGCGGTGGAGGTCGGGACCCCGCACGGCCCGGCCCGGATCCACGTCCGGCGTGGCGACCGTGAGGATCCCCGCGCGGTCCTGCTGCTCGGGCACGGCGCGGGCGGCGGGGTCCAGGCCCCGGACCTCGGGGCGGCGACGGCCGCGGCGCTGGCCGCCGGCCTGCACGTCGCGCTGGTGGAACAGCCCTACCGGGTCGCCGGCCGGCGCGCACCGGCACCCGCGGCGCAGCTGGACACGGCGTGGCTCGCGGTCGTCGCGTGGGCGCGCGGGGAGTTCCCCGGGACGCCGCTGCTGTTCGGCGGCCGGAGCTCGGGTGCACGCGTGGCCTGCCGGAACGCCGCGGAGGGCAAGGCCGCGGCGGTGCTCTGCCTGGCCTTCCCGGTCCACCCGCCGGGCAAGCCGGAGAAGCACCGGCTCGCCGAGCTCGACGGCGTCGAGGTGCCGGTGCTGGTGGTGCAGGGGGAGCGGGACCCGTTCGGCCGCCCCGAACCCGCGCCCGGCCGCGAGGTCGTGCTGCTGAGGGGGGACCACGGGCTGAAGGCGGACCTGCCCGGCGTCGCCGCGGCGGTGACCCGGTGGTTGGAGGAGCTCAGTCCCGCACCGCGATAGCGGCGGTCCGGGCGTCCGTGAGCGCCACGAGATCGGACGGTGCGAGCTCCACCTCGAGCCCGCGGCGCCCGGCGCTGCAGAACACGGTCTCCCACTCCTGCGCGGACGTGTCGAGCACCACGACCAGCCGCTTCTTCTGCCCGAGCGGGGAGATCCCGCCCGCGACGTAGCCGGTGGCCCGCTCGGCGGCGGAGACCTCGGCCATCCTCGCCCGCTTCCCGCCGACGGCTGCGGCGAGCGCCTTGAGGTCCAGGCTCGCGTCCACCGGGACCACGCCCACCGTCAGGGCGCCGTCCACGTCCGCCACCAGGGTCTTGAACACCCGGCCGGGCTCCAGTCCGAGCGCCAGCGCGGCCTCGGGGCCGTACGCCTGACCGTCGGAGTGGGTGTAGGAGTGCACCCGATGGGTGACCTTGCGCCTCGCCAGCAACGCGGTCGCCGGCGTCCCCTGCCCAGCCATCTTCTCTCCCTCTCACCAGCTCCGGGAATTGCCGGACCCCCGGACGGCGTTCGGACATTACGTGACACACGCTCTGATGGAAGCGCCGGCGGTGGGCGGCGTACGCGTCCAGCCGCGCCGGCGAGGCGACGAGCGCGTACTCTCGATGCCGTCTGCGGCCGTCCAGGTTGCGGCGTTCCGGCCTGCCCTCGGCGGGTCGGTTCTGCGGGAGAGGAGCGCGGTGCCGGAGGACAGCCCCGAGAGCAGGGACGCGGGTGCGCCCGAGACGTCGGCGCAGGGCACGACGGCGCCCGCCCCGACGATGCCCGAGATCGACGAGAACCCGGAGGAGCGCACCTCCCCGGACGAGACGCCCGAGGAGCGCACGGCCCGCTTCGAACGCGACGCGATGCCGATGCTGGACCAGCTCTACGGCGCCGCGCTGCGGATGACGCGCAACCCCGCGGACGCCGAGGACCTGGTCCAGGAGACCTTCCTCAAGGCCTACTCCGCGTTCCGGACGTTCCGCGAGGGCACGAACCTCAAGGCGTGGCTCTACCGGATCCTCACCAACACCTACATCAACGGCTACCGCAAGAAGCAGCGGCAGCCGTTGCAGTCCCCGACGGACGAGATCACGGACTGGCAGCTCGCCCAGGCCGGTGAGCACACGTCGACCGGTCTGCGCTCCGCCGAGGTCGAGGCGATGGACAACCTGCCGGACTCGGACGTCAAGGAGGCCCTGCAGCGGCTTCCGGAGG
>JAOZVV010000128.1 GCA_025869365.1 Pseudonocardia sp.
TGGTCAGAGCCTCTGGCATGCGACGTGTGGGCTGTTCCTGCAGAACAGCTGACCATGACCGCGATCCGGCGAGGGGGACCGACGTGGGCCGTCGTTCCCCCTCCCCGGATCGTGATCGCCGGCCGGGCTAGACCTTCTCGATGAACCCCAGGTCGACGGCGATCGTCTGCCCCGTCACGTACCGGGACTCGTCGGAGGCGAGCCACAGGACCGCGTTGGAGATGTCCCGGGCCTCCACCCACGGGTGCGGCATCGTGTGCAGGGACCCGAACGCGGCGGCGTAGTTCTCCCTGGTCAGCTCCTCCGGCTTCGCGTCCGGCAGGAAGAGCTCGTACATCGGCTTGTTCTGGATCATGTCCGTGTCGACGGCGGTCGGGTGCACGGTGTTGCAGCGGATGTCGTACTGCGAGACCTCCTGCACCATCGTCCGCATCACGCCGACCACCCCGTGCTTCGCCGCGGTGTAGTGGACCATGTTCCCGAAGCCGCGCAGACCCGCCGTCGAGCTGGTGAGGACCAGCGAGCCGCCCTGCCCGCGCTCGATCATCGACGGCAGCGCCGCCTTGAGCGTCTTCCACACGCCCGTCACGTTGACGGCGAGCATGTCGTCCCACATCTTCTCGGTCATCTCCCACGACGGGGCGTAGCTGAAGATGCCCGCGTTGGCGCAGACGACGTCGATGTGGCCGAACTCCGAGAGCCCGTCGGCCACCGCCGAGTCCAACGCGCTCTGCTCGCGGACGTCGGCCTCCCGGGTCAGGACGCGACGGTCCAGCTCCTCGATCAGCTTGGCCGTCTCGACGAGGTCCTCCGGCCGGGACATCCCGTAGGGCACGGTGTCGATCTGCGCGCAGAGGTCGACCGCGATGATCTCCGCGCCCTCCTCGGCGAGCCGCAGCGCGTGCGACCGTCCCTGCCCCCGCGCCGCCCCGGTGACCAGGGCGACCTTGCCGTCCATCCGACCCATCGCGTGCACCTCCGCGTCCGGCACGGCGTCGTTGCCGTGCCCGTCGACGGTAGGGAGGCGGCGGCCGGTGGCCGAGGTCTCAATCTGAGACCTCCCCGCGACGCGCGGGCCTGGTGTCGTCAGCGCAGTGACGGGCAACGGTGCCCGCTCCGAGCTGCACGGAGGATCCATGGTCTCGGCACGGGTGAACGAGCTCGCCACGGCGGCCTACGGGCTGTGGTTGCGCGAGGACGCCACGCTGGAGGAGATGCGCGTCGGCTTCGACGGCATGTGCCCCGAGCCACCGGCGGACGCGACGATCGTCGACGGCGTGGTCGGCGGCGTCGCCGGGACGTGGGTGAGCGTCCCGGAGTCCGGCACGACGACGGTTCTCCACTTCCACGCGGGCGGCTACCTGATCGGGTCGCCGAAGAGCCACCGCGACCTCGGCGCCCGGATCGCCCGCGCCGCCCGGGCCCACGTGTTCCTCGCGGACTACCGCCTCGCCCCGGAGAACCCGTTCCCGGCCGCCTGGGAGGACGGCATCGCCGCGTACCGCGGGATGCTCGCCGACGGCATCGACCCGGCGGACCTCGTCGTGTCCGGGGACTCCGCGGGCGGCGGTCTCGCGCTCGCCACGCTGATCGCCGCCCGGGACGGCGGGGATGCGCTCCCCGCGGCCGGCGTGCTGATGTCGCCCTGGGCCGACCTGACCCTGAGCGGGGACTCGATGACGGCCCGCGAGCCGATGGACCCGCTGGTCAGCCGGGCCGTGCTGACCGGAATGGCCGAGGGCTACCTCGGCGGGCACGATCCCGCCGATCCGCGCGTCTCCCCGGTCCTCGCGCCGCTCGGCGGGCTGCCGCCGCTGCTGGTGCAGGTGGGCAGCAGCGAGGTCCTGGAGGACGACGCGGTCCGGATCGTCGACGGCGTGCTGGCCGCCGGCGGCGACGCCGCGCTGCAGATCGGCTACGAGATGGTCCACGTGTTCCAGATGTTCGCCCAGCAGCTGCCCGAGGCGCAGGCCGCCGTCGACCGGGTGGGCGGCTTCGTCCGCGCCCACGCCCGCACCGCCGCAACCGTCTGAGAAAGGCGACCACCATGGAGTTCGGGTTCCTCACCCAGGGCTACCTGCCCGCCGACCGGCGCACCCACCCGGGCGCCGAGCACGAGATGCTGATGGACGACCTCGAGGTCTGCCTGGCCGCGGAGAAGGCCGGGTTCAAGTACATCTGGATCTCCGAGCACCACTTCCTCGACGAGTACAGCCACATCTCCTCCAACGACGTGTTCCTCGGCGCGCTCGGCGCGCTGACCTCCCGCGCCCACGTCGGATCGGGCATCTTCAACCCGTTGCCCAAGGTGCACCACCCGGCGGCCGTGGCCGAGCGCGTCGCGATGCTGGACCACATCACCGAGGGCCGCTTCGAGTTCGGTGTCGGCCGCGGCGCCGGCAGCCACGAGGTCAAGGGCTTCCACACCGACATCACCGACGTCAACGAGACCAAGAAGATCTTCGAGGACGTCGTCGGAGAGTTCGCCAAGATGTGGCTCAACGAGGAGTACCCGGGCTACCAGGGCAAGTACTGGGACATGCCGCCGCGCACGATCCTGCCCAAGCCGTACGGGCCGCTGCACCCCGCGATCTGGTACGCCGCCGGCAACATGACCAGCTTCGAGATGTGCGGCCGCCGCGGCATGGGCGCGCTGGGGTTCTCCCTCGACGAGCTCCCCCGCACCGAGGAGGCGATCAAGACCTACAAGGACGCCGTCGCCCGGTGCGACGACCCGATCGGGGCCTGGGTCAACGACAACCTCATCGTGGCCAACGGCTTCAACTCCATCGCCGAGGACCGCGACCAGGCCCGCCGGGACTTCCTCGCCGGCGGCAACAACTACCAGATGAGCCAGGTCTTCCGATACCACGACACCTTCCCGCGCCCCGAGGGCTTCCCGGAGTGGCCCGCCGTGATGCCCGATCTGAGCGAGGAGATGCTCGACGGCTTCCTCGAGCTCGGCGCCGCGATCGTCGGGGACCCCGACGACGTCGTCACGCAGCTCAAGCGCTGGGAGGCGACCGGGGCCGACCAGTTCCTGATGCTGCGCGGTGTCAAGACGAAGGAGGAGACGCTGCGGATGATCCGGCTCATGGGCGAGCACGTGATCCCGAAGTTCGATCTCGACGCCGAGCACAGCACCACCCGGCAGCGCCGGATCGCCGCCGGCGGCTGAGCGGCGGCACCCGCGGCGATCGGGATGGACCGAACGGTCGTCAGGTCTTGTTGGACCTGGCGACCGTTCGGCACTGTGGGACGGGACCCGTGGGATACGACGTGCGCTCGACGGGTCGACCGACAAGGAGGTCGGAATGGCACAGGTGCCTGCCGGTGGCGAGCGGTCCTTCGGGGCCTCCCGCTGGAGCGCCGAGGCCCAGCGACGGATCAGGCGGGCCCGCGAGGAGATCCTCTCCGTCGGCGCCGTCGACCCGGCCGGGTCGGGCAGTGACCTGGTCCGGCCCGAGATCGCGGCCTCCTGGCGGCGCTCGCTGCTCTCCGGCGTCGATCCCACCCGGGTTCCCGACGGCCGGTACGACCCGGACCGCCTGGCCACCCCGCGGCTGCTGCGGGCGGCCGAACCCGTGCTGGACCGGCTCGTCGGCCAGCTCTCCGGGACCACCACCGCGGTCGTCCTCGCGGACAGCAAGGCCTGGATCCTCTGGCGCGGTGCGGGCGTGCGGACGCTGTTCACCGGGCTGGACCGCATCTCGGCGGCGCCGGGCTGCTGCCTGGGTGAGGAGCTGGTCGGGACCAACGGGCTGGGGACCGTCGTCGAGGAACGCAGGCCGAGCCTGATCGTCGGCGGCGAGCACTACCAGGACGCGATGCAGGACTTCACCTGCGTCGGGGTGCCCATCGTCGATCCGCTGAGCAACCGCCTGGAGGGTGTGCTCGACCTGACCTGCGCCTCCCGGGACACCAACGACCTGCTGCTCCCGCTGCTCACCGAGGCCGTCCGGGAGATCGAACTGCGGTTGCGCGAGCAGGCGACCGTCCGCGAACGGGCCCTGTTCGAGGAGTTCGTCGAGCGGACACGACGGCGCCGCGACGTCGCCGTCGCGTCGCTCAACGAGGACTTCCTGATCACCAACTCGGCGGCCGCGCAGCTGTTCGAGCCCGCGGACCACGCCCTGCTCTGGGAGTGGGCGAGCGGGACGACCGCGTCCGGGCGGGAGGCCGACGGGGAGCTGACCCTGACCCGGGACATCACGGTCCACGCCCGCTGCACCCCCGTGGACTGCGGATCGGCCCGCCCGGCCGGGGTGATCGTGACGATGATCCCGGTCGTGTCGCCCGCGTCCGCCCCTTCGCGCCCGGGCGGCAGCGGGGCCTGGGACCGGCTGCTCCGGCAGGTGGACCGGGTCGCCCGGCTCGAGGGGCCGGTGCTGCTGCACGGCGAACCCGGCGTCGGCAAGCTCCGGCTGGCACGGCGCCTGCACGAGGCCCGCGGTGCGACCGGCCCGTTCCTGGCGCTCGACTGCCGCACCCAGGCGCACCGCGGGACCCCCTGGATCGACGAGCTCGACGCCGGCCTCGCCGACCCGGACGCCACCGTGGTGCTCCGGCGCGTCGCCGAGCTGCCGCCGGAGCTGTCGGGAACGGTGGCGGCGCTGATCGGGGCGGCCCGCGCCCGCGTCGTCCTGACCGCCGTGGACCTGCCCACCGGCGACCTCCTCGACGTCGCGGCGGTGACCCTGGCCGTTCCGCCGCTGCGGGAACGGGCCGAGGACGTGCCCGCGCTCGTCGAGGAGTTCCTCCGCGAGCTGAGCGCGGGCGGGACGGTGCCCCGCTGCACCGCACCGGCGCTGCGCGCGCTCAAGGCCCAGCCGTGGCCGGGCAACGTCCGGGAGCTGCGCCGGGTCCTGGCGACCGCCCTGGTCAACGGCATGCACTTCGACGTCTCGACGCACCACCTGCCCGAGCCCTACCGGAGCCCGCCGGCGAGCCCGCGGCGCGCCCTGCTGGAGACGACCGAGCGGGACGCCATCGTCGCAGCCCTGCAGAAAGCGGGCTGGAACAAGGAGCGGGCCGCGGTCGAGCTCGGTATCTCCCGCGCCACGATCTACCGCAAGGTCCGCCGGTTCGGCATCGCACCGCCGGTGAGTGGCGAAGCCTGCTAGGACGCAGGGTTCGCCACTCACCGCGGGTCAGACGAGCAGGAGCCCGTCGGGGGTGTCGGTGACGCCCAGCAGGGCCGCGCCCGCGGTGACGGCCGCGCCGTCCCAGTGCAGGTAGGAGTGGCTCTTGAGGGTGTTCACGTCACGGAGGTAGCGCTGGAACGGGCTGCGCAGCTCGTTCACGCTGGACCCGGCGCCGTCGAGCATGGCCTCGATCGCCTCCCGGGCGAGGGTGCAGATCCGCGGGGACGCCATCCGCAGCACCGCGGCCTGCTCCAGGGTGGCCTTCTCCTGGCGCTCGGCCAGATCGGTGACGACGCGGTGGGTCTCGTCCCAGACCAGGCGCGCGATGCGGGTCCTCGTCACCGCGTCCCCGTAGCGCACCCAGGCCTCGGGGTGCTCACGCTGCGGCCCGAGCCCGAAGCCGACGGTGCGGGTGAGGATGCGTTCCTTGTAGTCCGCCAGGCAGGCCTCGGCGCTGCCGACCGCCACCGCGGCCAGCAGGACGTCGAACATCCGGATCATGGAGAAGCCCTCGAGCGGGCGGAACTCACCGTGGTCCAGCGGGCGGATCGGTTCCTGGCCGAAGACCGTCCACTGCCGGTCCGCGGGGACGAACAGGTCCTCACACGAGAAGGTGTTGGAACCGGTGCCCTTCATCCCGGACATGTGCCAGACGTCGTGGATCGTCACGTCCGCGACGTCGACGACCAGGCCCAGCAACGCCGGCTCGCTGCCGTCGCCGCGGTCCTCGGTGGTGATGAGCAGGGAGTACTCGGAGTTCATGATCCCGCTCGCGAACGGCCACTTCCCGGTGAGCCGCCACCCGCCGTCGACCTTGCGCGCGGTGCCGGACGGGGTGGCCTGGAAACCCGCGGACAGCGCACACGGGGCGAACGCCTTGCCGTGCAGCAGGTGCGGGGTGTCCTGCACCAGCGAGACGTTGTGCACCACCAGGAACGAGTACACCCACGCCGTCGACGCACAGCCCTGCGCGAGGATGCGGGTGATCGTCCCGAACTCCCGCATCCCGTAGCCGTACCCGCCGACGCTCGGCGGCGCCACGAGGTCGAAGAGTCCCGCCTCGGTGAGGTCCGCGATCGTCTCGTCCGGGATCCGGCGCAGCTCCTCGGTGCGCTCGGCGCGCTCGCGCAACACCGGGACCAGCGCCTCGGCCCTGGCGATCAGGATCTCGGCGGTGGGTCGACCGGTGCCGTCCGCGGGCGCGGTACCGGGTGGGGATTCCTGCGTTGCCGTCATGCCGACCGTCCTCGGGGTCCGGGCCCGTCCTCGTCGACGGGCTCCGCACCCATCAGAGCCCGTCCGGGCGGGTGCTCCGACATCTCACTTTGAGATGCGGCGCGCCGGCGGCGCCGAGGAGGCGTCTACTGCTCTCGGACCTCGCAGAAACCGCGACTCGGTGACGGATCGGCCCGGCTCGCGGGGGTCTTGGGCGACGGTGGGGCCGCACCGGTGATCCCGGTGCGGCCCCGCCGGCCCACGTCTGCGGTCAGGACTGCTTGGTCCCGCAGGTGGAGCAGAAGGCGGCTCCGTCCG
>JAOZVV010000129.1:0-30617 GCA_025869365.1 Pseudonocardia sp.
TGCCGAACGCGATGTTCCGCGTGGAGCTGGAGAACGGGCACCGGGTCCTCGCGCACATCAGCGGGAAGATGCGGCAGCACTACATCCGGATCCTCCCCGAGGACCGGGTGGTCGTGGAGCTCTCTCCCTACGACCTCACCCGCGGCCGAATCGTCTACCGCTACAAGTGACGTCCGGAAACAGCAGAAGGCAGAAGACGTGAAGGTCCAGCCGAGCGTCAAGAAGATCTGCGACAAGTGCAAGGTGATCCGCCGTCACGGCCGGGTCATGGTGATCTGCGACAACCTGCGGCACAAGCAGCGTCAGGGCTGATCCACCCGCTCGTCGCGGTCCTCTAGACCGCAGCACCACCGAAGCACTCGACACACCTACCGCGCCACACGGGCGCAACCACCCCCGGAACCAGGCCGGGGCCCGGACCCACGACGGCGACACGGTCGCGGTGAACCGGGGCGGGTGTCGAGAAGACCTGGCGGAAACAGACACAGGAGTACACCGCCGCATGGCACGTCTCTCTGGTGTCGATCTTCCCCGCGAGAAGCGGATGGAGATCGCACTGACCTACATCTACGGGATCGGCCGGTCCCGGTCGAAGGAGATCCTCGCCGCCACCGGGATCGACGCGGACATGCGTTCGCGCGACCTGAGCGACGAGGACCTCGCCACCCTGCGCGAGTACATCGAGAACAATCTCCGGGTCGAGGGTGACCTGCGCCGCGAGGTGCAGGCGGACATCCGCCGGAAGATCGAGATCGGTTGCTACCAGGGCATCCGACACCGTCGTGGACTCCCGGTCCGCGGCCAGCGCACGAAGACCAACGCGCGCGGTCGCAAGGGCCCGAAGAAGACCGTGGCCGGCAAGAAGAAGGCAGGTAAGAAGTAGTGCCTCCCCGTACCCGCTCCGCGGCCGGCCCCAAGAAGGTCCGCCGCAAGGAGAAGAAGAACGTCGCGCACGGTCACGCGCACATCAAGAGCACCTTCAACAACACCATCGTGTCCATCACGGACCCGACCGGTGCGGTGATCGCGTGGGCCTCCGCCGGCCACGTCGGTTTCAAGGGCTCGCGCAAGTCCACGCCGTTCGCCGCCCAGATGGCAGCGGAGTCCGCCGCCCGCAAGGCGGCCGAGCACGGCATGAAGAAGGTCGACGTGTTCGTGAAGGGTCCCGGCTCCGGCCGCGAGACCGCGATCCGTTCGCTGCAGGCAGCCGGCCTCGAGGTCGGCACCATCTCCGACGTCACCCCTCAGCCGCACAACGGTTGCCGTCCGCCCAAGCGGCGCCGGGTCTAAGGGAAAGGGAGTAACCACTCATGGCTCGTTACACCGGTCCCATGACCCGCAAGTCCCGCCGGCTGAAGGTCGACCTCGTCGGCGGCGACCAGGCCTTCGAGCGCCGTCCCTACCCGCCCGGCCAGCACGGCCGGATCCGGATCAAGGAGACGGAGTACCTCCTGCAGATGCAGGAGAAGCAGAAGGCGCGCTTCGGCTACGGGGTGCTCGAGAAGCAGTTCCGCAAGTACTACGAAGAGGCCAACAGGCGTCCCGGCAAGACCGGTGACACCCTGCTGCAGATCCTCGAGTCGCGGCTGGACAACGTCGTGTACCGCGCGGGCCTCGCCCGCACCCGGCGCATGGCGCGACAGCTGGTCAACCACGGGCACTTCCTCGTGAACGGCCAGAAGGTCAACATCCCGTCCTTCCGCGTCTCGCAGTACGACGTGATCGACGTCAAGCCGAAGTCCCTGGCCACGGACCCGTTCGTGATCGCCAAGGAGCTCGTCGGCGACCGTCCGGTCCCGGCATGGCTGCAGGTCGTCCCGTCGACGCTGCGCATCCTGGTCCACCAGCTGCCCGAGCGGGCCCAGATCGACACCCAGGTCACCGAGCAGCTGATCGTCGAGCTCTACTCCAAGTAGTCCTTGGGGTTCGGTTCGACACCCCCGGTCCCGTAGGGAGGGGCCGGGGGCTCACTGCGGCTTCAAATAGTGGTTGCCGCAGGCCTGAAGGAGGCACACACCCATGCTGATCTCTCAGCGCCCCACCCTGACCGAGGAGTCGGTCACCGAGACCCGTTCCCGGTTCGTCATCGAGCCGCTCGAGCCGGGCTTCGGCTACACGCTGGGCAACTCGCTCCGGCGCACCCTGCTGTCCTCGATCCCGGGGGCGGCGGTGACCAGCATCCGCATCGACGGCGTGCTGCACGAGTTCACCACCGTGCCGGGGGTCAAGGAGGACGTCACCGACATCATCCTCAACCTCAAGGAGCTGGTCGTCAGCTCCGAGGAGGACGAGCCGGTGACGATGTACCTGCGCAAGCAGGGCCCGGGCACGGTCACCGCGGGGGACATCGTCCCGCCCGCCGGTGTCACCGTGCACAACCCGGACCTGCACATCGCCACGCTGAACGACAAGGGCCGCCTCGAGGTGGAGCTCGTCGTCGAGCGGGGTCGTGGGTACGTGCCCGCGATGCAGAACAAGGCCACCGGCGCCGAGATCGGCCGCATCCCGGTCGACTCGATCTACTCGCCGGTGCTCAAGGTGACGTACAAGGTCGAGGCCACCCGTGTCGAGCAGCGCACGGACTTCGACAAGCTGGTGCTGGACGTCGAGTCGAAGCCGTCCATCGGCCCGCGCGACGCCCTGGCGTCGGCCGGCAAGACCCTCGTCGAGCTGTTCGGTCTCGCCCGCGAGCTGAACGTCGACGCGGAGGGCATCGAGATCGGCCCGTCGCCGCAGGAGGCGGACACCATCGCCGCCTTCGCGATGCCGATCGAGGAGCTGGACCTCACCGTCCGGTCCTACAACTGCCTCAAGCGCGAGGGCATCCACACCGTGGGTGAGCTGGTCGGCCGCAGCGAGGCGGACCTGCTCGACATCCGCAACTTCGGTGCGAAGTCGATCGACGAGGTCAAGATGAAGCTCGTCGGTCTCGGCCTCGCGCTGAAGGACAGCCCGCCCGGATTCGACCCGTCGGCCGCTGCCGCGGACTACGGATCCGACGGGTACGACGCCGAGGCGCCGTTCGGCGACGACGGCCAGGACTACGCAGAAACGGAGCAGTTGTAGCCATGCCTCAGCCCACCAAAGGCGCCCGCCTCGGCGGTTCGCCCGCTCATCAGCGGCTGATCCTGGCCAACCTGGCGACCGCGCTGTTCCAGCACCGTCGGATCACCACCACCGAGGCCAAGGCCCGTCGGCTGCGCCCGTACGCGGAGCAGCTGATCACCAAGGCCAAGAAGGGTGACCAGCACAACCGGCGCCAGATCATGAAGGTGATCCGGGACAAGTCGGTCGTGCACCAGCTGATCACCGAGATCGGGCCCTTCTTCGAGGACCGTCAGGGTGGCTACACCCGGATCACGAAGACGATGCCGCGCAAGGGCGACAACGCCCCGATGGCGGTCATCGAGCTGGTCCGGCAGAAGACGGTCACGGACGAGGCGAACCGCGCACGTCGCGCCGCCGCGTCGCAGGCCGCCGCCACCGAGGCCCCGGCCGAGGACACGACGGCCGACGACACGACCGCCGAGGCCACCACGGTCGAGGAGACCACCGACGCGCCCTACGGCGAGGGCAGCCACGCCCCGCTCGCGGACGCGGCGGAGGCCCCCGAGGGCTTCCCGATCAAGGGCAACGACGACTCGAAGCTCTACCACGTCCCCGGGTCGGCGTTCTACGACCGCACCGTGGCCGAGGTCTGGTTCGCCACCCCCGAGGCCGCCGAGGCCGCCGGGTTCGAGCTGCCCGCGTCCCAGAAGGACTCGGGCGTCGAGGAGTCGGCCACCACGGAGTCGGCCCCCGCGGCACCGAAGGACGAGAGCTGATCCCGGCTCTCTGCGCATGACGTACGACATCGACGGGCCCGTCCTCCCTGCGGAGGCCGGGCCCGTCGGCGTCCGCGCACCCGTGCGAAGGCGGCGCCTGGACCACGCCAACGACCGCACGGAAGTCACCCGCTGGGCGATGAAGCCCGAGCCGCGCACCCGCTGCGGTGTCCTCACCGACGGGCTGTCGCGGATCCTGCGTACCCCGGTCACGCTGACCGTCGCGGGGCGCACGGACGCGGGGGTGCACGCGTCCGGTCAGGTCGCGCACGTGGACCTGACCCCGGACGTCGAGCCCGCACAGCTCGTCCGGCGGCTCGCCCGGCTCCTGCCCCCGGACGTCCGGGTCCGCGCGGTGACCCCCGTACCGGACGCGTTCGACGCCCGCTTCTCGGCGTTGCGCCGCCACTACGTCTACCGGATCGCGACCGCGCCGTACGGGGCCGAGCCGCTGCGCGCCCGGGACACCGTGAGCTGGCCCCACCCGATCGACCTGGACGCGGTCTCGCTCGCGTCCCGGCTCCTGCTCGGCGAGCACGACTTCGCCGCGTACTGCAAGCACCGCGAGGGCGCGAGCACGGTCCGCGGCCTCGAACGGTTCTCCTGGTCGCGGGACGACACGGGGCTGGTCCGCGCCGAGGTCTCCGCGGACGCGTTCTGTCACTCGATGGTCCGCAGCCTGGTGGGGGCGATGCTCGACGTCGGTCGCGGTCGTCGGCCGGTGGACTGGCCCGGCGGGCTGCTCGCGCGGGACGTGCGGGCGAACGACGTCGTCGTCGCCCCCGCGCACGGTCTCTCGCTGGTGCGGGTGGACTATCCGCCGGACGCCGAGCTCGCCGCCCGCGCGGACGTCACCCGCAACGTCCGCGCGCCCCTCACCTCGTCCTAGGGTTCCCGGTCCCGGAGTCCTGCCCGGTCCCGTCATGATCAGTCCCCGAGCTCAGGCGCGCGCGTTCCAGGCCGTCCAGGATCAGGTCCAGGCCGTAGGCGAACTCGTCGCCGTAGTCGTAGTCGGGCTTCAGGACGTGCTCGATCGTCAGCTCCGTCAGGTGCGGGTACTCGGTCGCGGTGGTGCTCGCCAGGATCGTGCGCGCCACCGCAGCGGCCTCCTCACCGGTGCGGAAGGGAAGGCCGGCCTCCTGCAGCGCGAACCCGTAGACGTAGCTGTCGATCGCCGAGAACGCGTGCGCGGCCAGCGGGATCGTGAATCCGGCGGTGCGCAGCGCGCCCAGCACCGTGTCGTGGTGGCGGAGCGTGGCGGGCCCCGCCGCCGTCCGGGAGTCCATCAGTGGCGTGGCCCAGGGATGGCGACGCAGGACCTCGCGGGCGGACACCGTCCGTCGGCGCAGCGCGGCGCGCCAGTCCGGGCCCTCGGGGAGTGCGATCTCGGCGAACACCCCGTCGACCATGCCGTCGAGCAGGTCGGACTTGTTCGCGACGTGGTTGTAGAGCGACATGGCCTCGACGCCGAGCTCGATGCCCAGCTTGCGCATCGTGAGCGACTCGATCCCGGCCGCGTCCGCGAGCCCGATCGCCGCCCGCACCACCCGCTCCCGGTTCAGCCGCTCCCGGGTCTCCGTCATCCGTCTCCCTCGTCCTTGACAGACCTTACGTCGTAAGGGCGATACTTACGCAATAAGCTTACGGCGTAAGGGGTGGCGATGCGGGCGATCGTGCAGGACGTGTACGGCGAGGCGGACGTGCTGCGCCTCGCGGAGATCGACCGGCCGGAGCCCGGGCCGGGCGAGGTGCTGCTGCGGGTCCGGGCCGCGGGTGTGGACCGGGGCGCCTGGCACCTCATGGCCGGGCTGCCCTACCCGGTGCGGCTGGCGGGCTACGGCCTCCGCGCGCCGAAGGCCCGGGTGCGCGGCCGGGAGCTCGCGGGGGTCGTCGAGGCGGTCGGCCCGGGTGTGGCGGGGCCGGGTGTGGCGGGGTCCGGAGAGGCGGTGACGGGACTCGGCCGCGGGGAGGAGGTGTTCGGGATCGGCGAGGGCTGCTTCGCCGAGTACGCCGTCGCCCGGGCGGACCTGCTCCTGCCCAGGCCTGCGGCCCTCCCGCCCGAGCAGGCGGCGGCGCTGCCGATCTCGGGGCTCACGGCGTTGCAGGCGGTGCGGGACCAGGGCCGGGTCCGGTCGGGGGAGCGGGTGCTCGTCATCGGGGCGTCGGGTGGGGTGGGCACGTTCGCGGTCCAGGTCGCGAAGGCCTTCGGGGCCGAGGTCACCGGCGTGTGCCGGACGTCGAAGATCGACCTCGTCCGCACCCTGGGCGCGGACCACGTCGTCGACCACACGCGGGAACCCCTCCGGGGGACCTACGACGTCGTGCTGGACATCGGCGGGAACCGGCGGCTGCGCGAACTCCGTGGGCTGCTCGTCCCGCGCGGGCGGCTGGTGATCGTCGGCGGGGAGACGGACGGGCGGCTGCTGGGGGGCACGGACCGGCAGCTGCGCGCGCTGCTGCTCGCGCCGTTCGTCCGGCAGACGATGCGGGCGTTCGTCAGCTCGGAGAACGCGGCGGACCTGGGTGCCCTCGTCGAGCTGGTCGGTTCCGGGGCGGTCACCCCGGCCGTGGACCGGACGTTCCCGCTCGACGAGACACCCGCCGCGATCCGCAGGCTGGCGGACGGGCACGCTCGCGGCAAGGTCGTCGTGACGGTCTGAGGTTTCGGGGGTGTTGCCGTCCGTCCGGGGCCGTTGCCCGGCGGCCCCGGACGCCGGAGGCTGTGCGCATGGACGCCGCCGACGCCGCTGACCCCGACGATCACGAGCCGATCCGCACGGTCGACCTGGCCCGCCGGCGTTCGCACGAGGGGCCCGGCCAGCTGGTGGCGGACGTCGACGCCTCCCTCCGCGAGGCCGGGTTCCTGCAGGTCACCGGCCACGGTGTGGACCCCGGACTGCGCGCGGAGGTGCGCCGGACCGCACGGGAGTTCTTCGCCCTGTCCAAGCCGGTGAAGGAGCGCTACGCCGTCCGGATCGGCGGCCGCGGCTGGCTGCCGCCGGGCGTCGAGGCGAACGGGAACGTCGAGGGTGAGCCGACCCCGCCGGACCTCAAGGAGTCCTTCGCCGTCGGCGCGGACACCCCGGTCGGGGACCCCGCCGTCGACGACGTGTGGTTCCCACCGAACGTCTGGCCGGCGGAGGTCCCCGCGCTCGGCGACGCGGTGCGGGAGTACGCCGCTCACATGAGCCGGCTCACCGGCGAGCTGCTCGCCCTCTGCGCGTGCGTGCTGGGACAGCCCGCGACGACGTTCGACCCGCTCACCCGCAACCCCACCTGGACGTTCAACATCAACCGCTACCCGCCGCTGACCGAGGTGGGGGAGCCCGCCCCGGGCCAGTTCCGGATCGGCGCGCACGCGGACTTCGGCACCGTCACGGTGCTGGACCGCGAGCCCGGGGCGGGCGGCCTGCAGGTGCACACGGACGAGCGCGGCTGGCGGGACGCCCCCTACGACCCGCAGGCGTTGACCGTCAACATCGGGGACCTGCTCGCGCACTGGACCGGCCTGCGCTGGCGTTCCGGGCGGCATCGGGTCCTGCCCCCGCAGCCGGGCTCGCCGACCGAGGAGCTGGTCTCGCTGGTGTGGTTCGCCGAGCTGGACCACGACGCGCTCGTCACCCCGCTCGCCCCGCCGGTCGGCGCCCGCGCGGACCTCGGGCCCGTCGTCTCCGCGCCGTTCCTGAAGGAGCGGCTCGACGCGATCTCCGTGGGAGGCTGATCGGTGTGACGGACCCCTTGGACATGCTCGAGGTCGCCCTGACCGAGGCCCGCGCGGGGCTGGCGGAGGGCGGCATCCCGATCGGCGCCGCGCTGATCGCCGCGGACGGGACGGTGCTCGGTCGCGGGCACAACCGCCGCGTACAGGACGACGACCCGTCGGTCCACGGCGAGACGGCCGCGTTCCGCAACGCCGGCCGGCAACGGGACTACCGCAGCACGACGATGGTCACGACGCTCTCGCCCTGCTGGTACTGCAGCGGCCTGATCCGCCAGTTCGGGATCGGCGCCGTGGTGATCGGGGAGAGCCGCACGTTCACCGGCGGGCACGACTGGCTCGCCGAGCACGGGGTCCGGGTGACCCTGCTCGACGACGAGCGGTGCGCCGCGATGATGGAAGAGTTCATCGTGGCGCGGCCGGAGCTGTGGAACGAGGACATCGGGATTCCCCTCGACCCGGGCTGAGTAGTTCTCCCCCTCCTCGGCGGACCGGCCCTCCGGGCCGCGACGCCCGGCTACCGTCCGCCCGGTGGCCGCCCCGACCCCGCCGACCGCCCCGTCCCCACCATCCGGCCTGGTCCGGGCCCCCGCGACCAAGGACCAGGCCGACGCCCACCGCTTCGGCCTGCGCCGTTTCGAGGCCGCCCTGGTCCGCGCGGATCCGGTGCTCGCCCACGAGCAGCTCCGGTCCCAGCGCCGCGCGGTGGCCGCCGGTGCCGTCCTGGGCGTGCTCGGGCTCGGAGCCGCCGCGGTGATCGCCGCGGTGTCCTCGCGCCCGGACTGGACGAACGAGGCCCTCGTCGTCGGCGGCACGTCGGGGGCGATGTACGCGGTCGCCCACGGCCCGGACCGGCTGGTCCCGGTGGCCAACGCCGCGGCCGGGCGGCTCGTCGCCGCGGCCCTGGGCACCGGAGGCGGGAGCGGGGCGGTCGAGCCGACGGTCGTGCGGGACGAGGATCTCGCCCGTGCGGCGCGCACCCCGGCCGCGGACGTGCCGGGCGCCGTCGCCGTGCGCACCGACGGGCCGGTGACACCGGAGGCGTGGGGGATCTGCGAGCGGGTCGGGCGCGGGCTGCCCCGCCGGACCGTCGTCCTCGCCGGAGCGCTCGCGGCTCCGGGCCCCGAACCCGGTCCCGGCCTGGTGCTGGCGGACGCGGACGGCGGCACCTGGGCGGTGATCGGGGGTGTCCGGCACCGCGTCGACCTGGCGGACCGGGTGGTCGTCGCCGCGCTCGGGCTGACCGGGCACACCCCGCGCCAGGTCGGTCCCGGCCTGCTCTCCGCGATCGCCGAGGGTCCCGCGTTGCGGACCCCGGTGGTGCGCCCCGGATCGGGCCCGGCCGGGCTGCGGGAGGGCGCCGGCACGGTGCTCGTCGTCCGGCCGCTGGACGCCCCGGCGCGCTACTACGCCGTGCTCGCCGATGGCGTCCAGCAGATCCCGGGGACCCTGGCCGAGGCGCTGCGGGCCCGCTCCGGTGCCGATCCCGTGCCGGCGACGCCCGGCACCGTCGCCGCGGTCCCGGTCGTCGACGAGCTGGACGCGGGTGCCTGGCCGGTGGCCGCGGTCCCGTGGGCGGACCCGGCGGACGGGCACGTCGTCTGCTGGACGTGGACCCGCGGCGGCACCGGCGTCCTGACGGGTGCGGAGCCGCCGCTGGCGTCGGGCTCCGCGACGGTCGAGCTCGCCGGGGCCGACGGGTCCGGCCCCCGGACGGACACCGTCGTCCTGCACGACCCGGGACCGGTCCGGGCGCGGACCGCGGCCGGCGGCGGGACGCTCTGGCTGGTGTCCGGCGCCGGGGTGGCCTACGGGGTCGCGGACGAGGCGACCGGCGCCGCGCTCGGCGTCAGAGCCGTGCCCGACGCCCCGGAGGCGGCACTGCGCCTGCTGCCCGCCGGCCCGGCACTGGACCTCGCGGGGGCGCGGGCCGTGGTGGACGGCCTGCCCGTCCGGTAGCTGCGGCCGCTCCGGTGACCCGCCGGAGCCGGCCGACCAGGGGGACCAGGGCGCAGAGCAGGACGAGGGCCGTCCCCGCGGCGATCCCGATCCCGGTCGTCGACGGGTCCGGGGCCGGCTCCGGCGCGGGTTGCGACACGGACCCGGCCGAGGGGGGCGCGACGACCGGCAGGGCGGACAGGGCGGCGATCGGGTCCACGACCCCGTGGCCGATCGCCTCCGTCCGGTCCCCTGCCGGACGGCGTGCCGTGTCGGCCAGCCGCTGCGCGACCGCGGCGGCACCCAGCTCCGGGTTCCGTTCCCGCACCAGCGCGGCCAGCCCCGCCACGAGCGGGACGGCGAAGCTCGTGCCCTGCAGCTCCGCGGCGGTGAGCCCGGAACCGATCCCGAGCGAGCGCAACCCGGTGCCCTGGGCTGCGACGTCCACCCACGGGCCCGGGACGGTGAACGGTGCGGGCGTGTCGTCCGGGAGGACCGCACCGACGGTCAGGACCCCGTCGCCGAGTACCCCGTCGCCGAGTACCCCGTCGTCGAGCACCCCGTGGTCGAGGTGCCCGTCGCCCGGTGTCCCGGTGACCCAGGCGGCGCCGCCGGGCAGGGACACCTCGTCGCCCCGGCCGGTGCAGTCCCCGCTGCCCGCGTTCCCCGCGGCCGCCACCACCAGCACGTCCGCCGCCGCGGCCCGGCGCAGCGCCTCCCGCAGCGATCTCCCGACGGCGGCGGCCCGCACCGGCTCGAGGCACACGGCCTCGCTGACGGTCACCACCGAGGCGTGCAGCTCCACCGCGCGCAGGATCGCCGCGGCCAGGGTGTCCGTGTCCCCGGCCGGCCTGCTCCCGCTGCCGTCCCGGACGGTGAACGAGGGGCTGAGCTGGCGGATCGCGACGATCGTGGCGTCCGGGGCGATCCCGACGACGTCATCGTCGCGGTCCGGGGCGGCGCCCAGCAGGCCGGCGACGGCGGTGCCGTGGCCGTCGCAGTCGTCGAGGCCGTCGCCGCCGGTGAGGAAATCCCCGCCGCCGCGCAGGTTCGGCAGCCGAGAGCTCGGGGAGACCCCGGTGTCGATCACCGCGACGAGCTGGCCCGCGCCGCGGGCCAGGGCGTGGGCCCGCTCGAGCGCCGGGCCGAGCACCGTGGCGAGTCCGCCGCCGTCCTCCGGCCCGGCCGTGACCCCGGGGGCCGCGCACTCGGTGACCTGGCGGAGCCCTGCGGCCGGCCCGGGTTCGGCCTGCGGGGCCAGGGCGAGCACCGCTGCGAGGAGCACGGCACCGACCGTCACCGGCGGGTCACCACCCGCGGACCGCGCCGAACAGTCCCGTGACCGCGAACGCGAGCGGGACGGCGGCGGCGGTCAGCACCAGCTCGGCGAGGTCCGCGGCGCGCCGGAGGACGGGGGACACGGTCGTCCCCGAGCCCGCGCCGGCGGCGGCGGCGCCGGCCAGCAGCGCCACGAGCAGGCCGGCCGCCACGAGGACGCGCCCGCCCGGGGAGCCGCCCCCCGCGGACAGGCCGGCGGCCCCGGCCGCGAGCAGCGCCGAGACCTGCATGCTCCGTGCCGGCAACCGCTCGGCGAAGGCGCGGGACCGCAGCAGGAGCACCGCGATCGAGAGCATCGCGAGCGCGGGCCCGAGGACACCGGGGACGGTCGCGGCCGCCGCGGCGCCCACACCGACGAGGATCGCGTCCGCGCCGACGATCCCGGCGAGATAGCCGCGGGCGAGGTCCGCCCGGCCCCGCGCGTCCGACGAGCCGGGTCCGTCCGCGGGACCGGCGGCGAAGGGCGCGTCCCCGGCGAGGTCACCCCGCGCCGGAACACCCGCCAGCCGCAGCGCCAGCCGCGGCAGCAGTGGCCCGACACCGAGCGCGACCGTCCCGGTCCCGACGACGAGCGCGACCGGCGGCACGTCCAGCAGGAACGCGATCCCCGCACCGAGCGCGACGGCGAGTGCCATCAGGATCGCCGCCACCAGCGGCGGGGTGACGATCCGCAGCACGGCCTGGCCGGCGGTGGCGGCCACCCCGGCGGCCGCCGCCGAGGTCAGGACCGCCGCGACCGTCGGCCCCGGTGGCACGAGCCAGCCCGCGGCCGCGGCGAGCACGATCGCGCCCATCGCCGCCGCGACGGCCGCCGGCGGGAGGGCCGGGACGTCGTCGGGACCGCGGAGCCGCGGGGGACCGTGCCCGGCGGGATCACCCCGGTCCGGGATCGGCGGCCGGGCCGTCCGCGCCGCGATCGCCACCGCGGCGGCGGAACCGAGAGCCGCGACGACCGCCGCGGCGAGCGCCGGACCGCCCGTGCCGCGCACCGTGGCCGACAGCGCGGCGGCGACGGCGGTCACGAGCACCGCCGCGCCCGGCACCGCCCACCGACCCGCGTGGCCGACCCGGGCGCCGTCGGCGACGGCCGCGGCGACGGCGTCCACCGGATCGTCGAACACCGGGGCGGCGGGAGCCGGGTGGGCCGGGCCGATCCGCAGAAGCTCGCCGTCGAGGACGCCGAGGCCGTCCAGCGTCGCCGCCGCCGGGAGCACCCCGCCCGCGGCGCCGCTGATCCGCCAGGGCAGCAGGCCGGACCCCCGGGGCTCGCCGAGGAGTTCCAGCACCATCGGGACGAGCTCCGCGACGGGGACGTCCGCGGGCAGGGCCACATCCACCCTGCCCTGCGGCGCGGCGAGGGTGACCCGGCAGAACCCGGTCCCGGACGTCATGCGCTCCTCCTGGGATCTCGTGCTGAGGACTTTCTGCGAAACGGCCACGGGAGGGGCCGGGGCCTTGGGAGTATCACCGGGCCCCGGGCGGTCCCGTGGGCGAACGGGAAAACTCGTGGGGGAGCGCGTGACGAGCACGATTCCGGTCCGGCGACCCCGCCGGGACATCCCGCCGATGCCGGCCGGTGAGCTGCCCGTGGAGTCGCCGCCGGAACCGGAGCGGACGGTCCCCGGCGGGATCGTGAACCGGGTGGTCCCGGCCGCGACGATGCTCGGCTCGATCGGGTTCATCGCGGTGATGGGGGTGGACAACCCCACGTCCTGGCTGTTCGGGGGCATGTTCGCGCTGTCGTCGATCGGCATGCTCGTCTCCGGCGCCGGCCGCGGGGACCGCACCGCGACACTCGACGAGGACCGGCGGGACTACCTGCGCTACCTCGGGTTGCTGCGCGGCCGGGTCCGGGCGGTCGCCGCCGCCCAGCGGGTCGCGCTGGAGTCCGCGCACCCGCACCCGTCCGCGTGGCCGGCGGTGCTCGCCGCCGGCCGGCTGTGGGAGCGCCGGGCCTCCGACGAGGACCACCTCCGGCTGCGTGTCGGGGTCGGCGCGCAGCGCCTCGCGACCCGGCTCGGCCCGCCGCACACCGGTCCGGTCGACGGCCTGGAACCGGTCACCGCCCTCGCGCTGCGGCGGTTCCTGGTGCGGCACACGGTGGTCCCGGACCTCCCGGTCGCCGTGGACCTCGCCGCCGGCCCCACGGGAGCCGCGCTGTGGGTGGAGGGCGAGGAGCGGTCCGAGGGGGAGGGCCCCGTCGACCTGGGCCCCGCGCGCGCCCTCGCCCGGGCCCTCGTCGTGCAGTACGCGTTGTGGCACAGCCCGGCGGACGCCCTGCTCGCCGTCGTCGCGTCGTCGTCGGCGATCGGCGGGTGGGAGTGGGTGAAGTGGTTGCCGCACAACGCTCATCCCCGGCGTGCGGATGCGCTCGGCCCGATCCGGATGATCACCTCGGACGGGGACGACGTCCGCCGCTGGTGGCTCGACGAGGGCGCGGGCGGCTCGCGGAACCTGCTGCTGATCGTCGACGGCGCGGCGTCACCCGGGGCGTGGGCGAGCTCGCCGGGGGTGACGGTGGTGCGCATCGGGGCACCGCCCGGCCGTCGGGCCGCGCCGTCGGTCGTGCGGCTGCGCGTGGGTCCCGCACGCCTCGGCGGCCCGGAGGGGCAGGCCGACCACGGGGTCCCGGACGCCGTCGGGCCGGCCGAGGCGCTGGCCTTCGCCCGGCGCCTCGCGCGCTACCGGCCGGCCGAATCGGACTGGAGCGGGCAGGACGGGAGCGCAGGGCCCGAGGACACCGGCCCGGACCGGCCCGCCGGCCTGCCGGAGCTGCTGGGGCTCAGCGGGGGGATCGGCCCCGAGGAGGTCGGGCCGCTGCGCCGGCGGTGGCGGGAGGCCCCCGTGGACCGGCTGCGCGTCCCGCTCGGCCTGGACTCCGCGGGCCGCCCGGTCCTGCTGGACCTCAAGGAGTCCGCCCAGGGCGGCAGCGGGCCGCACGGGTTGTGCGTGGGGGCCACCGGTTCCGGGAAGAGCGAGCTGCTGCGCACGCTGGTGCTGGGGCTGGTCGCCACCCATTCGCCCGAGGAGCTGAACCTCGTCCTGGTGGACTTCAAGGGCGGCGCCACGTTCCTGGACCTCGCCGGCCTCCCGCACGTCTCGGCGGTGATCACGAACCTGGCGGACGAGCTGACGCTGGTGGACCGGATGGCGGACGCGCTCGCCGGTGAGATCACCCGGCGCCAGGAGCTGCTGCGCGCGGCCGGGAACCTCGCGGGGGTCGTCGAGTACACCGCAGCACGGGCCGCCGGGGCACCGCTCGAACCGCTCCCGGTCCTGCTCATCGTGGTCGACGAGTTCTCCGAGCTGCTGGCCCGGCGCCCGGAGCTGGTGGACCTGCTGGTGCAGATCGGCCGGCTCGGCCGGTCCCTGGGGCTGCACCTGCTGCTCGCCTCCCAGCGCCTGGACGAGGGCCGGCTGCGGGGCCTGGAGTCCCACCTGTCCTACCGGATCGCCCTGCGTACCTTCTCGGCGTCGGAGTCCCGGGCCGTGCTGGGGGTCCCCGACGCCCATCGGCTGCCGCCCGCGCCCGGGTCGGCGTTCCTGTCCACCGGGACGGACGAGCTGGTCCGCTTCCGTGCCGCGTACGTCTCCGGTCCGGTGACCGGCGGCCCGGCGCCGGTGCCAGGGGTGCGGCGTGCCCGCGTGTTCGGGATCGCGCCGGTCACGGACGAGCCCGTCGCCCTGCCGGCGGCGGGGAGCACGCGGTCCGTGCTCGACGAGGCGGTCACCGCGCTGGCCGGCCGCGGGCCGCGGGCGCACCGGGTCTGGCTGCCGCCGCTGGACGTCCCGCCGCCGTTGGCCACGGTCCTCGCCGAGCATCCCGGCGGCCGGCTCCGGGTGCCCGTCGGGCTCGTCGATCGGCCGTACCTGCAGCGCCGGGACCCCCTCGTGCTGGACCTCTCGGGCGCCGCCGGACACGTCGCCGTCGCGGGCGGGCCGCGATCCGGGAAGTCCACCGCCCTGCGCACCCTGGTCACCGCGCTCGCCGCGACGCACGGCCCCACCGAGCTGGGGGTCCACGTGATCGACGCGGGTGGGGGCGGGCTCGCCGCGGTGGCCGCGCTGCCGAACGTGGGGACCGTCGCCGGGCGGCAGGAGCCGGACCTGGTGCGCCGCACCGTCGCCGAGGTCACCGGGCTGCTCGAACGGCGCGAGGAGCTGTTCCGCACCGCGGGCCTGACCTCGGTCGAGGAGTTCCGCGCGCGCCGGGCGGCGGGGGACTTCCCGGCCGAGACGGCGACGGACGTCCTGCTGGTGATCGACGGCTACCCCTCGTTCCGCGCGGACTTCGAGGCCGTCGAGGCGACACTGCTGCCGATCGCGTCGCGAGGGTTGGGGTTCGGGGTGCACCTGGCCCTCTCGGCCGGGCGGTGGACCGAGATCCGCCCCGCGCTCAAGGACCTGCTCGGCAGCCGGATCGAGCTGCGCCTCGGCGAGCCGTCGGACTCCGAGGTGGACCGGCGCAGGGCCGCAGGGGTGCCCCGCCGCCCGGGACACGGGCTGGCGCAGGACGCCGCGCCGATGCTGATCGCGGCGCCGGACGGCGTGCGGCTCGTCGAGGCGGCCGAGGGCGAGGCGTTCCCACCGGTCAGGCTCCTGCCGGCGGAGATCCCGGTCGCCGCGCTCCCGGTCGGCACCGGCCTGGGTATCGGGGTCGACGAGGAGCGCCTCGAGCTGGTCGAGCTCGATCCCATCGGGGAGGCGCACCTGCTGTGCTTCGCGGACGCGGAGAGCGGCAAGACCTCGTTGCTGCGCCTGCTGGGGAACGCCGTCGCCGCGCGCTGGTCCCCGGAGCAGGCGCGGATCGTCGTCGTGGACCATCGGCGGGGTCTGCTCGGCGCCGTCCCGGACTCCCATCTGCTGGAGTTCTGCGGCACCGCCGAGGCGACCGCACAGGCCGCCGCCGATCTCGCCGAGTCCCTGCGCCTGCGGCTCCCCGGCGCGGACACCACCCCGCGCGCCCTGCGCGAGCGCAGCTGGTGGACCGGCCCGGACGTCTGGCTGCTGGTCGACGACTACGACCTCGTCGCGCCGTCCGGGGCGGCCGGCCCACATCCGCTGCTCCCGCTGCTGGAGTTCCTGCCGCAGGCCAGGGACGTGGGGCTGCACGTCGTCATCGCCCGGCGCAGCGGGGGTGCGGGCCGGGCGCTGTTCGATCCCGTGCTCGGGCGCCTGCGCGAGCTCGGCGCCCCGGGGCTGGTGATGAACGGCAGCCCGGACGAGGGATCGCTCGTCGGCTCGGCGAAGCCCTCCCCGATGCCGCCGGGCCGTGCGCTCCTCGTGGACCGCAGGGGAACCCGCCGGGTGCAGCTCGCCTGGTGCGCGCCCGAGGAGGGGTGATGCGGGTCGCCGTCGACGTGGGCCGCACCGGGACCCGGGTCGCCGGAGCAGGGCCGGGTGAGGTGCCGCGGCTGCTCGGCGTGCTGCCCGCCGGGACGTCGGTACCCGCCGCCGTCGGACTGCTGGTCGCCGGGGCGCCGCAGGACGTGCTGGTGCTCGGGACGTCGCTCCCGCGGGCCGTCGCGGCGACCGGGGGACGTCCGGGGGTCCGGCTCGTCGTCGACGCGGGGGAGGGCGGCACGACGCTGTCGGTGGTCGACGGCCCGCGGGTGCTGCGGGAACAGCGCCTGCCGATCGGGGGAGGGTTCCTCGACGACGTCGTGGGCGCGGCCCTGGCGCGTGAGGTGGGCAGCGGTCCCGCCGGTCCCGGCAGCACCCGGGCGATCCGGGAAGCGCTCTCGCTCCGCCCGGAGGTCCGGCTGCGGGCGGGGGAGGCACGGGTGCGCGTGCGGGCGGGCACGGTGCGGGAGGCGCTGGCCGAACCGCTGGTCGGGCTCGTGCACCGCGCACGGGGCGCGGCCGCGGAGGTCCTGCTGATCGGCGGGCTCGCGCGCACGCCGCTGCTCGCGGAGCTGTTCGACGAGGCCGGGTTCGACCGCGTCGTCGTCGCGGAGCGCCCGGACGTGGCCGCGGTCCTCGGCGCGCTCGCGGTGCCCCGGCCGGTCCCGCCCGTACCCGCGGAGCCCGAGGAGCGGGTCCGTCTCCCTCCGGTGCCGGACGGGAGCACCCGGCGCCGGCTGGTGCTCGCGGCGGGGGCGCTCGCGGTCGCGGCCGGGTTGCTGGGCATCGGGCAGGTCCTGCCCGCGCCGGAGGTGCCCGCCGCCCCGGCCGACCTCCTGGTGCAGTACGGCTACGCCCTGCCGCTGCCCGACGGCTGGGAGCACACCGGCGGCGAGCCCGGTCGGCGGCGCGTCCTCCTCACCCCGTGGGACGCCCCGGACGGGGCCGAGCTGATCTCCGTCGAACGCGCCCCGCTCGGGTACGACGCCGAGCGCGAGCCGGAGCGCGCGCGGGCGGAGCTGCGGGCGGCCTACGACGACGCGCTGGCCGCGGGTGAGCGTCTCGAGGACCTCGACCCGGACGCCCGGTCGGCCGGTCGGCCGGTCGTGCGGTTCCGCCAGGTCGTCTCCGGCGGTGCGGCGCGCGTCGACTGGTTCGTCGTGCTCGACGGCACGGACCAGCTCAGCGTCGGCTGCCGGTACGCCGGGGCGGCCCCGGAGGCGGCCTGCACGGAGGTGGTCGGCGGCGTCCGGGGCGTCGGGTGAGCAGGAGGACCGGGGTCTCCGAGGCGGCCCGACGTCCCCGTCCCCGTGTCGTTCCCGATCGTGAACGGTCCTCCCGAACGGCCACGCGGCGGCACCCGTCCTGCGATCGTCACCGGGGTGAGGCCACGCCGGTGGCCGGACGAGGACGGAACAGGGGTGACGCGCGATGGCCGGTGGATTCGGGACGACCGTCGAGGAGATGGCTCGGGCGGGACGTCAGGTGCTCTCGGTGGACCAGGACGTGCGGGCGGAGCTGGCGACGCTGCGCACGCAGCTCGAACCGCTCGCCGGGGCGTGGCGCGGTGAGGCGGCCACCGCGTTCGCGGGGCTGATGGCCCGGTGGGACGCCGATGCGCGGTCGCTGAGCGAGGCGCTGCGCGCGATCGGCGGGTCCATCCAGGGTTCCGGCCGGACCTACCAGGAGCAGGAGGACGCGCAGTCCTCCGCCCTGTCCTCGATCCGCCGGACGCTGGGCTGAGCGCCGTGTCCGAGATCAAGGTCACCTTCGGCGAGCTCGCCGCGGCCCAGACGTCCGTCGCGGGCACCGCCCAGCGGATCAACGCCCGGCTCGAGGACCTCCGCCGCCGGCTCGCGCCGCTCGCCGCCACCTGGCAGGGCCGGGCCGCCACGGACTACGCCGCGAAGCAGAAGCAGTGGGACACCGCGGCGGCGGACCTGAACGCCGTGCTCGCCCGGATCGGGGTCGCGCTGGGGACGGCGAACGACGGCTACCAGCAGGTCGAGCGGACCAACGCGGCGCGCTGGATGTAGCATGGCGTCCGGTCCCGCAGTGGGCTTCTGACCTGGGGTTCCGCCGCGGGGAGGGGGCGTTTTGACCTCCCTTCCGAGCGGCGGGTACCCTGACGTTTCGTGTTGCGGCGGGTGGAGACCCGCGATCACCGTCGAGTGCTTTCGGGCATCCGTAGGTGACCGTCAGCCGGTGCGAGGGCCCGACGCTCCTGCACGGCCGGCGTCCACAGCGCCGCACGATGAACGAGAGACGACCCTTCGAGGCATCCGAGCCCGAGAACGACGAGGTAGATCCGTGCCCACGTACAGCCCCAAGCCCGGCGACATCACGCATGCCTGGCACGTGATCGATGCGTCCGACATCGTGCTCGGCCGCCTGGCCACACACGCAGCGACCCTGCTGCGGGGCAAGCACAAGCCGACCTACGCCCCGCACATGGACACCGGTGACTTCGTGGTGATCATCAACGCGGAGAAGATCGCGGTCTCGGGCAACAAGCTCACGGACAAGTTCGTGTACCGGCACTCCGGTTACCCGGGCGGCCTCCGCAAGCGCTCGGTCGGCGAGATGATCGAGAAGCACCCGGACCGGCTGGTCGAGAAGGCCATCACGGGCATGCTCCCGAAGAACCGTCTCGGCCGTGCGATGGCCAAGAAGCTGAAGGTCTACGCGGGCCCGTCGCACCCGCACGCCGCGCAGAAGCCGCAGCCGTTCGAGATCACCCAGGTCGCCCAGTGACCACGCCCAGCAACGAAGAGGGACAGCCCGTGACGACCCCCGAGGTCCCCGAGCAGGAGATCTACACCTCCGACTCGGAGAACGCCGAGAACGACTACACCATCGGCGACGCGGCCGGCTACGACGCCGACGCGGCCGCCGAGACCGAGGACGTCGACACGGACATCGAGTCCGGCGAGGACTTCGCCGTCGACGCGCCCGTCGTCTCGGACCACCCGGTGCAGACGGTCGGCCGCCGCAAGGAGGCCATCGTCCGGGTGCGCCTCATGCCCGGCACCGGCAAGTTCCAGCTCAACGGCAAGCCGCTCGAGGTGTACTTCCCGAACAAGCTGCACCAGCAGCTGATCCGGGAGCCCCTCGTCACTGTCGAGAAGACCGAGCGCTTCGACATCTTCGCCAACCTGCACGGTGGCGGGACGTCGGGCCAGGCCGGTGCGCTGCGCCTGGCCATCGCCCGTGCGCTCATCGAGGTCGACCTCGAGGACCGTCCGGCGCTCAAGAAGGCCGGCTTCCTCACCCGTGACCCGCGTGCCGTCGAGCGCAAGAAGTACGGCCTCAAGAAGGCCCGCAAGGCGCCCCAGTACTCCAAGCGCTGATCACCACCCGGATGCGTCGTCTCTTCGGAACCGACGGGGTCCGGGGCCTGGCCAACGGCGAGCTCCTCACTCCGGAGCTCGCCGTTGCCGTGTCCGCCTCGGCCGCCCGCGTTCTCGCCGCCCATCGCGGGAGCGTGGGCCGCCCGGTCGCGATCGTGGGCCGTGACCCCCGGGCCAGCGGCGAGATGCTGGAGGCCGCGGTCCTGGCGGGTCTCACCTCCGCCGGGGCGGACGCCGTCCGGGTCGGGGTGATCCCCACCCCCGGTGTCGCGCACCTCGTCGGCGAGCTCGACGCGGACCTGGGCATCATGATCTCCGCCTCGCACAACGCGATGCCGGACAACGGCATCAAGATCTTCGCCGCGGGCGGGCACAAGCTGCCGGACGCCCTGGAACTCGAGATCGAGCAGGCGATCGACGCCGGGCCGCCTGCGCACCGCCCCACGGGCGCCGGGATCGGCCGCGTCCGGGACCAGCCGGACGCCGTGGACCGCTACGTCGCCCATCTCCTCACCAGCACCCCGCAGTCGCTCGCCGGTGTCCGGGTCGTCGTGGACTGCGCCCACGGCGCCGCCGCCGAGGCCGCCCCGGCGGCCTACGCGAAGGCCGGCGCCGAGGTCATCGCGATCAACGCCTCGCCGGACGGCCTCAACATCAACGAGGGTGTCGGCTCCACCCACCTGGGCCCGCTGCAGGCGGCCGTCGTCGCCCACGGCGCGGACCTCGGCATCGCCCACGACGGGGACGCGGACCGCTGCCTGGCCGTCGACGCGGCAGGCGAGATCGTCGACGGGGACAAGATCATGGCGGTGCTGGCCGTCGCCATGAAGTCCGCGGGCGCGCTCGTGGACGACGTCCTGGTCACCACGGTCATGAGCAACCTCGGCCTGCACCTCGCCCTGCGCGGGGCGGGGATCGGGGTGCGGGTCACCGGTGTCGGGGACCGCTACGTCCTGGAGGAGCTCCGGGCCGGCGGTTTCAGCCTCGGCGGCGAGCAGTCCGGGCACGTCGTGCTCCCGGGGCACGCCACCACCGGGGACGGCCTGCTCACCGCACTGCGGCTGATGGCCCGGATGGCGGAGACGGGCTCGTCGCTCGCCGAGCTCGCGGGGATCGTCACGACGCTGCCCCAGGTGCTGATCAACGTGAAGGTGGGGGACAAGGCCACCGTCGCCGCGTCTCCCGTCGTTGCCGCCGCGGTCGCCGAGGCCGAGACGGAGCTCGGGGACACCGGCCGGGTCCTGCTCCGCCCGTCGGGCACGGAACAGCTGGTGCGGGTTATGGTCGAGGCCCCCACCGCCGAGCTCGCGAACGGCATCGCCACCCGACTCGCGGACGTCGTCGCCGCCACCTGACCACCCGCGAGTCGCGCTGTGGGGCCGGGCGAGTCGCGCTGTGGGGCCCGGCGAGTCGGGACGTCGTCCCTGGCCCGAGCCCTCAGCGCCCCCGACTCCACGACCTCAGGGCGGGCCGTCCGGCAGCAGCGGAAGGACAACCCCCCGCGAGTCCGATGTGCGCCGTCCGTCCGTCCCCGGGAGTCGGGCAGCGCCGGGGTGCGGGAGCCCCGCCAGATCGAGCAGGGGTGACCATCGCCCGTGCGGGCCGTCCTGCTCGCCCGTCAGCAGTCGTCGCACGGTGGTCGCCAGCTCCGTGGCGAGCTCGGCCTGCCGATGCAACTCCCGGCCGACCAGATCGGTGCGCTCCGCCCAGGTCCGTCCGACGGCGTCCGGGCTCGCCTCGCCGATCGCCCTGCTGAGCCGGGCCGCGTCGGTGACGGCAGCATGCAGACACTCGGCGAGCAGGGACAACCGCTCCTCCGGCTGATCCGCCCTCACCGGTCGTCCCCGCGCCCGGGATCCAGGACGTCCGCGAAGCGACCGAGCGCAGCGCTCTCCGCGATGCGGCTGCGCGTCGCGGCCTGCCGGAGCTCCTCGGCCAGGCGTGCGACCTCCTGGGCGGCCCGGCGGACCGTGGTCCGGAGCCCGTCGTGCTCCGCCCCGAGGTGCGACGGCAGGGAACCTTCGAGATCGGCCGTCGGCAGCTCGTCGAGATCGGCGGCAAGCGCGGCGGCGAGTGCTGCGGCGGCGTCGAGCGCGTCGGGATCGTGGTGGAGGTCGGCAGGCACGCCGCCGAGCATCGCGTGCCGGCATCGCTCCGCGAGGGGAAACGGCGGGGCCGTTCACGATCGTGCACGGTCCGACCGGTCCCAGGACCCGACTCGTGCGGCCTCAGGTCCCGACTCGCCGGGCTTCAGGTCGCGACTCGCGTGGTCCCAGAGCGCGACTCGCGGGTGGTGGGTGGGGTGTCTCAGGGGGCGGGGGTGAGGTCGGCGAGGCTCGTGCCCGGGACCTTGCCGTCCACCAGGTCGTCCACCCGGTCCTCGTCGCAGAGGTGCTTGAGCAGGAAGGCCGTCACCAGGGCGCGGGTGATCCGCCGGGTCTTGCCGTTCGGGCTGCCGGAGAGCAGCAGGTCCGTCCAGTGCGGACCCGTCATGTACTCGGTGTGGCTCGCCTTCCCGATCGTCCGCAGCCACACCGGGCCCCCGCCGGCCCTCGCGATCGGCTCGGCGTGCCCCGCGATCGGCGCGACCGTGTCCTTGCCGCCCGCGATGTGCAGTGTGGGGACGGTGATCTTCCGGGCGGCGTCCAGTGCGGACGGCCGGACCTCGGCCGGCGCCAGCGTGACGACGGCGGCGACCTTGGGATGTCCGGCCGCCGCGAGGAGCGCGGCCCCCGCCCCGGTGCCGTGCCCGGCCAGTGCCGTCCGGCGGGCGTCCACGCTGATCCGGCCGTCTCCGAGGCGAACGCCCGCGCAGACGTCGAGGGTGGTGCGCAGGTCCGCGGAGAACCGGGCGGCGCTGGGCAGCGGACCCCGCTGGCTGGCCGGCGCGGCGGCGACGATGCCCCACGAGGCCAGGTGGCGGAGCAGCTCGGCGTAGCGCGAGGGCGGCTGCAGCCAGTCGTGTCCGAACGCGACGGCCGGCAGGCCGAGACCCGCCTCCGGGGCGTAGACGACGCCGGGCAGCCCGACGAGACCCAGGTCGCCGCGCAGGACCGGATTGGGCCCGGGCCGCGACAGCTGCTCGAGCGCGTCCTTGGCGTTGCGCAGCGCGGGCGGACGGGTGAACGTGCTGGTCCGGCTCACACCGGGAACGCTACCGCCGCGACGTCCGGCACGCCCACACCGCCCGGGACTCGGGCCGCCCCGACCAGCCACCCCGGTGACGGTGCGCAGATCCGCACACGGAGTGTGGTGCTACCACTCCCGCCCCGGCCCCCTTTCCCGAATAGCGTTCTGACCAGGCCGGATGCCGATCCGGGACGCGGTACACACGGAGAGGGAAGATCATGGTTGCCAGGTTCGGACGGGTCATCGGGTCGGTCGTCGTGGCCGGGGGCGTGCTCCTGGGCCTGAGCGGTTGCAGCTCGTACGTGGACAAGGCCGACGTCCAGCAGAAGATCACGGACTTCTACCGGCAGACGACGAGCCAGGCGCCGGACCGGACCGAGTGCCCGGAGGACCTGCCCGCGGAGGTCGGCAAGTCCATCCGCTGCACGGTGACCGGCGACGGCGAGACCTACGGCGTCACGGTGACCGCGACGAAGGTCGAGGGCAGCGACGTCAACTTCGACATGCAGGTCGACCAGAACCCCCAGTAGGGGTGTGGCCGAACGCGCCGGACGACGAGGGGTGGTCCGGCGCGTCGAGCCGTTCGCGCCTACCGTTCCTCCTCGTGCGAGGCGTCTGGACGGCGGAGCAGATCCGCGAGACCGAAGCCGTACTGCTGGAACGAACCCCGCAGGGCGCCCTGATGCGCCGGGCGGCGAGCGGTCTGGCCGTGCACGTCCGGCGCTTCCTCGGGTCGACCGCGGGCCGCCGGATCACGCTCCTGGTGGGAGCGGGCAACAACGGGGGCGACGCGCTGTGGGCCGGTGTGGAGCTCGCCCGCCGCGGCGCGCGCGTCACCGCGGTGCTGCTCGCCCCGGACCGCGCGCATCCGGAGGGCCTCGCGGCGCTGCGCCGGGCCCGTGCCCGCATCCTCACCGCCGACGACCCGGGGCCGGCCCGCACCGCCGTGACCGGCGCCCATGCCGTCCTGGACGGGATCGTGGGGATCTCCGGGCGGGGCGCGCTGCGGGAGCCCGCGGCGACGCTCGTGGCGGCAGCGGACTCGGCAGGGGTCCCGATCGTCGCGGTGGATCTGCCCAGCGGGGTGGACGGGGACACCGGCACCGTCGACGGCCCGGCCGTGCAGGCCACGCTGACCGTCACCTTCGGCGCCCTCAAACCCGTCCACGTGCTCGCCGCCCCGCGCTGCGGCCGCGTCGAGCTCGTGGACATCGGTCTCGGCCCGTTGCTGCCGGAGCCGTACGCCGAGGTCCTCGACGACCTCGACGTCGGACGGAGCTGGCCGATCCCCGGACCCGCCGACGACAAGTACACCCAGGGCGTGGTCGGGATCGCCGCCGGCTCGTCGACCTATCCGGGTGCGGCCGTGCTCAGTGCCGGGGCCGCGGCCCTGGCCACGAGCGGCATGGTGCGGTTCGCCGGGTCCGCCGCGGACCGGGTGCGCACACGCTGGCCCGAGATCGTCGCCACGGACACCGTCGACGAGGCGGGGCGGACGCAGGCGTGGACGGTCGGTCCCGGCATCGGCACGGACGACGGGGGTCGGGAGGTGCTCGCAGCGGTGCTCGCCCGGGACGTCGCCGTCTGTGCGGACGCGGACGCCGTCACGCTCCTCGCCCGGCAGGCGGACCTGCGCGAGCGGATCGCCGGGAAGCCGATCGTGCTCACCCCGCACGCGGGGGAGTTCGCCCGGATCGCGGGGGAGGTCGGCCCGGACCGGATCGGCGCCGCCCGCCGGGCGGCGGCCGCCCTCGGCGTGACCGTCCTGCTCAAGGGCAACGCGACGGTGATCGCGGGTCCGGACGGCCGCACGATCGTCCATCCCTCGGCGGACGCCTGGGCCGCCACCGCGGGGTCCGGCGACGTGCTCTCCGGGATCCTCGGGGCGCTGCTCGCCGCGGGTCTGGAGCCGCTGCGGGCGGCGGGCTGCGCGGCGCACGTGCACGCGAGGGCGGCCTCGCTCGCGGCCCACGACCTCGACCCGGACGCGCCGGGGGTGCCGGCGCCCGCATCCGCGCTGCAGGCGATGGTCCCGGAGGCGATCCGGCTCGTCCGGAAGGCGGCGTCGGGCGCCTGAGCAGGGCGGTTCGTGGCAGGACCGGAAGTCGTCGGTGCCGGATGCGATGATTCGGACGTGCCCGAGATCCCCGACCCCTCCCCGCGAAGCCGGTCCCGCCCGCGCACCGAGGCGGTCGTCGACCTGGAGGCGATCCGGCACAACGTCGCCCTGTTGTCCGGCTCCGCGGCGGTGTCCGGCGCCGCCACCATGGCCGTGGTGAAGGCGGACGCGTACGGCCACGGGGCGGCCCCGGTGGCCCGTGCGGCCCTCGACGCGGGCGCGTCGTGGCTGGGCGTGTGCACGCTCGACGAGGCCCTCCAGCTCCGCGCGTCCGGGATCACGGCGCCCGTGCTGTCCTGGCTGCACCTCCCGGACGAGGACTTCGCGCCTGCCGTCGCCGCCGGGGTGGATCTGTCCGTGTCCTCGGTGCGGCATCTCGCCGGTGTGCTCGACGGCGCCCGCCGCGCGGGTCGGGCCGCGCGGCTGCACCTCAAGGCGGACACCGGGCTGAGCCGCAACGGCGCGCCCGTCGCGGAGTGGGCCGCGCTGCTGGACGACGTGGTGACGGCGGCCGCGGACGGCACGGCCGAGGTCGTCGCCGTCTGGTCGCATCTCGCGGTCGCGGACCAGCCGCACCATCCGGTGCTCGACGCGCAGCTCGCCCGCCTCACCGCCGCCTGGCAGGCGGCACGGGCGCGCGGCTTCACCCCGCTGCGCCATCTCGCCAACTCCGCGGCCACGATGACCCGTCCGGACCTGCACCTGGATCTCGTGCGGCCCGGCATCGCCGTCTACGGGCTCGACCCGCTGGACCGGCCCGTCGAGGAGTCCCCGCTGCGGCCGGCGATGACGTTCAGGGCGCGGGTGGTGCTGGTCAAGCGGGTCCCGGCGGGCGAGGGTGTCTCCTACGGCCACGAATGGACCACGCCCCGGGAGACCACGCTCGCGCTGGTCCCCGCGGGTTACGCGGACGGTGTGCCGCGGCGGCTGAACGCGAACGGCCGGATGCGGGTCTGGCTCGCGGGACGGTCCCGGCCGGTGGTCGGACGGGTGTGCATGGACCAGGTCGTCGTCGACTGCGGGGACGACGCGGTGGCCGAGGGCGAGACCGCGGTCCTGTTCGGCGAGGGGGCGGACGGCGGGCCCACGGCGCAGGAGTGGGCCACCGAGGCAGGCACGATCCACTACGAGATCGCGACCGGTGTGCACGGTGCCCGGGTCGCGAGGACCCACGTGAACGGGGGCGGATGATGGCGAACCGCAGACTGTGGCAGACCCTCGGCGTCGCCGGTGGTGTCGCCGGTGCCGCGGGTGCCGCCGTCGGAGTGGGGGTCGCGGCGCGCAGGCGCTCGCAGATCGTGACCGACCGGCGCCGCCTGGCGTCGGAGATGTCCGCCGGCATCCCGGGCGCGCTCCCGGCGGGCCGGGAGTGCTCGGTCACCGCGGACGACGGTGTGCGGCTCGCCGCGGAGGAGATCGAGCCCGCCGGTGGGCGCACCCCGGCGCTCACGGTCGTCCTGGTGCACGGCTTCGCGCTGGACCGGCGCACCTGGCAGTTCCAGCGGCGCAGCCTCGCCGAGCTGGGCGAGCCCGCCGTCCGGGTCGTGCTGTACGACCAGCGCAGCCACGGCCGGTCCGAACGGGCGTCGCCGGAGAGCTGCACGATCGAGCAGCTCGGCCGGGACCTCGACGCCGTGATCCGCACGCTGGCCCCCACGGGGCCGCTCGTGCTGGCGGGGCACTCGATGGGCGGCATGACGCTGATGGCGCTGGCCGAGCAGCGGCCCGAGCTGTTCCGGGAGCGGGTCGCCGGTGTCGCGCTGATCTCGACGTCCGCGGGCGAGATGGGCAGCGCGGGGCTGCCCGGCACCCTGCTGTCCCGGCACAACCCGCTCACCCGCGGGGTCGGGCTGCTCGCCCGGATCCAGCCGTCGCTGGTGCGGGGCGTGCGCAGGGCCGCGGGCAACCTGATCTGGAGCATCACCCGCCGCTACGCCTACGGGAACCAGGCCGTGGACCCGGCGTTGGTGGACCTGGTGGACACCATGATCGGCACCAACGCCGTGGACGCCCTCACGGACTTCGCGGACACCCTCGGCACGCACGACCGGATCGCCGCGCTGCCCGCGCTGGCCTCGGCCGAGGTGCTGGTCGCGGCCGGCACCGCGGACCAGGTCATCCCGTACTCGCACGCCGAGCGGATCGCGGCGGAGATCCCGACGGCCACCCTGGTCACGCTGCCGGGCGTCGGGCACCTGCCGATGCTCGAGGAGCACCAGGTGATCGACGACGCGCTGATCGGGCTGATCCAGAGGGCGGCGAAGCGGGCGAGCCCGAAAGGGCCGAAGAAGCTCCGGAGGCGGGCATGAGCGTCGGCCAGGTCGCCTGGGACACCGAGACCGAGCTCCCGGGTGTCGAGGACACGGAGGCGTTCGGCGAGGCGCTCGCCGCGGAGCTGGACGCCGGAGACCTGGTGGTGCTCTCCGGGCCGCTCGGGGCGGGGAAGACGGCGCTGGTCCGGGGGCTGGGCCGGGGGCTCGGCGTGCGCGGGGCGGTCACGTCGCCCACGTTCGTCATCGCGCGCGAGCACAAGGCGGGCGAGCGCGGCGTCCCGCTGGTGCACGTCGACGCCTACCGGCTCGGCCTGGCCGGTGGCAGCATCGCCGACGAGCTGGACGACCTGGACCTGGACACGGACCTCACCGCGGCGGTCGTCGCCGTCGAGTGGGGCGAGGGCGTCGCGGAACGGCTGGCGGACCGGCACGTGCTCGTCCGGCTGGAGCGCCGCCCGGACGACGTCCGGGTCGCCCGCGTGGAGAGGGTGAGCACATGATCGAGGCGGTGATCTTCGACTGGGGCGGCACGCTGACGCCCTGGAAGACGATGGACTTCCATGCCGGCTGGCGCACCTACGCGGACGTCCTGCACGCCGGCGACGCGGAGCGCGCGACGGCGGCCGCCGCCGCGCTCGCGCCGGCGGACCTGGGCCGGTGGGCCGCGGTGAAGGACACGAACGCGGCCTTCACGATCGCGCACGTGCTCGCGGACGCCGGTCTCGACGACGCCTCCGAGCTGCACGGGAACGCGCTGGAGGCCTACCGCGAGTTCTGGGTGCAGGCCACCCACACGGACCCGGACGCCGCCCCCATGCTGGAGACGCTGAAGGAGCGCGGGCTGCGGCTGGGAGTCCTGTCGTCGACGGCCTGGCCGGGCGAATGGCACGAGGACTGGCTTCGCCGGGACGGGGTGCTGCACCACTTCGACGGCGTCACCTGGAGCAGCGACCTGCCCTGGACGAAGCCGCATCCGAAGGCGTTCCTGGCCGCGATGGAGGCGGTCGGCGTGCACGATCCCGGCCGGTGCGTCTACGTGGGGGACCGCCCGTACGACGACATCAGCGGGGCCAAGGGTGTCGGCATGCGGGCCGTGCTGGTGCCGAACAGCGACATCCCGGTGGAGCAGCGGGTCCCCGTGGACATCGAGCCGGACGGGGTCATCCAGCGCCTCGCGGACCTGCCGGACCTGATCCGCGCCTGGTGAAGCGGCGCTCGTAGGCTCTGCGGTGTGCTCGTGCTGGCTCTGGACACCGCGACGCCCGCGGTCACGGCGGGCGTCGTCCGCCTGACCCCCGAGGGCCCCCCGACCGCGCTCGGCACCCGGGTCGTCCACGACGCCCGCAAACACGGCGAGCTGCTGATGCCCGGCGTCCTGGCCGCGTGCGCCGAGGCCGGGGTGACGCTGCGGGACCTCGAGGCGGTCGTCGTCGGCGCCGGACCGGGGCCCTTCACCGGGCTCCGGGTCGGCATGGTGACCGCGGCCGCGCTGGGGGATGCGCTCGGGATCCCGGTGCACGGCGTGTGCTCGCTCGATGCGATCGCGGCCGAGGTCGTCGTCGAGGCGCGGCTCGACGGGAACCTGCTGGTCACGACGGACGCGCGGCGTCGCGAGGTCTACTGGGCGGCGTACGAGGCCGAGGGCCGCCGGCTCACCGGGCCCACGGTCGAACGGCCGGAGGCGCTGGCCGAGCGTGTTCCCGGGCTGGGCCTGGTGGCCGCCGCCGGCGCGCTCGTCGAGCAGTTCGGGCTGCCCGTCCGCGGGCCGGAGGCGCCGACGCCGCGCGGACTCGTCGCCGTGGCCGCGGACCTGCTGCTCGCCGGGAAGGAGCCGGGCCTGCTGGAGCCGCTCTACCTGCGCCGGCCGGACGCCGTCCCGCCCGGGGAGCGGAAGCGGGTGAGCACGTGAGCGTCGAGACGGTCCGGATCGGCCGGCTCTACCGCGCGGACGCCGAGCGCTGCGCCGAGCTGGAGCGGATCCTCTTCCCCGGGGACGATCCGTGGCGCGCGCAGGCCTTCAGGGAGGAGCTCGCGAACGGCCTGCCGTACTTCGCCGCCCGGCTGGGGGACGAGCTCGTCGGCTATGCCGGGCTGGGGTTCGTCGCGGGCCCGCCCCAGGCCGAGGCCGAGGTGCACACGATCGGCGTCGACCCCGCCCACCAGGGCAAGGGCATCGGCCGCAGGCTCCTCGACGAGCTGCTGCGGATCGCGGACGAGGCGCACGCGACGGTGTTCCTCGAGGTCCGGACGGACAACGAGCCCGCGCAGGGCCTCTATGCCGCGACGGGCTTCACCGTCGTCGGGCTGCGCAAGCGGTACTACCGGCCGAGCATGGCGGACGCGTTCACGATGAAACGGGAGGCCCGATGAACGGCGCGGGGATCGTGTTGGGCATCGAGACCTCCTGCGACGAGACGGGCGTCGGCATCGTCCGGATCTCCTCCGGCGGGATCCCCGAGCTGCTGGCCAACGAGATCGCGTCCAGCGTCGAGGAGCACGCGCGGTTCGGCGGCGTCGTCCCCGAGGTCGCGTCCCGCGCACACCTGCAGGCGATGGTCCCGGCCGTGCACCGGGCGCTGGCGACGGCCGGCCTGACCGGTCGGGACATCGACGCCGTCGCCGTCACCGCAGGTCCGGGGCTCGCGGGCGCGCTGCTCGTGGGGGTCGCTGCCGCCAAGGCCTACGCCGCGGCGTGGGACGTGCCGCTGTACGGGGTCAACCACCTGGCCGCGCACGTCGCCGTCGACACGGTGCAGCACGGGCCGTTGCCGCCCGCGCTCGCGCTGCTCGTCTCCGGCGGGCACTCCAGCCTGCTTGCCGTCCCGGACCTCGCCGGCCCGGTCACCCCGCTCGGCGCCACGATCGACGACGCCGCGGGCGAGGCCTTCGACAAGATCGCCCGGCTGCTCGGCCTGCCGTTCCCGGGCGGGCCGCACGTGGACCGCGCCGCCCGCGAGGGGAACCCCGCGGCGGTCCGCTTCCCGCGCGGGCTCACCGGCCCCCGGGATGCGCCGTTCGACTTCTCGTTCTCCGGGCTGAAGACCGCGGTGGCCCGGCACGTCGAGGCGCTGGCGCGGGAGGGGACGCCGGTCCCGGTCGCGGACGTCGCGGCGTCGTTCCAGGAGGCGGTCGTGGACGTGCTGACGGCCAAGACGGTCCGCGCCGCGCGGGAGTTCGGGATGGACACGGTCCTGCTGGGCGGCGGGGTCGCGGCGAACTCGCGGCTGCGGGCGCTGGCCCAGGAGCGGTGCGACGCCGCGGGCCTGACGCTGCGGGTCCCGCGGCCGGTGCTGTGCACGGACAACGGCGCGATGGTCGCCGCGCTGGGGGCGCACCTGCTCCGGGCGGACGCGACGCCGTCCGCCCTGGATCTGCCCGCGGACTCGAGCCTGCCGGTCACCGAAGTGCTGGTCTGAGACCCGCCCACCCCGCCGCCGCCCACCCCGCCGCCGCCCACCCCGCCGCGGGGGGGGGGCGAGCGGGCCCGGGTGGCGCGTGGTGCCCACGAGGGCCGGTGCCGGCGGGCCCGCCCGCGCGGGGGCGCGGCGGACGGCGGCCCGTCGCCGCGAACACTGCCGCGCCGCT
>JAOZVV010000129.1:30627-36520 GCA_025869365.1 Pseudonocardia sp.
TGGTTTGACCCCCGCCCCCCCCGCCCCCCCCCCCCCCGCCGCCGCCCCCCCCGCCGCGGGTGTGGCGCGGGCGCCCCCGGTTGGCGCTTGAGCCACTCGAGCGCCGGTGCCGTCGGACCCGCACGCGCGGGCGGTTCAGGCGCAGACGAGGTGGCTCAGCAGGTGCCGTGCCCCCGCCTTGAGGTCGTCCGTCGCCAGCTCCGAGCCGGCGAGGTGGCGCAGCAGGGCCTGCTGGAACAGCCCGTCGAAGGTCGCGTAGGCCATCGAGGAGCTGCAGGTGGGTTCGATCCCGGCGAGCTCCGCGTACCGGCCGACGACCCGCCAGATCATCCGTTCGAGGCTCTCGTCGATGTCCGCGACGTCCGCCCGGAAGGACTCCTCGAACAGGGACTGGGAGCGTAGGTCGTACCAGAGCCGGTGCAGCAGGGCGTCCTCGACGAGCGTGGCGGCGAGCCCCTCGGCGAAGTCCCGCGCCAGCGCGTCCGGTTCCTCGGCGTCGTGCACGATCCCGTCGTAGCGCAGCACGCAGCGGGCCTTGTACTGCCGGACGCAGTACGTGATCAGCTCGACCTTGTCCCGGAAGTAGTAGTGCAGCACGCCGTGGCTGAACTCGGAGTTCTGCGCGATCTCCCGCAGGCTCGTGCGGGCGTAACCCAGCTCCGAGAGCGTCTGCAGGGCGGCGTCCGCGAGCTGCCGGCGGCGTTCCTCGAACTTGTCGACCTGGCGGCGGGAGATCCGATCGGCGGGCTTGGTCACGGTGTCCGCCTCTCGGTCCGGGAGCGTGGGAGCCGGGTCAGAGTAACTCAGACGGGTCGTCCCGAACGGTCTCTTGACGACTGTCCAAGAAAATCTTGACAGTTGTCCAAGATCCTCCCTAGGTTGTGCTCTGCATCACCTGATGCGACACAGAGGCGTGTCTACCAGGGAGGAAGCTGCATGAGCGGGTTCGATCTGACGGGGCGGAGGGCGCTCGTCACCGGCGGCGCCCGCGGGCTCGGGGCGGGGATGGCCACCGCGCTGGCCGCGGCCGGGGCGAGGGTCATGATCGCCGACGTCCTCAAGGACGTGGGCGAGCAGACGGCCGCGGGGATCCCCGGCGCCGGCTTCGTGGAGCTCGACGTCACGGACGACGCCCAGTGGGAGAGCGCCGTGGCCCACACCGTCGCGGAGCTCGGCGGGCTGGACATCGTGATCAACAACGCCGGCATCGAGGTCACCCAGCTGATCGTCGACGCCGAGCCCGACGACATCCGCCGGATGCTCGAGGTCAACGTGCTCGGGACGACGCTGGGCATCAAGCACGCGTTCCGGGCGATGCGGCCCGGCGGCGCGGCAGGCGAGGGCGGCACGATCATCAACGTCGCGTCGGTCGCGGCCACCATCGCCTTCCCGGGCATCTCCGGGTACTCGGCCACGAAGTCCGCGGTGGACCGGCTGACCCGGATCGCCGCGGCGGAGTCCGGCAAGCTCGGCTACGGCGTCCGCGTCAACTGCATCTACCCGGGCCTGGTCCCCACGGACATGGGCATGAAGCTCGCCGTCGAGACGGCCGGGCTCGGCCTCTTCGAGAGCCCCGAGGCCGCCGTCGGCGCCGTCGTCGCACTCACCCCGTCCGGCCGCCTCGGTGCGGTCGAGGACATGGCCGACGCCGTGGTCTTCCTCGCCTCCGACGCTTCCCGGTTCGTCAACGGCGCGGGCCTGCCCGTCGACGGCGGGATGGGAATGTGATGGCCGCGGCCACAAGCAGGCCCGTCGTCGTCTATGGCGTCTCCGGCTACACCGGCCGGCTGATCTGCGAGTACCTGCGCGAGCTCAACGTCCCGTTCGTCGCCGCGGGCCGGGACGCGAAGAAGGTCCAGGCCGCCCTGGACCGGATCCCCGGGCTGGACACGGTCGAGCACGACGTCGTCGAGGTGAACCATGACGTCGAGGCCCTGACGGAGCTGTTCGGCGGCGCGAAGGTCGTCCTCAACACCGTCGGGCCGTTCATCAAGTACGGGCCGGAGGCCGTGGAGGCCGCGCTCGCCGCCGGGTGCCACTACACGGACACCACCGGCGAGCAGGACTGGACGCTGCACGCCAAGAACACCTGGGGCGAGGCGTTCGCCGAGCAGGGCCTGCTGCTCTCCCCGGGCATCGCGCAGATGTAGACCACCAGTGAGATCGCCGCCAACATCGCGCTGGAGACGCCGGGGCTGGACACCCTGGACATCCTCGTGCTGTGGAAGGGCCATCCCACGTTCGCCTCCACCCAGACGATCTTCACGATCCTCAAGGCGGACTGGTTCCACCTGGTGGAGAACGAGTACGTCGAGTGGGACCACAAGGCGACCCGCGAGTGCGTCGTCCCCGGCGCGCACGGCACCGCGCTGACCGTCCCGTGGGGCGGCATGGCGCACCCGGTGTGGTTCAAGGACGACCCGCGCGTCGCGAACGTGACGGCGACGGGCGGCGTGCTGGACCGGGCGGTCATGGACGGCGTCGTGGCCACCACCGGGATGTTCGAGGAGCAGATCAAGCCCCTCGAGCCTGCCGCGCAGGAGGCCGCGCTGGCGGACATCGCCGCGAGCCTGCAGGCGGACATGCCACCCCGGGAGAACCCGCGGATCAACACCTCGATCGACTCGGTGTACGCGTCGGGCCCGCTGGGTCGCGCGCACGTGGCGATCCACGGCAACCAGAACTACAAGCAGACGGGTCTGTTGCAGGCCTACGCGGCATACTCGCTGCTGCAGCAGCCGCCGAAACGGGTCGGCTTCGCGTCCGGCTGCCAGGCGTTCGGGCACCGGGAGCTGCTGGGTGTGCTGCGGCAGTTCGCGCTGGTGCTCAAGCCGATCGTCACGATCCACGACTGAGCGCGGCGTGCGGAGCGGACCGAGAGGGCTGACATGGCGTTGACCTACTACCTGGACAAGGGCGCGTCACTCGGCCGCGACGCCCCCTGCCTGACGCTCGGGGACGCGACGCTGTCCTACGGCGACGTCCAGGATCTGAGTCACTCGGTCGCCCGGGCGTTGCGGCGCTCGGGAATCCGGCCGGGGGACAAGGTCGGCATCCTCTCGGCCAACGACCCGACGGCGTTCTCCTGCGTCTTCGGGATCGCGCGGGCGGGTGCGGTGTGGTGCCCGATCAACCCGCGCAACGGGGCCGCGGAGAACCGGGAGCTCCTCGAGCTCTTCGACTGCGCGGCGCTGATCTTCCAGGGCTCCTACGCGCCGCTGGTGAAGGAGATCTCCGGGGACCTGCCGGCACTGCGGCTCCTCGTCTGCCTGGACTCGGACGTCGGGGACGCGCCGTCGTTCGCCGGCTGGCTGGCCGAGGCGACGGACGACCCGGAGGAACCCGCGGCACCGGTCGACGACGTCGTCGCGCTCGTCGGGACGGGCGGGACCACCGGGCGTCCCAAGGGCGTGATGCTCACGGACCGCAACCTCGAGACCATGTCCGCGATCACGCTGATGAGCTACCCGTTCGAGGGCCGGCCCGTCTATCTCGCGCTCGCGCCGCTGACCCACGCCGCCGGGGTGCTCTGCTTCCCGGTGATGGCGCTGGGCGGGGAGGTCGTCGTGATGGCGAAGCCGGACGTCGGGGAGTTCCTCGCCCTCGCCGAGCGGCGCCGCGTCACGCACACCTTCCTGCCCCCGACGTTGATCTACATGCTGCTGGGGCACCCGTCGCTGGACTCGACGGACCTGAGCGCGATGCAGTGCTTCTGGTACGGCGCGGCACCGATGTCCGCGGCCCGGCTGGAGGAGGCGATCAGCCGGATCGGGCCCGTCATGGCGCAGCTGTTCGGGCAGTCCGAGGCGCCGATGATGGTCTCCACGATGGCGCCGCGGGACCACCTGAACGGGGACGGATCCGTGGTGCGCGAAAGGCTGTCGTCGGCCGGGAGGCCGTCACCGCTGGTCACCGTCGCGATCATGGGAGAGGACGGCGCGCTGAAGCCGTCCGGCGAGCGGGGCGAGATCGTGGTGCGCAGCTCGCTGGTCATGGCCGGGTACTACAAGAACCCGGAGGCGACGGCCGAGGTGTCCGCGCACGGCTGGCACCACACCGGGGACATCGGCTACCTCGACGACGAGAACTTCCTCTACATCGTCGACCGGGCGAAGGACATGGTCATCACCGGTGGCTTCAACGTCTACTCCGCGGAGGTGGAGCAGGCCCTGATGGCCCACGAGGCCGTCCGGGACTGTGCGGTCGTCGGGCTGCCGGACGAGAAGTGGGGCGAGCGGGTCGCCGCCGTCGTGCAGCTCCAGCCGGGGGTGACCGTGACCGCGGACGAGCTGACGGCGTTCGTGAAGGCCCGGATCGGCAGCGTGAAGGCGCCGAAGCAGGTGGAGTTCTGGTCGGATCTCCCGCGCTCCACGGTCGGCAAGGTCCTCAAGACCGACGTCCGCCGGGACCTCCTGGGCCACTGACCGCACCCACTCCACCGCCCGCCCCGCGAGTCGCGAGCTGAGGCCGGGCGAGTCGCGACGTGCGACCGCGCGAGTCGCGACGTGCGACCGGGCGAGTCGGCTCGTGGGGCCCAGCGAGTCGGCTCGTGGGGCCCAGCGAGTCGCGATCTGGCGCCGACGCCCTGGTGCGAATAGGCGACGCGCCGGGCCGTGGATCGCGACTCGCCAGATCCCAGATCGCGACTCGCGGGGTCCCAGATCGCGACTCGCGCGGTCTCAGGTCGCGACTCGCGGGGGTTCGGACCCCGACCCGCCGGCTAGCTGACGTGGGAGAGGAGGCGGAGCTCGTCGTCGGTGAGCTCCAGGTCCAGCATCGGGAGCAGGTCCGCGAGCTGCTCGGTGGTCCGGGCGCTCGCGATCGGGGCGGCGACCGTCGGCTGGGCCGCGAGCCACGCGAGCGCCACGGAGGCGATCGGGACCTCGTGGCCCAGCGCGATCTCGGTCAGCACGGCCAGCACGGATCGTCCCGTGTCCGTCAGGTACGCCCGTGCCCCCTCGGCCCGCACGCTGTCCACGGCCGGGCCGTCGTCCCGGTACTTGCCGGTCAGGAAGCCCTTCGCCAGCGCGTAGTAGGGCAGGCAGGCCAGGCCCTTGCTGGCCAGCACCGGTGCGAGCGCGGACTCGTACTCCACCCGCTCCATCAGGTTGTAGTGCGGCTGCAGCGCGACGTAGGAGGCGAGCCCGTCCCTCTCCGAGATCTCCAGCGCGGAGCGCAGCCGGTCCGCGGAGAAGTTCGACGCCCCGATCTCGCGGACCTTGCCCGCCCGCACCAGCGTGTCGAACGCGTCGAGGGTCTCCTCCTGGGCGGTGTCCGGGTCGTCCTTGTGCGCGTAGTAGAGGTCGATGCGGTCCGTGCGCAGCCGGCGCAGCGAGTCCTCGGCGGCCGCGGCGATGTTCTCCCCGCCCAGCCCGGCGCGCTGCGGGAGCGAGCCGACCTTCGTCGCGATCACGATCGAGTCCCGGTTGCCGCGGGCGGCCATCCAGTCCCCGATGATCGTCTCGGATTCGCCGCCGGAGTTGCCCGGCGCGCGGAACATGTACGAGTCCGCGGTGTCGATGACGTTCCCACCTGCGGCGACGTACCCGTCGAGGACGGCGAAGGAGGCCTCGGCGTCGGCGGTCCAGCCGAACACGTTGGCTCCGAGGCAGAGGCGGGAGACGTCTAGAGCTCCGATCTTCGGCATCCCGTGAGCCTACGGCCGAACCCGGGGTGGCGTGCCCGTTGAGGAGCTGGCACTCTCGTGGGTAGAGTGCCAACGGCACTGACGGGTCGGGCCGCCCCGGCACCCGCGACGGCGGGGCGTGAAGACCCAGCAGGCGAAGACATGTTCTGAAGAACGTTCCGTGAGTGAACCCCGGGAAGGGGAGGGCAAAAGTGGCGAACATCAAGCCGCTCGAGGACAAGATCGTCGTCCAGGCCAGCGAGGCGG
>JAOZVV010000130.1 GCA_025869365.1 Pseudonocardia sp.
GCGCCGAGGAGGATGACGAGTGCGCGCGGGAGGCCCCGCGGCGGCGGGATCGGCCGGGCCGCGGGCCCCGCGGCCGGCGAAGCGCCGGCGGGGGCGTGGGGTTGCTCGGCTGCCGGAGTCGTCACGGTGGGGACGGTAGGACCGATTCCTGCCCCTCGGCGTCACCCGCCACGGGCGAAGGGGCCCCGGGGCGGGGTCAGCGGCCGGGGTGGGCCGCCTCGGTATCCCGCCACGCGCCGGCGCCGGCGCCGGCGGCCGCCCTGGCCTGCGTCCACTTGAGCCGGGCGAGCTCGGCGGGCGGCAGCTCGGCGCGCCGCACCCAGCTGCGGCCCGCACCGAGCACGGCCGCCAGCAGCGTCGCGGCGCCCGCGGCCCCGATCATCGCGGCGATCGCGAACAGCACGGCACCGACGACGACCAGCTTCCGGTCGAGGTCGTGCAGGGACGGGTCGGTCCGGCGGTCGCTCATCAGGGGCTCCTGGGCTCGGTGGGGTGACGGGCTCGGTGTCGAACGGCCCGGTGTCTGACAGCTCGGTAACGGACGAGCTCGGTAACGGACGAGCTCGGTATCGACACAAGCGCGGTATCGACACAAGCTCGGTGTCGCGTACCGCCCGAAGGGTCGCCGGGCCCGGGACCCGGGGCATCACCCTGGGGGGATGACGGGCGGCGCGGGCTCGAGCCACGCCGCCAGCACGTGGGCCACCACCACCGCCACGATCACGAGCGGCATCACCGCCAGGCCGTCGGCGAACAGCAGCAGGGTGGCCAGGAGCACCGAGGTCATCGGCAGCTTCAGCATCACCGCGCACATCGCCCCGATCCCGATCGCCACGCCCGCGACGGCCGGCAGCCCGGGGAGGTGCGAGAGCGCCAGCCCACCCGCGGCCCCGAGGAAGATCGCGGGGAACACCGGCCCCCCGCGCAGGGCGGCCATGCAGAGCCCGTACCCGATCCCCTTGCACGCCATCAGCACGATCAGCGCCGGCACCGTGTAACCCGCCGCGCCGCCCAGCAGCGTCACCAGCCCGGACTGCCCGGAGAACAGCACGTCGGTCGTGGCGTGGCCGGTCAGCGCGGCGTACCCGATCGCGAGCACGCCCACCGCGGTCGCGACGGCCACCGCCGCGACGATCACCCGGCGCTCGGCCCAGGGCCGGACGAGGAGTGCGAGCCGGCGCAGCGCCGTCCCGAACAGGGCCGCGGCCACCCCCACACCGAGGGCCCAGCCGAACTGGGCCAGGTCGGGATGGGCGTAGGCGGGCAGGTCGGGCAGGGCGAGCGTCGGGGCCCCGTACCCCGTCAGCCTGCCGATGCCGACGAACACGAGCGCGCCCACGCCGGCCGCGAGCAGGCCCGGGAGCAACACGAGCCCGAGCGCCGCCCCGCCGAGCGCCGAGGCCTCCAGCAGCAGGAACGCCCCGACGATCGGCGAGCCCAGCAGGGCACTGATCGACGCGAAGCTCCCTGCCGCGGCCATGACCGCCGCGACCTGGCGAGGCGCGTCCCGGCGGACGAGCCGGACCGCCAGCACGCCGAGACACCCGCCGACCGCGATCAGCGGTGCCTCCGGCCCCAGGACGACACCGAGGCCGAGCCCCGCGAGTGCGGCCAGGACCACCCCGGGCAGGTCGACCGGGTCCGGCACGCCGCCCGTCGCGAACCCGGCCACCGGCGAGTGCCCACCGCCTCCCGGCAGGTACCGGATCGCGGCCCCGACCAGCAGGCCCGCGACGGCCAGGACCGGCACCGGCCACCAGATCGGCGCCGGCCCCAGGCCCAGCGCGCCGGGGAGGTCGGTGTAGACCCAGCCCTGCAGGAGATCGACGAGCTGCAGGAACCAGTAGGCCGCGGCGGAGACCGGCACCCCGATCAGCGCCGCCAGGCCCAGCAGCGCCGCGTACCGCGGCGAGCGCAGGACCGCCGCGGGGTCGTCGAGGGCGGTCGCGGGCGGGGCAGTGGCCCCCGGTCGGTTCATCGCCTTCCCCCACCGCGAGTCCGTCGGACCCGGTCGGGTCCGTCGGCAGCCTCTCGGCAGGCACGGGGCCGGGACTCACCCGTGGCGGGTGAGGATCGGCGGCCGGTCAGGGCCGGTCCACGATCACGCGGCCGAGCGGCACCATCGACACCGGGATCAGCTTCAGGTTCGCCAGGGCGAGGGGGATCCCGATGATCGTCACGGCCAGGGCGATCGCGGTGGCCAGGTGCGCGATGGCCAGCCACCAACCCGCGAACACGAACCAGATCACGTTGCCGATGACGGACGGCGCCCCTGCGTCCGGTCGCTTCACCAGCTCCCGGCCGAAGGGCCACAGGGCGAAGTCCGCGATCCGGAACGAGGCCAGCCCGAACGGGATGGTCACGATCAGGATGCAGCACACCACCCCGGCCAGGACGTACCCCAGCGCCAGCCAGATCCCGCAGAGCAGGAGCCAGATCACGTTCAGCACCGTTCGCACGGCTCGGCCTCCTTCCCCGCTGCCCGGGCCGGGCCCGGTCAGCCGTGGTTCCGAGCGCGGCGCGTGGACTTCGTCGCAGCCGGCTCGTGTGTCGACGGCTCGTGTGTCGACGACTCGTGTGTCGACGACTCGGGGGCGGAGGGCTCGGCGCGCGCCGTGGACCACTTCAGCTCCACCTCGAGCTCGACCTCGTCGCCGTCGACCTCCACCTCCACCTCGCACCGGACGTGGTCGGGGACGTGGAGCTTGAGTGTGGTGGCGCCCAGCTCGAGCTTCACCCGGCCACCGTCGTCCAGCGCCGCCGCCAGGGCGGCGAGCCTGCGTGCGGCGTCCTTGCGGCTGAGGGCCTCGGTCCGGCTGACCTCGACGTCCGACACTGGCTGCTCCGTTCGATCGTTCCGCGGGAACAGGCCCGGCGGTGTCCGCGCAGGCCCCGACCGCAACCGTTCCCGTCGGGTCGAGCCTGCGCACCGCCCCCCGCGACGGCATCACCCGCCGAGGGCGAGCGCCGGGCCCCGTCACCGGCCGGCGCGCCGCCGCTCCAACGCCTCGTCGAGCGTGATCGCCGCGTCGATGAGCGCCAGGTGGGTGAACGCCTGGGGGAAGTTGCCGATCTGTTCCCCGGACAGCGCGATCTCCTCGGAGAACAACCCGACGTGGTTGGCGTAGGTCAGCATCTTCTCGAAGGCCAGTCGTGCCTCGTCGAGCCGCCCGGCCCGCGCGAGCGCGTCCACGTAGAGGAAGGAGCACAGCGAGAACGTGCCCTCCGAGCCCCGGAGCCCGTCGGGGGACGCCGCGGGGTCGTAGCGGTACACGAGGCTGTCGGTGACCAGATCGTCGTTCATCGCGGCGAGCGTGGACGCCCACATCGGGTCGGTCGCGGCGATGAACCCGACGCTCGCCATCCGGAGCAGCGACGAGTCGAGCACGTCGCTGCCGTACTGCTGCACGAACGCCTGCCTCGTCGTGCTCCAGCCCTTGTCCATGATCTGGTCGTAGAGGGCGTCGCGAGCGACGGTCCAGCGGTCGACCGCAGCGGGGCGGCCGTGCGCGGCCGCCATCCGGATGCCGCGGTCGAACGCGACCCAGCTCATCAACCGGCCGTAGGTGAAGTCGCTGCGCCCGCCGCGGGTCTCCCAGATCCCCTCCTCCGGCTGGTCCCAGTTCTCGCACAGCCAGTCGAGCAGTGCGCGGATCTCCTGCCAGCCACGGTGCCCGACCTCCAGGCCTCGCTCGTCCGCGAAGAAGATGCTGTCCAGCGCCTCGCCGTAGATGTCGAGCTGGAGCTGACCGGAGGCGCCGTTGCCCGTGCGGACGGGGAACGAGCCGCGGTAGCCGGACCAGTGCTCCAGCGTCTCCTCCTTCAGATCCGAGGACCCGTCGACCCGGTACATGATGTTCAGCGGGCCGCTGTCGCTCCCGGCCTGTTGCGCCACCCGGTCCCGCAGCCACGCCGTGAACTGCGCGGACTCCTCGGTGAACCCGAGCCGGAGCAACGAGTAGACGGAGAACGACGCATCGCGCACCCACGTGTAGCGGTAGTCCCAGTTCCGCTCCCCGCCCACCTGCTCCGGCAGGGCCATCGTCGGTGCGGCGACGAGTCCGCCGGACGGGGCGTAGGTCATCAGCTTCAGCGTGATGGCCGAGCGGTACAGGGTCTCCCGCCAACGCCCGGAGTAGGTGCAGCGGTGGAGCCAGGACCGCCAGAACGCGACGGTGTCGTTGTGCATCTCCTGGAACTCGGCGACCGCGATCTCCCGGGGTGGGCCGTCCGCGGCGGACTCGAGCACGACGCCCCGGACGTCGCCCTGCTGCAGGGTGACCGACACCCGGACGTCGCCCTCGTCGATGCGGGCGTGGGCGAACCGCTCGTCACCCGGGTCCCGCACGGCGTGCAGCGTGAGGGTGAGTGCGTCGGTGCGGAACACGGCACCGTGCTCGGTGAGCTCCGTCAGATGCGGCCGACGCCCGTAGTCGAAGCGCGGCGCCACCTCGACCTCGAACTCCATCCTCCCGCGGGTGCACCGGATCTGGCGGACGAGGCGATGGCGGTCCGTGGCCTCGCCGCCCGCCGGGGGCATGAAGTCGACGACCTCGCCCACACCGTCCTCGGTGATGAACCGCGTGATGAGGGCTGCGGTGTCCGGGAGGTACATCTGCGTCGCCTGGTAGCCCTCGCGCGCCGGGCGGATGCTGAAGTGCCCGCCGCGCTCGTCGTCGAGCAGGGCGCCGAAGACGCTCGGGGAGTCGAAGCGCGGACAGCAGAACCAGTCGATCGAGCCGTCCGTGCTGACGAGCGCCGCGGTCTGCAGATCGCCGATCAGCCCGTGGTCCGCGATCGCTGCTTCGGTCATGGTTGCTCCTTGTCCGAGGGGATCGGGGTCGCCGCGGGGGACCCCACACCGCCGTGCCGCTCACCGTGCCCGCCGGCGCGGCACCGGTCATCCCCCGAGCCGGATGAGCCGCCCGGCTCATCCGGGCCGGGTGACGACAGGCGGGGGCGGTCGCCGCAGGGTGGGCAGCTCGCCGGCCACTCCGGGAGGCCGGCCACCCGGGGGAGGCAGACCGTGGACGGACCTGAGGAGAGCGGCCCGCAGCCCCGCCGGGAGGAGAGCGGCCGGCCGCCGAGCGCCACCCCGTCCGTCCCCGCTCCCTCACCCGGGCGCCGGTTCGCCGCGGCCGGCTCGTTGCTCGCGTTCGCGGCGGCCGTCGTGCTGGCGATCGCGTGGTTCCTGGATCAGCCCGTCCGGCTGCCGGTGGCGCTCCTGCTCGTCCTCGTCATCGTGCTGGCGGGCTGGACCGCGCTGGTCCATCGCGGCGCGGTTCGCGTGGTGATGTCCGTTCTCGCGGTGCTCGCGCTGCTGGGTCTCGTCGTCCTGCTGATCTCCGGCTCGCCGCTGCGGCTCGCCCTGCTCGTGGTCCTCGTCCTGCTCGCGGTCGCGGCGGCGAGGGTGGCGATCGGACACGACATGGCCGCCTCGCCCACGGGGCTGCGGGACGTCGGGCCCGCGACCCGCGCGGTCCTGATCATGAACCGCTGGTCCGGCGGCGGGAAGGTCGAGAAGTTCGGGCTCGAGGACGAGGCACGCCGGCGCGGGGTCACCCCCGTCGTGCTGCAACGCGGGGACGACCTGCGCGCGCTCGCCGAAGCGGCGGTGGCAGGCGGTGCGGACGTGATCGGCATGGCGGGCGGGGACGGCTCGCAGGCCCTCGTCGCCGACGTGGCCCGGCAGCACGACGTGCCGTTCGTGTGCGTCCCGGCGGGGACCCGCAACCATTTCGCCCTCGACCTCGGCCTGGACCGCGCGGACGTCGCCGCCGCGCTGGACGCCTACTCCGACGCCGTCGAGCGCCGCATCGACCTGGCCCTGCTGGGCGAGCGCGTCTTCGTCAACAACGCCTCCCTCGGGGTGTACGCCACCGTCGTGCAGTCCGAGGCCTACCGGGACGCCAAGCTCGCCACCACCGCGCAGGTCCTCCCCGACCTGCTCGGGCCCGGCGGGCACCGGCTCGACCTGCGCTATCCCGGCGAGGACGGCGAACCCGCGCCTCCCGCGGACGTCCTGCTCGTCTCCAACGGGGTCTACCGGCTCGACTCGCTCAACGGGTTCGGGACGCGTGAGCGGATCGACACCGGCGTCCTGGGAATCGTCACCGTGACCGTCGACCGGGCCCGGGACCTGCCCGTCCTGCTCGCCGCGGAGAGCAGCGGTCACCTCGACCGCTTCAGCGGCTACCGGTCCTGGACGACACCGGAGTTCCGGGTCGACTCCCCGGACGAGCTGGTCGACGTCGGCGTCGACGGCGAGGCGCTGCGGCTGCCCCCGCCCCTGGTCTTCCGTTCGTTGCCCGGCGCGCTGCGCGTCCGGGTGCCCCGTGGTGCGCCCGGGGTCGCGCCGGCGGCGGCCGCGCCCCGCGGGCTGGGGCTGGCGATCGTCGCCCTGT
>JAOZVV010000131.1 GCA_025869365.1 Pseudonocardia sp.
CACAGCAGCGGCCCCGGACGCGGAGAGCGCGTCCGGGGCCTCTGCGAGGGATGCCTACGGCTCAGGCGATCTGGCGGTCGCTCGGGTCGATCGGGCGCGGCAGGAAGTCCCGGCCCGTCAGGTAGGTGTCCACCCCCGCGGCGGCCGAGCGGCCCTCCGCGATCGCCCACACGATCAGGGACTGGCCGCGGCCCATGTCCCCGGCCACGAACACGCCGTCGACGCTGGTCATGTAGCTCGTGTCCCGCGAGACGTTGCCGCGCTCGTCGAGGGCGACGTCGAGGTCCGTGAGCAGCTTGCCCTTCTCCGGCCCCACGAAGCCCATCGCCAGCAGCACGAGGTCCGCCGGGATCTCCCGCTCGGTGCCGGGCACCGCGTCGAAGCCCTTCTCGCCCCGGGTGACCTCGACCAGCCGCAGGGCCTTGATGCGGCCCTCGCCGTCGTCGACGAACTCGGTGGTGTTGACGGCGTAGAGCCGCTCCCCGCCCTCCTCGTGCGCGGACGCGACCCGGTAGACCATCGGGTACGTCGGCCAGGGCATGCCCTCGGTCCGGTGCTCCGGCGGCTGCGGCATGATCTCCAGCTGCGTCACCGAGGCGGCGCCCTGGCGGTGCGAGGTGCCGAGGCAGTCCGCCCCGGTGTCGCCGCCGCCGATGATCACCACGTGCTTGCCCTCGGCGGTGATCTTCGGGGCGTCGATGTCGCCCTGCTGCACGTGGTTGGCCCACGGCAGGAACTCCATCGCCTGGTAGATGCCCTCGAGGTCCCGTCCCGGCACGGGGATGTCCCGCCAGGCCGTGGCCCCCGCGGCGAGGACGACGGCGTCGTACTCCTCGCGAAGCTGCTCCGCGGTGACGTCCGTGCCCACGTCCACCGAGGCGCGGAAGTGCGTGCCCTCGGCCTGCATCTGGGCGAGGCGGCGGTCCAGCCGGGACTTCTCCATCTTGAACTCGGGGATGCCGTAGCGGAGCAGCCCGCCGATGCGGTCCGCCCGCTCGAACACGACGACGTCGTGCCCGGCCCGGGTGAGCTGCTGCGCGGCGGCGAGGCCCGACGGCCCGGACCCGACGACGGCGACCTTCTTGCCGGTCTTCGTCTCGGCGGGCTGCGGCGAGACCCAGCCCTCGTCCCAGGCCCGGTCGATGATCTCGATCTCGACCTGCTTGATGGTGACGGCGTCGTTGTTGATCGCCAGCACGCACGCGGCCTCGCACGGGGCGGGGCACAGCGTCCCGGTGAACTCCGGGAAGTTGTTCGTGGCGTGCAGCCGCTCGGTGGCCTCGCGCCAGTCCTTGCGCCACACGAGGTCGTTCCACTCGGGGATCAGGTTCCCCAGCGGACAGCCCTGGTGACAGAACGGGATGCCGCAGTTCATACAGCGCCCGGCCTGCTTCTCCAACCGGTCGTGCGGGAAGTCCTCGTAGACCTCGCGCCAGTCCATCAGGCGCAGGTCCACGGGCCGGCGCTTCGGGTTCTCACGCGGGGTGGTCAGGAAGCCCTTCGGATCAGCCATGCGACGCCTCCATGATCGCCTCGTTCACGTCCCGACCGTCCTTCTCCGCCTGCTCGCGGGCCTGCAGGACACGCTTGTAGTCCTTCGGCATGACCTTGCCGAAGCGCTCCACCGCGGCGTCCCAGTCCGCCAGCAGCGCGTGCGCGACGGGGGAGTCGGTCTCGGCGTGGTGGGCCTCGACGGCCTCGCGCAGGAACTCGCGGTCCGCATCGTCGAGGGGGTCCAGGTCCACCATCTCGGGGTTGACCCGCTTGGCCAGGAAGTCATCGTCCGCGTGCAGGTCCAGCACGTACGCGATGCCTCCGGACATGCCGGCCGCGAAGTTGCGCCCGACCTTGCCCAGGACGACGACCTTGCCGCCCGTCATGTACTCGCAGCCGTGGTCCCCCACGCCCTCGACGACCGCGACCGCGCCGGAGTTCCGGACGCAGAAGCGCTCACCGACGATGCCGCGGATGTACATCTCCCCGGACGTGGCCCCGTAGAGGATCACGTTGCCCGCGATGATGTTCTCCTCGGCCGCGAACGGCGCCGAGGGGTCCGGCCGCAGGATGAGCCGGCCGCCGGAGAGGCCCTTGCCGAAGAAGTCGTTCGTGTCCCCGACCATCCGCAGCGTGATGCCCTTCGGCACGAACGCACCCAGGGACTGCCCGGCCGAGCCGGTCAGCGTGATGTCGATCGTGTCGTCCGGCAGGCCCTCGCGGCCCCACTTCCGGGTCAGCTCGTAGCCGAGCATGGTGCCCACGGTCCGGTTGACGTTGCGGACCGGCAGGTCGAGGCGGACCTTGTCGCCGGAGCGCAGCGCACCCTCGGCCAGCTGGATCATGGTGTTGTCCAGCGCCCGCTCCAGGCCGTGGTCCTGGCTCCGCGTGCGGTGCCGGCTGGCCCCCTCGGGGATCTCCGGGGTGTGGAAGACCGGGCTCAGGTCCAGGCCCTCGGTCTTCCAGTGGTGCACCACGGCGTCGGTGTCCAGCAGTTCCGCGTGCCCGACGGCCTCCTCGATGGTCCGGAAGCCGAGCTGCGCCAGGTACTCGCGCACCTCCTCGGCGACGAACCGCATGAAGTTGACGACGTACTCGGGCCGCCCGTCGAACTTCTCGCGCAGCACCGGGTTCTGCGTCGCGACGCCGACCGGGCACGTGTCCAGGTGGCAGACGCGCATCATGATGCATCCGGACACCACGAGCGGCGCGGTCGCGAAGCCGTACTCCTCGGCCCCGAGCAGGGCCGCGATGACGACGTCCCGGCCGGTCTTGAGCTGCCCGTCGGTCTGTACGACGATCCGGTCCCGCAGGTTGTTCGCCAGCAGCGTCTGCTGGGTCTCGGCCAGGCCGAGCTCCCAGGGACCGCCCGCGTGCTTGATCGAGCTCAGCGGCGACGCACCCGTCCCGCCGTCGTGCCCGGAGATGAGCACGACGTCGGAGTAGGCCTTCGCGACGCCCGCCGCGACGGTCCCGACGCCCAGCTGGCTGACCAGCTTGACGTGGATCCGGGCCTTCGGGTTGGCGTTCTTCAGGTCGTGGATGAGCTGCTTGATGTCCTCGATCGAGTAGATGTCGTGGTGCGGCGGCGGCGAGATGAGCCCGACGCCGGGCGTGGAGTACCGGGTCGTCGCGATCCACGGGTAGACCTTGCTGCCGGGCAGCTGGCCGCCCTCGCCGGGCTTGGCGCCCTGCGCGATCTTGATCTGGATGTCGTCCGCGTTGACCAGGTACTCGCTGGTGACGCCGAAGCGCCCCGACGCGACCTGCTTCACCGCGCTGCGCCGGCTGTCGCCGTTCGCGTCCGGGGTGAAGCGGTCCGGGTCCTCGCCGCCCTCACCCGTGTTCGACCGGGCGCCGAGGCGGTTCATCGCGATGGCGAGGGTCTGGTGCATCTCCTGGCTGATCGAGCCGTAGGAGATGGCCCCGGTGCCGAAGCGCTTCACGATCGACTCGACCGGCTCGACCTCGTCGATCGAGATGGGCTGGCGGGCACCCTCCTTGAAGGTGAAGAGCCCGCGCAGCGTCATCAGCCGCTTCGCCTGGTCGTCGACGGCCTTCGTGTACTCCTTGAAGATCTCGTACCGGCCGGAGCGGGTCGAGTGCTGGAGCTTGAAGACGGTCTGCGGGTTGAACAGGTGCAGCTCGCCCTCGCGGCGCCACTGGTACTCCCCGCCGGTGCTGAGCGCGCGGTGGCTGGCCCGGGTGTTGTCCGACGGGAAGGCCCGGCGGTGGTGCTGGAGGGCCTCCTCGGCGAGCACATCGAAGCCGACGCCGCCGAGACGCGAGGTGGTGCCGGCGAAGCAGCTGTCCACGACCTCCTTGCCGAGCCCGACCGCCTCGAAGATCTGCGCGCCGGTGTAGGAGGCGACGGTGGAGATGCCCATCTTGGACATCGTCTTGCGCACGCCCTTGCCCAGCGCTTTGACCAGGTTCTTCGCCGCCGTCTTCGGGTCCACGGGGATGTCCCCGCGCTCGGCGAGGTCCTCGACCGTGGCCATCGCCAGGTACGGGTTGACCGCGGACGCGCCGTAGCCGAGCAGGAGCGCGATGTGGTGCACCTCGCGGGCGTCCCCGGACTCGACGATCAGGCCGACCTGGGTGCGGGTCCGCTCGCGCACCAGGTGGTGGTGCACGGCCCCGGTGAGCAGCAGCGACGGGATCGGCGCGTACTCCGGCCCGATGCCGCGGCTGGACAGCACGATCAGCCGGGCGCCGTCCGCGATCGCCTCGGAGACCTCCCCGCGGATCTCCTGCAGCCGCCGGATCATGCCCTCGCCGCCGTCGGCCGCGAGGAACACGCCCTTGACGGTGTAGGTGGCGAAGCCGGGCAGGTCCCCGTCGTCGTTGATGTGCACGATCTTCGCCAGGTCGTCGTTGCCGAGGACCGGGAAGGGCAGCACGATGCGCCGGCAGTTCGCGGGGCCGGCGTCGAGCAGGTTCTGCTCCGGACCCAGCAGCGAGCGCAGCGAGGTGACGAGCTCCTCGCGGATCGCGTCCAGCGGCGGGTTCGTGATCTGCGCGAACAGCTGGATGAAGTAGTCGTAGAGCTGGCGCGGCTTCTCCGAGATGAAGGCGAGCGGCGCGTCGTTGCCCATCGAGCCGATGGGCTCGGCACCGGAGGTCGCCATCGGCTTGAGCAGGAGGGTGAGCTCCTCCTCGGTGTAGCCGAAGGACTGCTGGCGAAGCGTGAGCTCGGTGCTCTTCGGGATCTCGCGCTGGCGCTCGGGCAGCTCCTCGAGCTTGAGCCGACCCGCGTGCAGCCAGTCCTGGTACGGCAGCGCGGCGGCGAGCTCGCCCTTGATCTCCTCGTCCGCGACGATCTTCCCGGCCTCGGTGTCCACCAGGAACATGCGGCCCGGCTCGAGCCGGCCCTTACGGATGATCTTCGACGGCTCGACGTCCAGGACGCCGACCTCCGAGGCCAGCACGACCATGCCGTCCTCGGTCAGCCACCAGCGGGCGGGGCGCAGGCCGTTGCGGTCCAGGACCGCGCCGATCTGGGTGCCGTCGGTGAAGGCGACGAGCGCCGGGCCGTCCCACGGCTCCATCAGGTTGGAGTGGAACTCGTAGAAGGCGCGCCGCGACTCGTCCATCTCGGCGTGGTTCTCCCACGCCTCCGGGATCATCATCAGCACGGCGTGGGGCAGGGAGCGGCCCGAGAGGTGCAGCAGCTCCAGCACCTCGTCGAACGTCGCCGAGTCCGAGGCGTCCGGGGTGACGATCGGGACCAGCCGGTCCAGGTTGCCCGGCAGCACCTCGGAGGAGAGCAGCGCCTCGCGCGCCTTCATCCAGTTCCGGTTGCCACGCAGGGTGTTGATCTCACCGTTGTGCGCGACGTAGCGGTACGGGTGGGCCAGCGGCCACGCGGGGAACGTGTTCGTGGAGAACCGCGAGTGCACCACGGCGAGCGCGCTGGTGACCCGGCGGTCCGACAGGTCCGGGTAGAACGCCTCGACCTGCGGCTCCGCGAGCATGCCCTTGTAGACGATGGTCCGCGGGGACAGGCTCGGGAAGTAGACGCCGGTGGTGTGCTCGACCCGCTTGCGCAGGCAGAACGTGCGGCGCTCGAGCTCGATACCGGTGGGCGGCGGCTTCACGATGCCGGTCTCGATGCCGGCGACGAACAGCTGGCGGAAACCGGGCATCGCGGCCAGGGCGCTCGGGCCCAGGTCCGCCTTCTCGGGGTCCGTGGGCAGCTCGCGCCAGCCGAGCACGCGGAGGTTCTCCTCCACGGCGAGCTCGTTGATGCGCTCGACGGCCTTCGCGGCCTCGCGCTCGTCCTGCGGGAGGAACGCGATGCCGGTGGCGTACGCGCCCTCCTCGGGCAGGTCGAAGTCCGTGACGGCGCGGTAGAACTCGTCCGGCACCTGGATCAGGATGCCCGCACCGTCGCCGGTGTTCTCCTCCGCGCCGCGGGCCCCGCGATGCTCGAGGCGCAGCAGCGCGGTCAGGGCCTTCTGCACGATGCCGTGGTCCCGGCGACCTTTGAGGTCGGCGACCATCGCGACGCCACAGGCGTCGTGCTCGTGGTCCGGGGAGTAGAGACCGTCCCGCGTGATCTGCTCACGCATGGTCGGGTCGTTGGTCGCAGCCAACAGCTCCTCCTGTCGTCTCGGTGCACCCCGACGTGTCGCATCGGGACGACGTGGATCCCTCGGGTCTCCCCGGGCCGAGGTGGCCCGGAAGAGCCCGGAGGGCTCCAGTTTACTTCCGATGCGTCCGCCGGATCATTGTGGTGCTGGTCCGCTCGGGTGCACCGTTCGGACCGGTCGTTGCGCCGGGTTGGGATGGTGATCCGGACACACGTGTCTCGACCGGGGGTAATGGTGCGGCCCCGGCCCTTCCGTTGCACGGTGCGACCGCGCGCGGCATCGGGCGCGGTCTCTCGCCGCAGAGAGTCGCACGCGAGGGCGGCGTAACGCCAGAGAAAGACCCGATGACGGGGGTGACCTGCGCCTGGATGGCGGTACCCGACCCCTCCTCAGGGGTGGGTGGACGTCCTCGAACGCTCTGCGTGTGACGTCCGACGCTCACTCGATCAGATGAATGTGACGTACGCCGGTGCCACTGCGTCGCGACGCGCGGGCGGGCTCGACCGGGGAGACTCCGGGCCATGGACCCCCACCCGAGCGTGCGCCGCGCGCTCTCCGACGCCGCCCGGGTCGGACCGTTCTTCGAGATCGGCACGAACCCCGCGGAGGAGGCCGACCCCACATGGCGGCCCTTCCGGGCGCTCGTCGAGGACCCGGAGCCGCTGCGGGCCCGGATCGCGCACGTGCGGGCGGTCCTCGGCGGACCCGCGGGCCCGGGCGCCGTCGAGCAGCGGGTGGCCGCCTCGATCGCCCTGCAGGGGCTCGCGGCGCGGCTGGTGTCCGGACCGCTGGCGGTCGCGGTGCTGCACGGGATCGTGCCCGCCGTCACGGCGGACGAACTGCACTGGCGCGTGTCGGCGACCGGTCCGTGGCCGCTCTGGCTGGCCGCGCCCGGGGAGGCCGCGGGGAACCTCGCGGACCTGCTGGCGGACGAGCTGCTCGGACCGCTGGTCGACGCGGTGCGGGCCCAGGTCCCGGTCTCGGCGAGGGTGCTCCGCGGCAACGTCGCGTCCTCCGTCGCCGGGGCGAAGCGGGTGCTGGCCGCGGCGCGTCCCGACGCCGCGGACGCGGCGGCGCGGGTCGCCGGCGAGGTCCTGGAACACCCCCTGCTGGCCGGCACGGGCGAGCTGCTCCCGGCCGGGCCGCCGGACGTCGGCTGGAGCTTCCGGCGGCGGTCCTGCTGCCTGTACTACCGCGTGCCCGGCGGCGGGACCTGCGGGGACTGCGTCCTCACCGGCCCGCCGCGGGGGCGGTGAGGATCAGATCAGGACGTCCGCGATCGTGACCCGCACCGTCACCTGCAGGCCGGTGTAGGCGCCGACCTCGGCCGAGACCGCGCGCTGCACCGCGGCGGCGAGGTCCCGGCAGTTGTGCCCGAGCCGCGTGAGCACGGTCAGCGACACGTCGGCGTGTCCGCCCTCGACGACCGCCGTGGCGCCGTCCGCCGGGAGCGTGTCGCGCTGCTGGCCGAACACCGTCCCGGCCACCCCGAGCAGGGCCTGTGTGAGGTCCGGTCGCAGGCCCGCGACACCGGGCACGCCCCGCGCCGCCCGCGCGGCGAGCCTGGCGACCACGAGGTCCCCCACGTGCAGCGTCGTCCTCGGGGCCGCCCCCGGGGTCGTCCTCGGGGTCGCGCCCGGGGTCGCGCTCACGGCTCGTCCCACAGGTCCACGACGGTGATGTCCACCCGGGCCACCGGCGCCCCGAGCGCCTGCTCCCCGGCGGCGACGACCATCTGCCGCACCCGGGCCGTCACCGAGGCCAGATCGACGCCGAACCGCGCGGTCACGGTGATGGCCACGGTGAGGTGGACGCCGTCCTGTTCGATCCGGCAGCTCCGGGCCCGCATCCCGTCCATCCGGTCCACGGCGTGGCGCAGCACCCGCGCGGCGGCGGGCCGGGAGAGCCGGGCAGGGCCGGCGGGGGAGTCCAGGGCCAGCAGGTCCTGCGGGCGGAGCTCGGCGGTGACCGTGTCCAGCACGGCCTCCATCACCGTGTCCATCAGCGACGGGGGCGGGAGCGGCTGCTCCTGGGCCATCCGGTGCACGACGCCGTCCAGCCCGTGCGCGTCCGCGATGGCCGCGGCGCAGTGCGGGCAGCCGCGTTCGTGCTCGTCCAGCATGCCGTCGGCGGCGTGGTCCCACACGACGGCGGCGTCCCGGCCGCAGGCCAGCGGTTCGATCTGCTCGTCCGCACCGGGGCCCGTCGCGGCGGCGGAGGGGTCTAGCGCCATGCGCGCATCACCTCCGCCAGCTCCTTGCGGGCGCGGTGGATACGTCCGCGGACCGCCGTCTCGGTCGCCCCCGTGATGTGGGCGATCTCGGTGTACCCCATGCCCTCGAGCTCCCGGAGCACCCAGCAGACCCGCTGCTCGTCCGGCAGCCGACCGAGCGCGGCCCGCAGCGCGGCCATCCCGGCGTCGGCCTCCGCCGCCCGCTCGGGGCCGTCGGACCCGGGGCCCGCCAGCCGCTCCTCGCCGACCTCGTCGACGGGCAGGGCGGGCCTGCGCCGGCGCAGGAGGTCGAGGCAGCTGTTGGTCACGATGCGGTACATCCAGGTGGAGAAGGCCGCGTCCCGGTGGAACCGCGCGATCCTGCGCCAGGCGTCGAGCAACGCGTCCTGCAGGGCGTCCTCGGCGTCGGCCGGGTCGCCGACGATCCGCACCGCCACCCGGAAGAGCACCGCCTGGTGCCGGCGCGCGAGGACCTCGAACGCCCGGACGTCACCTTCCTGGGCCCGGACGACGAGCGTCGCCTCGTCGAGCTCCTGCTCGGGCGGCGCGTCGGGGGCCGCGACCGGGGCGGACCGTGCCGCGGGGGGCACCCCCGGGCCTGCCGTGGAGCCCGGCACCGGGCGCGCGACCTGCGACGACGGGCGCGCGAGCGCCGCGTCGTCGGTCGGTCTGGTGGCGTGCACCGGTCTCCGCTCGGTCGTGCGTCGGGTCGGGAGTCCCCGGGCCGGACGGTTGAGGACCGGCACGACGGGGAAGCCCTTGCGCAGTGAGGCCGACGGTAGTCGCTCCGACGCCGTCGGTGCCCGCCGAAGTCACGTCCGACAGGAGAAACCGTGAGCACCAGCGACAAGTTCGACAACAAGACCCAGGAGCTCGCCGGCAAGGCGAAGGAGGGCGTCGGCAAGGCGACCGGCGACGAGGAGCTCGAGGCCGAGGGCCACAAGGACCAGGCCGTCGGGAACCTCAAGCAGGCCGGCGAGAAGGTCAAGGACGTGTTCAAGAAGAGCTGAGGCTCCCGCACCGCGAGCGCCGCCCCGGACCCGTCCGGGGCGGCGCTTCCGTGTCCGGGCGGTGCGGGATGCGCCGGTAGGCTGCGGCCGTGTCCCTCCCCGCCGATCCCCCAGACCGTGCGGGCGCCGTCGCGGCCGTCCTGCTCGCCCATCCCGGCGTCGCCCGGCTCGACGGCGGGCCCTTCGGCAGCATCGCCTCGCACCTGCCGGGTCGCCGCGTCGTCGGCGTCCGGCTCGGGATCGCGGGCGAGCCGGTCGAGATCGCGGTCGTCGCCCGCGCCGCGAGCGTTCCGCTGCCCCGGCTCCGCGACGAGCTCGCGGCGCTCGTCCGGGGGGTGCTCGGGGAGGTCGACGTCGAGGTGACGGTCGCGGACCTGGCGGGGTGAGCACCCCGCCGGTCGGGCACGGGGCGAGGTGCGCAAACCCACGTCGAACCCGCGGGCCCGGTCTCGCCTAGACTCGCCCGAGCACGTTTCGCCGACGCCGGTCCGAGCCGGCCGTCGCGGCGCGTTCCGCGTCCCCGCGCACAGCGGGCCGCACAGGCGCACGCCGCAGGACCATTGCCCGAAAGCAGTCCGAGGAGTTCCACCGTGAAGAGCACCGTCGAGCACATCGGCCCGACACGCGTCAAGCTCACAGTCGAGGTGCCGTTCGACGAGCTCAAGCCCGACTTCGACCGCGCGTACAAGGCCCTTGCCAAGCAGGTCCGCATCCCCGGCTTCCGCCCGGGCAAGGCACCCGCCCGCATCCTCGACGCCCGGCTCGGCCGCGGCGTCGTCCTGGACGAGGTCCTGAACCAGGCCGTCCCGGCCAAGTACAGCGAGGCCGTCGCCGCGGCGGACGACGTGAAGCCGATCGGCCAGCCGGAGATCGAGGTCACCGAGCTCGCGGACGGGGACAAGGTCTCCTTCACCGCCGAGGTCGACGTCCGCCCGGAGATCACCCTGCCGGAGCTGGACGGCGTCGCGGTCACCGTCGACGACATCGAGCTGGACGAGTCCGAGGTCACCGAGCAGCTGGACCAGCTCCGCGCCCGGTTCGGCACCCTGACCGGCGTCGAGCGCGCCGCCGCGAAGGACGACTTCGTCCAGATCGACCTGTCCGCCTCCGTCGACGGCAAGGAGGTCGAGGAGGCCACCACGACCGGGTACAGCTACCAGGTCGGCCAGGGCGGTCTCATCGACGGCATCGACGAGGCCATCGAGGGCCTGTCCGCGGACGAGTCGACGACGTTCACCTCCACGCTGGTGGCGGGGGAGTACGCGGACAAGGACGCCGAGGTCACCGTCAAGGTCACCGCGGTGAAGGAGCGCCAGCTCCCCGAGGCCGACGACGAGTTCGCCCAGCTCGCGAGCGAGTTTGACACCCTGGACGAGCTGGTGGCGGACCTGCGCGAGCGGCTCGGCCGCGTCAAGCGCATGGAGCAGGTCACGCAGGCCCGGGACAAGGTCCTCGAGGCGATCGTGGACGCCACGGACGTCCCGCTGCCCGAGTCCGTCGTCAAGGCCGAGGTGGACTCCCGCCAGCACGACGCCGTGCACGCGTTCGACCACAGCGACGAGCAGTTCGACGCCTACCTCGAGTCGCAGGGCAAGACCCGCGAGGAGTTCGACACCGAGACCCGCACGGAGTCCGAGAAGTCGGTCAAGACGCGGCTCGTGCTCGACGCCCTCGCGGACGCCGAGGAGGTCCAGGTCAACGACCAGGAGCTCACCGAGCGCATCGTCTACCAGGCCCAGCAGTACGGGATGGCGCCGGAGCAGTTCGTCCAGCGCATCCAGCAGGCCGGCCAGCTCGGCGCGATCTACTCGGACGTGCGGCGCAGCAAGGCGCTCATCACCGCCGTCCGCGCCGCCACCGTGACGGACGCGTCGGGCGAGGCCGTGGACCTCTCGGACCTGCTGGGTGACGAGGACGAGGCCCCCGAGGTCGTCGAGGCCCCCGCCGCCGACACCGACGCCGAGGCGGCCGACGTCGTCGAGGGCGAGGTCGTCGAGGCGTCCGCCGACACGCCCGCGAAGGCCTGATCCCCGTCGAGAGATCGTCGGGCTGACCAGGCCCGACAGGGTGTTCGCTGCGCTGTGGGCGAACATCTGCACCGTTCGCGGACGCGGCTCGCCGCGTCCGAGTACGGTCGGCCTGGAAGCGGCCGAACTACCCCCGAGCGAGCCAGCAGAAGGCAGGGTGAAGTGAGTCAGCAGGACCGACTCGAGATGCGTTCCGCATCCGCGAGCATGACGTTGGGCGACTCGGTCTACGAGCGGCTGCTCGCGCAGCGCATCGTGGTGCTCGGCCAGCAGGTCGACGACGAGATCGCGAACCGGATCGCCGCGCAGATGTTGCTGCTCTCCGCGGAGGACCCGACGGCGGACATCGCGCTCTACATCAACTCCCCGGGTGGTTCCGTCACCGCGGGCATGGCCATCTTCGACACGATGGAGTTCATCGAGTGCGACGTGGCCACCTACGGGATGGGCCTCGCGGCGTCGATGGGCCAGTTCCTGCTCTCGGCGGGGACCCGGGGGAAGCGCTACGCGCTGCCGCACTGCCAGATCCTCATGCACCAGCCGTCGGCCGGTGTGGGCGGCAGCGAGTCGGACATCCGCATCCAGGCGGAGCTGTTCCGGCGGCACAAGCAGGAGATGGCGGAGCTGATCGCCGAGCACACCGGCCAGACCGTCGAGAAGATCACCCAGGACTTCGACCGTGACCGCTGGTTCTCCGCCCAGGAGGCCCTCGAGTACGGCTTCGTGGACCAGGTGATCTCTCGCGCCGGTCAGCTGCCCGACGCCGGCTCGCCGTCCAACGGGAACGGGAGCTCGAAGTGACCGGTTTCCAGATGCCGAGCTCGCGCTACGTGCTCCCGTCCTTCGTGGAGCGCACGAGCTACGGGGTCAAGGAGTCGAACCCCTACAACAAGCTCTTCGAGGAACGCATCATCTTCCTCGGCGTGCAGATCGACGACGCGTCCGCCAACGACGTCATGGCGCAGCTGCTGTGCCTGGAGTCGGCGGACCCGGACCGCGAGATCTCGATGTACATCAACTCGCCGGGTGGGTCGTTCACCTCGCTGATGGCCATCTACGACACGATGCAGTTCATCCGCCCGGACATCCAGACCGTCTGCCTCGGGCAGGCGGCCTCGGCCGCGGCGGTGCTGCTCGCGGCGGGTACCCCGGGGCGTCGCCTCGCGGTGCAGAACGCGCGCATCCTGATCCACCAGCCGGCCACCGAGGGCTTCTACGGCCAGGTGTCGGACCTGGAGATCCAGGCGGCGGAGATCACCCGGATGCGTGCGCTGCTCGAGAGCACGCTCGCGCACCACACCGGGCGCACCTCGCAGCAGGTGCACGAGGACATCGAGCGGGACCGGATCCTCACGGCCACCGAGGCCAAGGACTACGGGATCGTCGACGAGATCATCCAGTCGCGCAAGCTTTCCGCTGTCGGCTGAGTTCTCGGTACTGCCGATCGCGTCTCCGGCCTCTACCCTGGTGGATGCCGGAGACGCGGTGATCGACGAGAACTGCTTTCTCGACCGCCTGCCGATGCGTGTTCCTCGGAGCGATTCATCGCTCCCGCAGGAGCGGGTCGGGCAGGTACCGTCACGAAGTGGCACGGCTCAGCGTGGGCGTGCCGGATGGGACTGGGGTCTGCACTCATGGCACGCATCGGTGACGGCGGTGACCTGCTGAAGTGCTCGTTCTGCGGGAAGAGCCAGAAGCAGGTCAAGAAGCTCATCGCCGGGCCTGGCGTCTACATCTGCGACGAGTGCATCGATCTCTGCAACGAGATCATCGAGGAGGAGCTGGCCGAGGCCGGCGACGTGAAGCTCGACGAGCTGCCGAAGCCCGCCGAGATCCACGACTTCCTGGACCAGTACGTCGTCGGGCAGAGCCAGACCAAGCGGACGCTGTCCGTCGCGGTCTACAACCACTACAAGCGCATCCAGGCCGGTGACAAGAACGGGCGCGGGGCGGACGGCGACGGCATCGAGATCGCCAAGTCGAACATCCTGATGCTCGGCCCGACCGGGTGCGGCAAGACCTACCTCGCCCAGACGCTGGCCAAGATGCTGAACGTGCCGTTCGCCATCGCGGACGCCACGGCGCTCACGGAGGCCGGCTACGTCGGCGAGGACGTCGAGAACATCCTGCTCAAGCTCATCCAGGCGGCGGACTACGACGTCAAGCGGGCCGAGACCGGGATCATCTACATCGACGAGGTCGACAAGATCGCCCGCAAGTCCGAGAACCCGTCGATCACCCGGGACGTGTCCGGCGAGGGCGTCCAGCAGGCGCTGCTGAAGATCCTCGAGGGCACCACGGCCTCGGTGCCTCCGCAGGGCGGGCGCAAGCACCCGCACCAGGAGTTCATCCAGATCGACACGACGAACGTGCTGTTCATCGTGGCGGGTGCGTTCGCGGGCCTCGAGCGGATCATCTCGGACCGGGTGGGCCGGCGCGGGCTGGGCTTCGGCGCGGAGATCCGCTCCAAGAACGACCTGGAGTCCACGGAGAACTTCGCCGAGACGCTGCCCGAGGACCTGATCAAGTTCGGCCTGATCCCCGAGTTCATCGGCCGGCTGCCGATCGTCGCCTCGGTGACCTCGCTGGACAAGGAAGCGCTCGTCAAGATCTGCACCGAGCCGCGCAACGCCCTGGTGAAGCAGTACCGCAAGCTGTTCGAGATGGACGGCGTGGAGCTGGAGTTCACGGACGACGCGATGGACGCGGTGGCGGACCAGGCGATCCTGCGGGGCACGGGCGCCCGTGGCCTGCGCGCGATCATGGAGGAGGTCCTCCTCCCGGTCATGTACGACATCCCGAGCCGGGACGACGTCGCCAAGGTCGTCGTCACGCGGGAGACCGTGAAGGAGAACGTCAACCCGACGATCGTCCCGCGGCAGCCCCCGCGCCGGGAGCGCCGCGAGCGCTCGGCGTAGCTCGCACACTCGCGAACGCCCGCCCCGCACCAGCGGAGGCGGGCGTTCGTGCGTCGTCCAGGCCCCGAAAGTCGCGTTATGGAGCCCCAACGCGCTTTTCGAGGCCCGAGAGTCGCGTTAAGGAGCCACGACGCGACTTTCGAGGCCCGAGAGTCGCGTTATGGCTCCACGGTGCCGGTGGGGTAGCCGAGTTCGCGCAGGATCTCTACGGTGTGTTCGCCCAGGGCCGGGACCGCGGGGTTCGACGGCGGCGGCCAGGCACTCGAGTCCACGGGCGGCACCGCCATCGGCACCGGCTCCCCACCCGGCACCGCGACCGGCACGAACCGGCCCCGGGCGGCGAGCTGCGGGTGCCGGGGCAGCTCGCCGACGTGCCCGACCGCGGACCAGGCGATGTCCGCCTCGTCGAGCAGCCCGCCCAGGTGCGAGGCGGTGAGCGGGGCGAAGCGGGTGTGCAGCAGGGCGTGGAGCTCGTCGCGGTGCTCGACGCGGGACCGCACGGTGGTGAACCGCGGGTCCGTGGCGACGGCCGCGTCGCCCAGGACCGTCGTGCAGAGCCGGAGCCACTCCCGCTCGTTCTGCACCGCGAGGTGCACCGCCCCGTCCGCACAGGGGAACGGGCCGTACGGCGCGATCGACGGGTGGTGCCCGCCGCTGCGGGTCGGCGCCCTCCCGGTGCCCAGCGCGTAGAGCATCGGCTGGTGCATCCACTCGGTGAGCGCCTCGAGCAGGGTGATCCGCAGGGTCGCCCCCTCCCCGGTCCGCTCCCGGTGCAGCAGTGCGGCGAGCACGGCGGACTGCACCTGGACCCCGGCCGCGATGTCCGCGACGGAGATCCCCGCCCGCGCGGTGACCGGGCCGTCGCCGGTGATCTCGAGCAGGCCGGCCTCCGACTGGACGAGCGCGTCGTAGGCCTTCCGGCCGTCCGACGGGCCGCCCTCGCCGTAGCCGGTCAGCTCGCACGTCACGAGCGCAGGCCTGCGCGCCCGGAGCGTCTCCCCGTCGAGGCCGAGACGGGCGGTCGCGCCGGGGCCGAGGTTGGCCAGCACCACGTCCGCGGTGTCCACGAGCCGGTGCGCGGCGGCCAGGCCGTCCGGGTCCTTGAGGTCGAGCACGACGGAGCGCTTGCCACGGTTGATCCACGCGAAGTAGGAGGAGACGTCCCCGCAGGCGGAGTCGTAGCCGCGGGCGAAGTCCCCGGCACCCGGGCGTTCGACCTTGATCACGTCCGCGCCGAGGTCCGCGAGCAGCCGGCCGGCGTAGGGGACGGAGACGGCGTGGTCGAACGAGACGACCCGGGTTCCGGTCAACGGTGCGGTCACGCCGGTCAGCAAAGCACGGTGCGCCGGCAGGCCCCGGGACGGCCTCGGACCCCAGATCGTTCCGAATTGCCGATGCCACCGGTGTCGCTTATGTTCCGCCGGCGCACCAACGGTCTCGGAGGCCATTCATGGCAGCAGCATCCGGTAGGCCCGGATTCCTGACGAGGGAGCGGATCGTCGCCCCGCCCGGTTGGAGCCGGTGGCTGATCCCTCCGGCCGCCCTGGCCGTCCACCTCTCGATCGGGCAGGTCTACGCCTGGAGCGCGTTCAAGGCGTCGCTGGAGAAGGGCATGGACATCGGCGGCGTCGCGAGCGCCCTGCCCTTCACCCTGGGCATCGTGATGCTCGGCCTCTCCGCGGCCGTCTTCGGCACCAAGGTCGACGCCAACGGCCCGCGGTGGGCCATGGTCGTCGCCTCGTCGTGCTTCGTCGCCGGGTTCCTGGTGGCGTCGCTCGGCGTGTACACCGGCCAGTACTGGCTCGTCGTCCTCGGCTACGGCGGGATCGGCGGCATCGGCCTGGGCATCGGCTACATCTCACCGGTGTCGACCCTGATCAAGTGGTTCCCGGACCGCCCCGGCCTCGCCACGGGCATCGCGATCATGGGATTCGGTGGTGGCGCCCTCATCGCGAACCCGTGGACGTCGTCCATGCTCACCTCGTTCGGCGCTGCGGCGTCCGCACCCGAGGTGGACACCGACGGCATCGCCCTGGCGTTCCTGATCCACGGCGTGGTCTATGCGGTGTTCATGTCGCTGGGCTGGCTGCTGATCCGGGTACCGGCCGAGGGCTGGAAGCCGGCCGGCTGGGAGCCGTCGGCGCAGAAGGACAACGCGATGATCGGCAGGAGCAACGTCTCCGCGGCGAACGCGATCAGGACGCCGCAGTTCTGGCTGCTCTGGATCGTGCTGTGCTTCAACGTGACCGCCGGGATCGGCATCCTGGAGAAGGCCAACCCGATCTTCCAGGACTTCTTCCGGGACTCGACGCCGGCCGAGACGCTCACCGCGGCCGCCGTCGCGTTCGTCTCCGTGTTGTCGCTGGCCAACATGCTCGGCCGGTTCATCTGGTCGTCCGTGTCGGACCTGGTGGGGCGCAAGAACATCTACCGGCTCTACCTCGGCGTGGGTGCCCTGCTGTACGTGCTGCTCACCCTCGTCGGCGAGACGAGCAAGCCGGTCTTCCTGCTGTGCTCGATCCTGATCCTGTCGTTCTACGGCGCCGGGTTCGCCACGGTCCCGGCGTACCTGCGTGATCTCTTCGGCACCTACCAGGTCGGCGCCATCCACGGCCGCCTGCTGACGGCGTGGTCCACGGCGGGCGTGCTCGGCCCGGTGATCGTCAACGCCATCGCGGACGCCCGTGCCGATGTCGCCGGTCCGGCGAAGTACACCCCCGCGTTCCTCATCATGATCGTCCTCCTGGCGATCGGCTTCGCCGCGAACGAGCTGATCAGGCCGGTCGCGGCCAGGTGGCACGAGCCGGAGTCCACGGTGCGCGGCGAGCGGACGGAGGTCCAGACATGAGCAACCCGGCATCGAGCAACCCGGCATCGGACACGACGGGCAGGCCCCCGGTCGCGCTCGTCGTGATCGCCTGGCTCTGGGTGCTCGTGCCCTTCCTCTACGGGCTGTACTCGCTGGTCGTGAAGATCCCGGCACTGTTCGGCTGAGAGCGCGTGTGGCCCGCCGCGATCCGGGTACGTTGCCGTCGTGAGTGACGATGCGAAGGCCATGACCGAATGGATCACCGCGGTGAGCCGTGAGCTCGGGCTCGAGGGCTCCCTGGACAGTGACGCGACCGTCGATCTCGTTCTCGACCTGACGTCGGACGTGGCGCACGGGGTCAGCCGCCCCGCGGCGCCCGTCACGGCGTTCCTGATCGGCGTGGCCGCGGGCCGGGCGGACGACCCGACCGTCGCCGCCCGGGACTTCGCGGGCAAGGTGTCCAAGCTGGCCGAGGGCTGGGACGCGGACACCGAACGGGCCGTCCCCGCCAACGACCAGGACGCCCGCGGCTGACCCGTCCCGGGTGCGGCTCAGTCCGCGACCGCCAGATTGGCGACGACCTTGGTCGGCCGCACCCGGACCACCAGCTCGCCGGGGACCCCGTTGCGCTTCCCGTACTCCTCCGCGCGGTCCGCGCCCATGTAGCGCCCGGCGAGCGCGGTGGCCGTGCGGATCAGCTCGGCGGGCTCCTCGCTCAGCTCGGCGACGCCCTGGACCTGCACGAACGCGTACGGCGGCTCCTCCACGTCCACGGCCAGCGCCACCCTCGGGTCCCGCCGCAGCGCCTTGCCCTTGGCGGTGCCGGCCCCGGTGTTGAAGACGATCACGTCATCCTCGACCAGGAACCAGACCGGCGCGATCAGCGGCCGCCCGTCCGCCGCGGTGAAGGCGATCTTCCCGGTGCGGGTGCCGTGGTTGAGGAAGTCGACGATCTCGGGGGACAGGTTCTGGCTGCTCATGGCAGGAACCTACTGCGGGGCACCGACAGGATCGGCCGCGTCCGCACCGGCGCGGGACTCCCCTCCGCGAGTCGCGGTATCTCCGTCACCGAGTCGCGGTATCTCCCGCATCGGTCGCGCTGATCCCGAGGCTCCGTGCGCGCAGTTCGGCCCTGCGGGTGGTTACCGTGAGGCCATGCGCACGGTGTCCGCGATCGGCAGTGCCGCCCAACGCCTGTTCCGCGGCTCGGCGCCGGCCCCCGTCGCGGCCGTCCGGTCCCTGAACGGCCCCCGCCGCGCCCTGGTCACGGACTCGCTCGGGGAGAAGCGGCACGAGGGCGCGAAGCTCGACCAGGCCGACGGGACGACCTGTGGAAGCGCGGTCCTCGTCGCCCTCGCGACCTGGGCCGATTCCGCGGCGCTGGAGACGCTCGAGGTCCGGGGGACGACGGCGTCGGGGATGGTCGAGGGGTTCGCCGCGCGCTACGACGCCCTGCAGAAGGAGGTCCACCGGCAGACGAACCGGTTGTGGCCGAGGATGCTGGGCACCACGCCGTGGGGATTCGCGCGCTGGCTGCGCAGGAACGCGCCCGGGGTGGGCCGATACCGCATGCGCTTCGTCGACGACACCTCCGCCGCCGACGTCGACGAGATCGTCCGGCGGGTCGAGGCCGCGCTCGGCGCCCGGCGCCCCGTCCCGCTGCTGGTCGGCTCGCTGGTCCCGCGGCACTACTGCCTCGCCCTGCGGATCTCGGACGACGGGACATGGCGGGTCTACGAGCCGAGCAGCGGCTCCGTCCGCCCACTGGATCCCGCCGCGATCCGGGAACGCCGCCTCGCCCCGGTGCTCGGGTTCGACCGGCTGCACACGGTCTTCCTGCCCCGCTGACCCCGACTCGGTGACGGAAATTCCGCGACTCGCGGGGGCGGGGAATCGGGGTGCGGGGGGCTCGTAGACTTGACAGCGTGACCGAGACCCTTCCGCCGCGTACCGCCGACCTCCCGCCCAAGTGGAGCCCGGGCGAGGTAGAGGCCGGCATGTACCAGCGCTGGGTCGACAACGGCTACTTCACCGCGGACTCGACGTCGGAGAAGCCGCCGTACTGCATCGTCATCCCGCCGCCGAACGTCACGGGCAGCCTGCACCTCGGCCACGCCATGGACCACACGCTCATCGACATCCTGACCCGGCGCCGCCGGATGCAGGGCTACGACGCGCTGTGGCTCCCCGGCATGGACCACGCGGGCATCGCCACGCAGAGCGTCGTCGAGCGGCGCCTCGCCGAGGCCGGTGGGCCGAACCGGCGCGAGCTCGGCCGCGAGGAGTTCGTCCGGCGCGTCTGGGACTGGAAGGCCGAGTCCGGCGGCGCGATCCTCGGGCAGATGACCCGCCTCGGGGACGGCGTCGACTGGTCCCGCGAGCGGTTCACGCTCGACGAGGGGCTCTCCCGCGCGGTCCAGACCGTGTTCAAGCAGATGTTCGACGACGGCCTGATCTACCGCGCCGAACGCCTGGTCAACTGGTCGCCGGCGCTGCAGAGCGCGATCAGCGACATCGAGGTGGACCACAAGGAGGTCGAGGGCGAGCTCGTCTCCATCCGCTACGGGGACGGGGAGGACGCGGTCGTCGTCGCCACCACCCGGGTCGAGACGATGCTCGGGGACACCGCCGTCGCCGTCCACCCGGACGACGAGCGCTACGCCCACCTGGTCGGCCGCACCATCCGGATGCCGATCACCGGCCGGGACATCCCGGTCATCGCGGACCCCTACGTCGATCCCTCGTTCGGCACCGGCGCGCTGAAGATCACCCCGGCGCACGACCCGAACGACTTCGAGATGGGCCGCCGGCACGGCCTGCCGATGCCGACGATCATGGACGAGTCCGGGATCATCGCGGGCTCGGGCACGGAGTTCGACGGCCTGGACCGGTTCGAGGCGCGCACCGCCGTCACCGCGAAGCTGCGCGCCGAGGGCCGCATCGTCGCGGAGAAGCGGCCCTACCTGCACAGCGTCGGGCACGACTCGCGCACCGGCGTCGTGATCGAGCCGCGGCTGAGCCTGCAGTGGTTCGTCCGCGTCGAGTCCCTCGCCCGGGCCGCCGGCGACGCCGTCCGCACCGGCGAGACCCGCATCCACCCGGCCGAGATGTCCTCGCGGTTCTTCGACTGGGTCGACAACATGCACGACTGGTGCATCTCGCGGCAGCTGTGGTGGGGCCACCGGATCCCGGTCTGGTACGGCCCCGAGGGGGAGATGGTCTGCGTCGGGCCGGACGACGAGGCCCCGACCGGCGAGGGCTGGCGGCAGGACGAGGACGTCCTGGACACCTGGTTCTCCTCGGGCCTGTGGCCCTTCTCCACGCTCGGCTGGCCGGACAAGACCCCGGACCTCGAGCGCTACTACCCGAACTCGGTGCTGGTCACGGGCTACGACATCCTCTTCTTCTGGGTCGTCCGGATGATGATGTTCGGCACCTACGCGATGGGGCAGTCGCCGTTCTCCGACGTCTACCTGCACGGTCTGATCCGCGACGAGCACGGCAAGAAGATGTCGAAGTCCAAGGGCAACGTCATCGACCCGCTCGAGCTCATCGACGAGTTCGGGGCGGATGCGCTGCGCTTCACGATCGCGCGGGGCTCGAACCCGGGCACGGACATGTCGCTGTCGCACGAGTGGGTCGCCGGCTCCCGGAACTTCACGACGAAGCTGTGGAACGCCACCCGGTTCGCGATGGCCAACGGCGCGTCACCCGCCCTGCCGCTGCCCGCCGTCGAGGCGCTGACGGACGCGGACCGCTGGATCCTCGGCCGCCTGCGCGAGGTCCGCGAGCAGACGGACGCGCTGCTGGAGGGCTTCCAGTTCGCCAAGGCCACCGAGGGGCTCTACCACTTCACCTGGGACGAGGTGTGCGACTGGTACCTCGAGCTCGCGAAGCCGCAGTGCGACGACCCGGCGACCGCGGACGGCACCCGCGCCGTCCTCGGGCACGTGCTGGACGTGCTGCTGCGCCTGCTGCACCCGATCGCCCCGTTCGTCACCGAGGCCCTCTGGACCACGCTCACCGGCGGTGAGACCGTCGTGACCGCGGCATGGCCGGGCGAGGACACCGGCCTGCCGGTCGACGCGGGGGTGGTCGCGCGGGTCGAGGCGGCGCAGAAGCTGATCACCGAGGTCCGCCGGTTCCGCACCGAGCAGGGCCTGCCGGACCGCAAGTCCGTCGCCGCGCGGCTCGTCGGGCTGGACGCCGCCGGGCTCGAGGCGCACGGCCCGGCCGTCCGCTTCCTGACCCGGCTCGACCAGCCGGGGGAGGGCTTCGCGCCCACGGCCACCGTCGACGTCACGGTCAGCGTCGATGCCGCCTCCGCGGCGGGGAGCGCGTCGGCGGTCGGCAAGGTCCACGTTGAGCTGGACACCTCGGGGGCGATCGACGTCGCTGCCGAGCGTGCCCGCCTCGGCCGGGACCTCGCGGCCGCGCAGAAGGAGCTGGACCAGGCGGACAAGAAGCTGACCAACCCGAAGTTCACCGAGAAGGCGCCGCAGAACGTCGTCGACGGGATCCGGGCGCGCCGCGAGGCCGCCGTCGCCGAGATCGAGCGCGTCACCGGGCGGCTCGCGTCGCTCCCCGCGTCATGAGCGGCCCGGACGACGACGCGCGGGGCGAGTTCCCGGAGGAGTACCCGGACCACCCCGAGGAGCTGCCGGAGGGCGAGGGCGGCGTGCGCACGCCCGAGGGGGACGTGCAGGACGCGGTGATCTCCGCGGTCCTGGACCAGATCCGCGGCGGCGAGACCCCGGACGTCGTGCCGGCCCAGTCCACCGTGGCGGGCTACGCGGAGTTCCTGGCCGTCGAGGCCGTGCTGGACGAGCGCTGGCCGGAGACGGTCATGGAGCCCTCGCTGGACCGCATCGCCGCGCTCGTGGACGTGCTGGGGGAGCCGCACCGCGGCTACCCGATCGTGCACATCACGGGCACGAACGGCAAGACGTCCACGGCCCGGATGATCGACGCGCTGCTCACCGAGATCGGCCTGCGCACGGGCCGCTACACCAGCCCGCACCTGCAGCGGGCCACCGAGCGGATCAACCTGGACAACCGTCCCGTGACGCCGGAGCGCTACGTGCAGGTCTACCGGGACGTCGAGCCGTTCGTGGACCTGGTCGACGCGAAGAACCCCGCTCCGCTCTCCAAGTTCGAGGTGCTCACGGCGATGGGTTTCGCGGCGTTCGCGGACGCGCCCGTCGAGGCCGCGATCGTCGAGGTCGGGCTGGGCGGGCGCTGGGACGCCACGAACGTCGCGGACGCGGACGTCGCCGTGATCACGCCGATCGGGCTGGACCACGCGGAGTTCCTGGGTACGGACATCCTCGGCATCGCGCGGGAGAAGGCCGGGATCATCAAGCCCGGCTCGGTCGCGATCCTCGCCGCCCAGGACAAGGCCGTCGCGGAGGTGCTGATCGAGCGGTGCGCGGAGGTCGGGGCGCAGGTCGCCCGCGAGGGCGCCGAGTTCGGCGTCCGGGAGCGGGAGATCGCGGTCGGCGGGCAGCGGCTCGAACTGCAGGGCCTCGGCGCCCGCTACGACGACGTGTTCCTCCCGCTGCACGGCGAGCACCAGGCGTCCAACGCGGCGCTGGCGCTCGCCGCGGCCGAGGCGCTGATCGGAGCCGGGCCGAAGCAGCCGCTCGACGCGGACGCGGTGCGGGCGGCGTTCGCGTCCGTGCGGTCCCCGGGTCGGCTGGAGGTCGTCGCGGGCGGGGCCGGGGTGCCGACCGTGCTGCTCGACGCCGCGCACAACCCGCACGGCGCGCGGGCGCTGGCCGCGTCGCTGATGTCGGAGTTCCGGTTCACCCGGCTCGTCGCGGTGGTCGGCGTGATGAAGGACAAGGACGCCAAGGGACTGCTCGCGGAGCTGGAGCCCGCGGTGCACGAGGTCGTCGTCACGGCCAACTCGTCGCCCCGCGCGATGAACCCGGACGACCTGGCGGCGCTGGCCGTCGAGGTGTTCGGCCGGGACCGGGTGAGCGTCGAGCCGAACCTGCGGACGGCGATCGAGCAGGCGGGGGAGCTGGCCGAGGAGGCCGGGGACTCCGGGATCGGGGTGATCGTGACCGGCTCCGTGGTTACGGCCGGCGAGGCGCGGTCGGTGTTCGGGCTGGAGCCCTCGTGACGCCCGCCGACATGCTCCCTGCGGCGGCGGCATCATGACCGAGGAGCCGTCGGGGATCAGGCCGCCCGCGCGGGACCCGATGAAGGGCATCCGCGGGATCTTCGCCGCGGTCCTCGTCCTGGAGACGATCGCGGTGCTGCTCGCGCTGCTCGTCGTCTCGAAGTTCACCGAGGGCGCGCTGAACGGCGCCGGGCTGGCGATCGTCTGGGTCCTGGCGCTGCTGATGGTCGTCGCCTGCGCGGTGCAGCGGAAGCCGTGGGGGCTGGGGTTCGCGCTGGTCCTGCAGGTCGCGTTGATCGCGTGCGGGTTCATCCACGCGTCCCTGGCGGTCCTCGGCGTGATCTTCGGGCTGGTCTGGGTCGCGCTGCTGCTGATGCGCCGGGACGTCGCGGGGAAGATGGCGCGGGGCGAGCTGCCGAGCCAGCGGGAGTAGGCCGGAGCCACCCCGATACCCTGGGTGAGTGACTGAACGCACCCTGGTCCTCGTGAAGCCCGACGGCGTGGCACGCAAGCTCGTCGGCGAGGTCATCGCCCGGATCGAGCGCAAGGGCCTCGATCTCATCGCCCTCGACCTGCGGACCGTCGAGCGCGAGCTCGCCACGCAGCACTACGCCGAGCACGACGGCAAGCCCTTCTTCGAGTCCCTCCTGGAGTTCATCACCTCCGGCCCCGTGTTCGCGGCCGTCGTCGAGGGCCCCCGGGCCATCGCGGCGTGGCGCCAGCTGGCCGGCGGCACGGATCCCGTCGAGAAGGCCACGCCCGGCACCATCCGCGGGGACTTCGGCCTGGAGACCCAGTTCAACCTGGTGCACGGCTCGGACTCGCCCGAGTCCGCCGCGCGGGAGATCAAGCTCTGGTTCCCGAACCTGTGACCCCGAGGGCCGGGGGCACCTGTGGCCCCCGGCTCGTCGACGCCCCGGACGCGGACGCCCTCGGTGACCTCTGGCTCGCGGTGACGCGCGCCGGCGGCGCCGTGGGGTTCCCGCCGGACGCACCCGAACAGGACATCCGGGACAAGGCCGCGGGCACCGTCGCGGACGTCCGCGCGGGCCGGGCCCACATGCTCGCGCTCGGGGACGACGGCGAGCTCGACGGCGTCGTCTTCGTCGTGCCGGGACAGGGCGCGGTGCTCGGCCACCGGGGGACCGTGGTCCGCCTGATGGTCCGCCCGGACCTCCAGGGCAAGGGTGACGGCGGGGCGCTGCTGGAGGCGGCCGCCCGGCTCGCCACGACGCTGGGCCTGGAGCAGCTGCTGCTCTCCGCCCGCGGCGGCACGGGCCTGCCGGAGTTCTACCGCAGGCAGGGCTGGACCCAGGTCGGCCTGTTCCCGGGTGCGCTGCGCCTCGGACCGGACGACCTGCGCGACGAGTACTGGTTCCAGAAGCGCCTCCCGTGATCGACGGCGACAGGACACTGTCGGTGCTCGCCGCTAGCGTCAGCTGTCAGTGTCAGGGTGAGGTCGCCGCTGTTGCGGTGGTTGGGATCCTGGCCGGTGGTGACCTGGCTCGTAGCGTGCGTGCCGCCCGTCAAGGGCTGGTGTTCATGAGTTGTGCCGGTCACCGCTGGTCAGGGCCGACCGGCGTGACTTGATAGGAGCGTGGCCGCGCCCCCACTGAGATGTGTCCGCCGGCCGGCCCAGCCGTCCCCTCCGAGATGAGATGAGGTGACGCCACCATGGTGGTGCTGGGAGTCGACGTCCACAAGGACACCCACACAACGGTCGTGGTCGATGAGATCGGCCGCCAGGTCGGACAGAAGACGGTCCGGGCGCGTGACCGCGGACATGCCGCACTCGTGCGTTGGGCACGTACCGAGCACCCTGAGCAGCGGGTGTGGGCGATCGAGGACTGTCGCCATGTCTCGACCCGGCTGGAACGGGCGCTGCTCGCCGCGGGTGAGCGGGTGGTGCGGGTCCCGCCGAAGCTGATGGCCGGGGCTCGGGCCTCGGCTCGCACCCGGGGCAAGTCCGACCCGATCGACGCCCTCGCGATCGCCCGGGCCGCGCTGCGCGAGCCTGACCTGCCCGCGGCCGAGCACGACCGGACCTCGCGCGAGCTCAAGCTGCTGGTCGATCACCGTGAGGATCTCGTCGCCGAGCGGACCCGGATGCAGAATCGGGTGCGCTGGCACCTTCACGAGCTCGATCCGGACCTGGACATCGCGTCGCGCGGCCTGGACCGGTTACACGTTCTTGATCGGCTCCGGGTCTGGCTCGAGCGGTACCAGCCGGGCCCGGAGTCGGTGGTCGTGGCGCGGATCGCCGCCGATCTGCTGGCCGACATCCGTTCCTCGACAGTGCGGATCAACGCGCTGGAGCGAGAGCTTTCCCGCTTGACCGAGCAGCTCACACCGCAGCTGCAGACCCTTCCGGGAGTCGCTGGGCTCACCGCAGCGAAGATCGTCGGTGAGGCTGCGAACATCACCCGGTTCCGGTCCGAGGCGTGTTTCGCCATGCACGCCGGGGTCGCGCCGATCCCGGCCTCGTCCGGGCGCACGAACCGCCATCGCCTCGCCCGTGGTGGAAATCGACAGCTCAACGCCGCTCTGCACCGGATCGCGGTCACTCAGGCGCGGATGCCCGACACCCTCGGGCACGCCTACTACCAGCGACGACTCGCGAACGGAGACACGAAAATGGAAGCCCTACGCGCCCTCAAACGACGACTCGCCCGCGTCGTCTACAGACTCCTGAACACCACCACGAGCAGCACGACTGGCCCCCAGCCGGTCGCCGCTTGACATAGGAGCCACTCATGGCGGACGGACCGGTTCAGGCTCGCGGGTTGCGCAAGCGCTTCGGGGAGTTCGAGGCGGTGCGCGGCATCGACGTGGACGTGGCGCAGGGCGAGGTGTTCGGCTTCCTGGGTCCCAACGGCGCCGGGAAGTCCTCCACCATGCGGATGATCGCCTGCGTCTCCCCGCGGTCGGACGGGACCCTGCAGGTCCTGGGCCTGGACCCGGACCTGCAGGGCCCGCGGATCAGGGCCCGGATCGGCGTCGTCCCGCAGCAGGACAACCTGGACAACGAGCTCACCGTCCGGGAGAACCTGGAGATCTACGGGCGCTACTTCGGGCTCTCGCGGCGACACGTGAAGGCCCGGGCGGCGGAGCTGCTGGAGTTCGCGCAGCTCACCGAGCGGGCGGACGACGCGGTCGAGCCGCTCTCCGGCGGGATGAAGCGACGGCTCACGATCGCCCGCTCGCTGGTCAACGACCCCGAGCTCCTGCTGCTCGACGAGCCGACCACCGGGCTGGACCCCCAGGCCCGACACCTCCTGTGGGAGCGGCTCTACCAGCTCAAACGCCGGGGCGTCACACAGATCATCACCACCCACTACATGGACGAGGCCGAGCAGCTGTGTGACCGGCTCGTCGTCATGGACGGCGGGCTGATCGTCGCCGAGGGCACGCCCGCGGAGCTGATCCGGCGCTGGGCCGGGCGCGAGGTCGTCGAGCTGCGGTTCCTCCCCGAGCGCCGGCCGTCCGTCGCGGAGCTGGAACCGCACGTGGACCGGGTGGAGGAGCTCCCGGACCGCGTCCTGCTCTACACCTCGGACGGTGAGGCGGCACAGTCCGCGGTGCACCGTGCGGGGCTGCGCCCGGAGTCCGCGCTGGTGCGGCGCTCCACCCTCGAGGACGTGTTCCTGCGCCTCACCGGCCGGACGTTGGTGGACTGATGGACCTCGTGGGGAGCGGCCGCGTGGAGAGCGGCGGCCGGGCCTACGCACCGGGGCGGGTGCACGGCGTCCTGCTCGTCGTCGAGCACTTCTGGCGCTGGTACCGGCGGAACTGGCGCGCCACCGCGGTCTCCTCGGTGCTGCAGCCGCTGCTGTTCCTGCTGGCGTTCGGCGTGGGTTTCGGGAGCCTGCTCGCCGCCGGCCCGGACGGCGGCGCACGGGCCGCCGAGGCCACGGGCGGCGCGCCGTACCTGGTGTGGCTGGCCCCGGCGTTGCTGGCGATGTCCGCGGTGCAGAGCGCGGCGTTCGAGTCGACCTACCCGGTGCTCTCCGGGTTCAAGTGGCAGCGGATCTACTTCGCGATGACGGCCACGCCGGTGTCCGGTGCGCAGGTCGCGCTGGGCCATCTGACCTGGGTCGGGTGCAAGATGCTGCTCACCGGCGGGATCTACGTGGTGATCATCGCGCTGTTCGGCGGGGTCGCCTCCGCCGGGATCCTCGGATCGCTGCTGGCCGCGGTGCTGGCCGGGGCCGCGGTCGCCTCGCTGATCACGGCGTTCGCCGCCACCCGGGAGGACGAGGGCACCGCCTTCAACGCGATCTTCCGGTTCGTGATCGTCCCGATGACGCTGTTCTCCGGCACGTTCTTCCCGGTGGACCGGCTCCCCGGGTGGGCGCAGCCGGTGGCCTGGATCTCGCCGCTGTGGCACGGCACCGAGCTGGCCCGGGCCGCCGCGCTGGGCGGACTCGCCCCGGGCGGCTGGGCGCTCGTCGGGGTCCACGTGGCGTACCTGCTGGTGCTGCTCGCGGTCGGGGTGTGGCTCGCGATGCGGCTGTTCACCAGGAGGCTGGCGCTGTGACGCTCGCGGACCCGCCCCGGTTGCCGGTGCTGGTGCGCCTGCTCCCCGCGGGCAGCTACGCCGGCCGCTCCCGGATGCTGCTGCTCCGCTCGGCCACCGCGGCCCGCCGCACCTGGCTGGTGATCCTCTCCGGGTTCGCCGAGCCGGTGTTCTACCTGATCGCGATGGGGGCCGGCCTCGGCTCGCTCGTCGGTTCCCTGCCCGGGCCGGACGGCGTCCCGATCAGCTACGCGGCCTTCATCGCACCCGGCCTGCTGGCGGCGTCGGCGATGAACGGCGCGGTGTTCGACTCCACGTTCAACGTGTTCTTCAAGCTCCGGCACTCGAAGCTCTACGACGCGATGCTGGCCACCCCGCTCGGTCCGGTCGACATCGCGCTGGGGGAGATCGGCTGGGCGCTGTTGCGGGGTGGGCTCTACGCGTCGGGCTTCCTGACGGTGATGGCCGTCGCCGGGCTGCTGACCTCGCCGTGGGCCCTGCTCGCGCTGCCGGCGGCGCTGCTGGTGGCGTTCGCGTTCGCCGCGGTCGGGATGGCGGCCACGTCGTTCATGCGCTCGTGGCAGGACTTCGACCTGGTCACCCTCGCGGTGCTGCCGATGTTCCTGTTCGCCACCACGTTCTTCCCGCTGTCGGTCTACCCGAGATGGCTGCAGCTCGTCGTGGAGTGCCTGCCGCTGTTCCACGCGGTCGAGCTGATGCGGGGGCTGACGACGGGCGTGGTGCACCTCGGGCTGCTCGGACATCTCGCGTACTTCGTCGTGATGGCGCTGATCGGCCTCGCGGTGGCGGGCCGGCGGCTCGGAGCGCTCCTGCTGCGGTGATTCCGGGTCCGTGAAATCGGGCAGATCGAATGGCCGTCACACCCGTCCCGCGCGAGGATGTCCCCATGACCGTCCTGACCCCGCGCGCCACCACGGCGGACCTCGTCCGCGGGGTCGTGGTGGCCGTGCTCGCCGTAGCCCAACTCGTCGCCTCGGGACTCGGTGGGAGCGGCGCCCTCGGTGAGCCGATCGGCGAGGTGGCCCGCTCCTACGCCACCCCGCTACTGGCCGCGAGCTGGGCCTTCGCCATCTGGGGGCTGATCTACGTCGGCTTCCTCGCCTACGCTGTCTACCAGCTCCTCCCGTCCCAGCGGGCGCGTTCGGTGCACCGGTGGACGGGCTGGTGGCTCGCCGCGAGCGCCGTCGCGAACCCGCTCTGGATCCTCACGTTCGGCAGCCGGCACATCCTCCTGGCCGAGGTGCTGATCATCGCCCTGCTGGTGATCCTGGCGCTGGTCTTCGGCAGGCTCAGCCACGAGCCCGCCGAGGGTCTCGTCGAGCGGATCGTGTTCCGCGGGACCGTCGCCGTCTACACCGGCTGGGTGTCCCTGGCCACTGCCCTGGGCACGGCGGCGACCGGCGTCCGGATCGGGCTCCCCGGGGACGGGGCGCTCGCGGACGTCGCGGCGATCGTCGTCCTGCTCGTCGTCGCCGTGATCGCGAGCGCGGTCGTCAACGCGGGGACGGCCGTCGTCGGGTATGCGGCCGCCGTCGTCTGGGCCCTGGCCGGGGTCGCGGTGGCGGGCCCACCGGTCCCGGTGATCATCACGGCGGTCGTCGCGATGGTCGTCGTGGCCGCCACGACGATCCGCCGGGTGAGCCGCTCGGTGCGGCCCGCCGTATTGGCCTGGGGCTGACCCGGCCCGGCTTGCTACCGTCCCTCGACACCCACGAGCGTCGAAGGGCCGAGCACATGATCACCGGAAGTCTCGTCGCGCTGGTCACCCCGATGCGGGGGGACGGCACGATCGACCACGAGGCGCTGGAACGGCTGGTCGAGCGGCAGGTTCTCGCCGGGACGTCCGCGATCGTCTCCGTCGGCACCACGGGGGAGTCCTCCACGCTGACCGTCGAGGAACACACCGACGTCATCCGTCGCACGATCTCCGTCGTCGACGGGCGGGTCCCGGTCATTGCCGGCACCGGCGCGAACAACACCGCCGAGGCGATCCACCTGACGACGGCCGCCGCCAGGGCCGGTGCGGACGGCGCCCTGCTCGTCACCCCGTACTACAACAAGCCGCCGCAGGAGGGCCTCTACCGGCACTTCAAGGCCATCGCCGAGGCCGTCGACATCCCGCAGTACCTCTACAACGTCCCGGGCCGCACGGCGTGCGACATGCTCCCGTCGACGGTCGAGCGGCTGGCCGCGGTGCCCAACATCGTCGGCCTCAAGGAGGCGCTGGGGGACCTGGACCGCGTGCGGGACCTGGTCGCCCTCGGTCTGGAGGACTTCGCGCTGTACTCGGGGGACGACGCCACCGCCCGCGCCAGCATGCTGATGGGCTTCCACGGGGACATCTCGGTCACGGCGAACGTGGCTCCCGAGGCGATGGCCCGCATGTGCAAGGCCGCGATCGCGGGGGACGACGAGGAGGCCGCCGCCATCGACGCCGATCTCTCGGGCCTGCACCGTGCCCTCTTCGCCGAGCCCAACCCCATCCCGGTGAAGTGGGCCCTGGCGGAGATGGGCCTGATGGACCACGGCATCCGGCTGCCGCTGGTCCCGCTCGACGAGTGGCACCACGAGGACGTCCGCGCCGCCCTGCGTGCCGCCGGCCTGCTGGAGTAGGCCCGTCACCGGGGGGCGTGCCGTCGAGCCCGGGTCCGGCTCGCGGTAGCGACTCGCGCGGCCCCAGGTCGCGACTCGCGCGGTCCCGGTTCGCGACTCGCGCGGTCTCGGGTCGTGACCCGCCCGCACGGGTCCCGACCCGCGGGGTGGCGGGGCCCGACTCGCGGGTGTCGGGAGCGGGGCTACCCTGGGTCCGCGTGAGCCCCGCGTCCGTCTTCCCTGCCCTGGAGCCCCTGCTGCCCCGGGTGTCCAAGCCCGTGCAGTACGTCGGCGGCGAACTCAACGCCCAGTCGAAGGAGTGGGACTCCGTCGACGTCCGCTGGGCGCTGATGTACCCGGACGCCTACGAGGTCGGTCTGCCCAACCAGGGCGTCATGATCCTCTACGAGGTCCTCAACGAGCGTGCCGACGCCCTCGCCGAGCGGTGCTACGCCGTCTGGCCGGACCTCGAAGCCCTCATGCGCGAGCACGGCGTCCCGTCGTTCTCCCTGGAGACGCACCGCCCGATCGGCGCGTTCGACCTGCTGGGCGTCTCCTTCTCCACCGAGCTCGGATACACGAACCTGCTCACCACGCTGGATCTCGCCGGCATCCCGCTGCACGCCCGGGACCGGGACGAGAGCCATCCCGTCGTCGTCGCGGGCGGGCACGCGGCGTTCAACCCGGAGCCGATCGCGAACTTCGTGGACGTCGCGGCGCTGGGCGACGGCGAGGAGGTCGTCGGGGACATCACCGATGTCGTCAAGGCGTGGAAGGCCGAGGGCCGTCCCGGCGGCCGGGCGGAGCTGCTGCTGCGGCTGAGCCGCACGGACGGCTGCTACGTCCCGTCGCTCTACGAGGTCTCCTACGGCCCGGACGGCATGATCACCGGCGTCGCACCCACGGACGAGCGGGTCCCGGCCACGGTGCAGAAGCGCACCACCTCGGACCTGGACGAGTGGCCGTACCCGAAGGCCCCGCTCGTCCCGCTGGCCGAGACCGTCCACGAGCGCGCCAGCGTCGAGATCTTCCGTGGCTGCACGCGGGGCTGCCGCTTCTGCCAGGCCGGGATGATCACCCGCCCGGTCCGCGAGCGCTCGCTCGAGGGCATCGGCGCGATGGTGGACAGCGCGGTGCGCGCCTCCGGTTTCGACGAGGTCGGGTTGCTGAGCCTGTCGAGCGCGGACCACTCCGAGATCGCCGAGATCACCAAGGGCCTCGCGGACCGCTACGAGGGCACGAACACCTCGCTGAGCCTGCCGAGCACCCGGGTGGACGCCTTCAACATCGACCTCGCGAACGAGATCTCCCGCAACGGCCGCCGCTCGGGGCTCACCTTCGCCCCCGAGGGCGGGTCCGAGCGGATCCGGCGCGTGATCAACAAGATGGTGTCGGAGGAGGACCTGATCCGCACCGTCTCCGAGGCGTTCGCCCAGGGCTGGCGGCAGGTCAAGCTCTACTTCATGTGCGGGCTGCCCACCGAGGAGGACTCCGACGTCCTGGAGATCGCGGGCATGGCCCACCGGGTCATCCAGGCCGGCCGGGCCGCCTCGGGCCACAACGACGTCCGCTGCACGATCTCCATCGGCGGTTTCGTGCCCAAGCCGCACACCCCGTTCCAGTGGGCAGCGCAGGCCCACCCCGAGGTCGTCGACGCCCGGCTGCGCAAGCTGCGCGAGGCCGTCAACTCCAACCGCAAGCTCGGCAAGAACATCGGCATGCGCTACCACGACGGCCAGCCGTCGCTGATCGAAGGCCTGCTCGCCCGCGGGGACCGCCGGGTCGGTGCGGTCATCGAGCGGGTCTGGCGCGAGGGCGGCCGTTTCGACGGCTGGAGCGAGCACTTCTCCTACCAGCGCTGGATCGACGCCGCGGCGGCCGAGCTGGAGCCGAAGGGCGTGGACCTGGCCTGGTTCACCACCCGCGAGCGCGGCGGCGACGAGATCCTGCCCTGGGACCACCTGGACTCCGGCCTCGAGAAGGACTGGCTGTGGGACGACTGGCAGGACGCCCTCGCCGGCCGTGAGCAGGACGACTGTCGCTGGACCCCGTGCTTCGACTGCGGCGTCTGCCCGTCGACGGGCACGGACATCGAGGTCGGCCCCAGCGGGACCAGCCTGCTCCCGCTGACGGTGGTGAACCCGGTCGGGCGGGAGCTTGGTGCCTGATCCCGCCCCCGCCAGGAGGGACCAGTCCGGCACGCGGGAGATCAGCGTCCGGGTCGCGGACGAGCGCGACGGCGCCGCGCTCGCGCGGCTCCGCCGTGTCTGGGTGGAGGAACGAACGGGCCGCCCGGTCGAGGATCCGGGGTTCGAGGCCACGTTCGAGCAGTGGTGGCGCACCGAACAGCCCCGGCGGACGTTCTGGCTGGCCGAGGTCGGCTCCGAACGCGCCGGGTACACCGCCATCGGCTCGATCAACGTCGTCGAGATCGTGCACATGCCGCGCCCGGGCGGGCGCGGCGGCCGCGTCGGGCAGGTCGGCAACGCCTTCGTGCTCAACGCCTTCTCCGACCAGGGCGTCGCGCGGGCGCTGCTGGAGGCCGTGGTCGCGCACGCCCGCGAACGGCGCTACCGCCGCCTCGTCCTGGCCCCCACGGCGCGCAGCGTCGAGTTCTACCGGCGCGCCGGGTTCCGGTCGGCGGGGGAGACCCTGCTCGTCCTGGATCCCGACTAGCCGGACCGGTGGACCGACCGGTCCACCCGGGCGGGACCACCCGGGTGGTCCGCCCCGTCCCGCGGGCTCGTACCCTGCTCGCATGGCACGAATCCGGCCCGGGGAGGCGGCGAACCCCGCACCCCCCACGGTGCAGCGGATCCGTGTGCGCTTCGCCAAGCGCGGGAGGCTGCGTTTCCTGTCTCACCGTGATGTCGCTCGCAGCGTCGAGCGGGCCGTCCGCCGCTCCGGCGTCCCGGTGTCGCACTCGCACGGCTTCAGCCCGCACCCGCGGATCTCGTGGGTCGGCGCCGCGCCCACCGGATCGGCGAGCGAGGCCGAGTACTTCGAGATCGGGTTGACCCGTCCGTTGGATCCGGAGGTCGTCCGTTCGGCCCTGGATGCCGTACTCCCGGACGGCCTGGACATCCTCGAGGCCGTGGTCGCCGGCCCGCCCTCGCTGGCGGACCGGATCGACGCGAGCTCGTGGTCGCTCGAGCTCCCGGGCGTCGAACCCGCCGCGGCGCGCGCGGCGGTGACAGCGTTGCTGGCGCTGGACACGCTGGTCGTCGAACGGGTGACGCCGAACGGAAGACGCCAGGTCGACGTGCGTGCGGCGCTGGTCTCGGCGTCCGTGACGGACGGCGCGGGGGGGTCCTCGGACCCGGAAGGCAACACCGGCGTCACACCAGAAGTCGCCGAACCGTCCGGTGTGTGTGCGATACTGGCAGCGGTCGTGCGGCAGACGACACCCGCTGTTCGACCCGACGACGTGTTGGGCGCACTCGACGTTGTCGCAGGTCTGAAGCCACCGGTGCCCGCGAAGGCGACCCGGATGGCCCAGGGGCTGCTCGACGACCGGGGTGCCCTCGCCGATCCGCTCGGTCCTGGCCGGGTCACCACCCAGGCTTGACCGGCCGGTTCGGTGTGTCACCTGCCTTCCGGGTGCGGTGACGAGGATCATGGCACGGCGTCGAGCACCGCTGGACAGCTGTCGGAGCGAACACAGGATTGCTCCCCCCGCACCGCGAGGGGTAGAGAACGCGTACGGCCCCTGCGCGGCCGCCTTCCACCCGAGGGCGCCCGGGGGCGAAGGAGCTGAATGTCGATCAACGATGTGCCCACCGGGGACTCCGGTGGGCCTGTCCCGCTGCCTGAGCTGCCCGAGAAGCTGAGGGTCCACGCCCTCGCCAAGCTGATCGGACGCACGAGCAGAGAGGTGCTCGCCGCGCTCGCCGATCTCGGCAACGCAGCGCGCAGCGCCCAGTCCAGCGTCGACCGGAAGACGGCCGAGCAGGTCGTCACGGCCCTGATGCCGGACGCCGGTGGAGCCGCTGCGCCGCAGAGCCCGGTCCTCGCCGAGAGCCCGGCCGAGCCGGTCGTCGCGGCCGCGACGCCGGTGAAGTCCTCGCCCGTGGAGTCCTCGTCAGGGGAGCCCGCGCCTGCGGAGTCCCCGGCCGAGGAGCCCGTTGCCGAGAAGCCCGTGCGCTCCCGGCGGACCCGGTCGAGGGCGGGCGCCTCGGTGCCCGCTCCCGAGGTCGCCGCGTCCGAGGTCGCCGCTCCGGAGGTCGCTGCTTCGGAGGTCTCTGCCGCAGGGTCCCTCGCGGCCGAGACCCCGGCCGTCGACACCCCGGCCGCTGAGACTCCGGCCGCTGAGACCCCGGCCGCCGACACCTCGTCTGCTGCCGACCCCGGTGCCCCCGCGCCCACCGAGAGGGTCGGCGCCCTGGCGCCCCTGTTCGCCCCGCCCGCGGCGGTCTTCCAGCCGCCCGCGGCCAAGCCCGCCCGGTCGCGCCGCAGGGTCGCCGAGCCGGTCGAGGAGCCCGCGGCGGAGAAGGTCGCCGACACCCCGGCGGACGAGGCCCCGCAGCCCGCCGCCGAGGCCGGTACCGAGGACGCCGAGACCACCGGCGCCGCCGGTGCCGAGGACGCGGACCAGGAGTCGGACGAGGAGAGCCGCCGCCGTCGTCGTCGCGGCCGCCGTGGCCGTGGCCGTGGCAAGGGTCAGGACGACGAGAACGGCGAGGCGGACTCCGACGAGCCGGCCGACGACGCCGGGACCTCCGAGAACGCCGAGCAGGACGACGCCGACGGGTCCGTGGAGGACTCCGAGGACACCGACGAGGACTCCGAGAGCGCGGACGTCGGCGGCTCCCGCCGGCGCCGGCGTCGTCGGCGTCGCAAGGGCTCCGCGGACGGCGCGGAGGAGCGCACCGAGGACGACCCGCCCAACACCGTCACCCGGGTCCGCGCGCCGCGGGAGACCCGCGAGCGGGACACCCGGGAGGAGCGGGACGACTCCGGCGACGGCGTGCAGAGCGTCCGCGGGTCCACCCGGCTCGAGGCCAAGCGCCAGCGCCGCCGGGACGGTCGGGACGCCGGGCGCCGTCGCGTCCCGATCCTGTCCGAGGCCGAGTTCCTGGCCCGCAGGGAGAGCGTCGACCGCACGATGGTCGTCCGCCAGCACGGGGCGCGCACCGAGATCGGTGTGCTCGAGGACGACATCCTCGTCGAGCACTTCGTCGCGAGCGCCGGTTCCGGCGGCAACGACAAGACCGGCAACACCAGCAAGTCGATCGTCGGCAACATCTACCTGGGCCGCGTGCAGAACGTGCTGCCCAGCATGGAGGCGGCGTTCGTCGACATCGGGC
>JAOZVV010000132.1 GCA_025869365.1 Pseudonocardia sp.
CAGCCAGACTCACCGATCCCGGGCAGTACAACCTCCCTGGACATCACACCTAGGCCGCCTCGTTCCACCCTCCGGGGCCGTCACAGCCGGCCCTGGATCCGCCGACCGGGCCCGTCCCGGACGCGGGCACGACCCGGACGGGGGTCCGGGAGCACGACACGACACGGTCAGGGTGCCGTGGCCGCCCGAGGGCGGCCACGCGCCGGCCGTGTCTCCCGCGGGCCGGCCCCGGGCGTCCCTCCGCGCAGGAGCGGGCTCCCCGAGCCGGCCTTCGTCGTCTCCGTGGCCGTCGGGGCCGCCGGTTCCCGTCCGCCACCGCACGTACGCACCCGGCCACGGAACGTCCTCCTGAGGTCTCTTTCCGGTGATTCAGCCCTCTGTGACCGTTCGCCGACTGCGGGCGACATGTGGGCGGCCAGCAGCGGCGGAACCGCAACTTCGAGGCCCGGCTGCCGTCTCCATCATTGAGGAGCGGGTCCCTTCCGGCTCGCCGCCTTCGCTACGGTGGTCGCTGCTGAAGGCCAGATTCGGCACTCTCCGTGGTCGGCCTCACGAACGGATGATGACGAACATGTTGCGTAACGCCTGGACGACTCTGCGCGATGAGTGAAGCGACAGACGTTCCCGACGAGCTGGTGGCACTTGCGATGGCAGGTGACCGCAGAGCGGTCGAACGTGTACTAGCCACCATCCGGCCGCTGGTCGTGCGGTACTGCCGCGCTCGTCTCGGACGGATGGACAGGTCGTCCGTCTCCGCGGACGACGTCGCGCAGGAGGTGTGTCTGGCCGTGTTGACGGCCTTACCCGGGTACCGCGTCCAGGGCCGACCGTTCCTGGCCTTCGTCTACGGCATCGCGTCGCACAAGGTGATCGATGCGCACCGAGCCGCCACCAGGAACAGGTCCGAACCCGTCGCGGACGTCCCGGACGCCCTGGACGGGTCCGACGGCCCGGAGCAGCGTGCCCTGCGGGGCGAGCTCTCGGGCCAGATGGCTCGCCTGCTCGAGCAGCTCCCCGAGAAGCAGCGAGAGATCATCGTGTTGCGTGTCGTGGTCGGCCTCTCCGCGGAGGAGACGGCCGATGCGGTGGGCTCCACGCCGGGCGCCGTCCGCGTCGCCCAGCACCGGGCACTGGCCCGGTTGCGCAAGAACATGCCCGAGGAGGAGGTGGTCTGAGTGCCCGACAAGGACGACAACAACCGGTTCGGCCGTCACTCCCGCCGATTCACCGACGGGCACCGCACCAACGGCGCCAACGGTGTGCACCCCGACGGAATGGCGACCACGCCGATCCCGCTGTACGGCCGTGAGCGCCGCGCCGCGGAGGACGTCGAGGCCGATGCCGCCGACACGTTCGGCACCTACGGCGACGAACCGATCGACCTGGTCGCCGTGCAGGCGGACGACGAGCTGATCAACGCGCTCTCGGCCGGTCTCTCGGTCTCCGCGCCCGGTCTGTCCGGCTACGACGACGACGACCGGGTCGTCGCGATGCTCGCCGCCTGGAAGGCGGAGGTCGACGCGGAGCCGATCCCCGAGCTCGTCGGCCCCGACGAGGCGGTGCGGGCCGTCGAGTCCGGCAGGCCCCGGTCCGCCCGTCGCCGCCACCTCGTCCCGCTCGCCGGCGCGGCCGCGCTGCTGGTCTTCAGCATCGCCGGCGTCTCGCTGGGTGCGCAGAGCGCGCAGCCGGGGGACCCGCTGTTCGGGGTCACCCGCGTCCTCTACACGAACGTCGCGGAGTCCCGGCAGGCCGCGGTCGAGGTGCGGGACCGGATCGCGGTCGTCAACGACAAGCTCTCCCGCGGGGACACGACCGGTGCCCAGCAGGACATCGCGGCGCTCTCCCCGCTGCTGGCGAAGGTGCAGCCGGACGAGGGCCAGACCTACCTCGCCGCGCAGCAGGAGTTCCTCGCCGCCAAGGCGTCGGAGACCCCGCCGGGGCAGCCGACGGACCCGCAGGCGCCGCTGGCGAACGGCACGCCCCCGCCGCCGGCGCCCTCCACGGAGGGGAACCAGGACCCGGCCGTGCCGCCGGTCTCGAGCTCCTCGAGCTCGACGCCGCCGAGTGGCGTCACCAGCCACCCCGGTACGTCCGGCCCGTCCTCGGGCAACCCGGGGACGGACCCGAGGACCCTGAACGGACCCGGTACGGGCGGCACGTCGTCCTCGCCGTCGTCGTCCGCGCCGCCGTCGTCGTCGACGAGTGCGCCGAAGCCCAGCACGGAGGGCGGCCCGGACACGGGCACGTCGGCACCGCCGACGTCGTCGAGCGCCCCGTCCACGCCCACGGCTTCGGGAACGACGGCCTCGGGGACCTCGGCGTCGGGAACCTCGGCATCGGGGACCTCGACGGGCACGACGACGTTCGAGAGCGAATCCGGCACCTCGACGGCGGGCCGCAGCTCCACGCCCGCCTGAGACCGTGACCGCGAAACGGCCCCCGGAGATCCTCCGGGGGCCGTTCTCGTGCTCGTGCTGGGGGGGGCGAGCGGGTGGCTCAGCTGTCCGCGATCATCGCGTCCGCGTAGCCCCGGCAGTACTCCCACGTGACGTACTGGGCGGGGTCCGGGTCGAACGCGGGCTCGTGCGGGCGCATGTAGCCCTCCTCGAGCAGCTGCTGCAGGCTCGCCCGCAGCAGGTTCCACTCGTGGAAGTGCTGCTCGCCGCAGTCCCCGCAGTCCACGACGATGCCGCGGACGCCGCGGTGCTCGAGCAGGGCCTGGTAGACGGCGAGATCGGCGAGATCGGCGCGGACCTCCTCCTGCTCGTCCGCGTCGAGCTCCTCGTGCTCGTCCCGCTGATCGTCGTCCAGGGAGAGGGCAGGGTCCTGCGGGTCCCCCGCGAACGGGTCCGGTGGCAGGGCATCCGACGACACGCCTCCACGGTACCGCGTCGCGAGGGGGCGATCGTGCCCGGTCACGTCCCTCGTCCGGTGTGTCCGCCCGAGGCGTCCGGCCGTGTCGGACCGAGCCCGTCGTCAGGGCCGAGGAGCATCCGGGTACCGGGCGCCGGGATGTGGGCGGGACCTCTCGCGGTGCCACCCGAACGGTCCTCGCGCACCGATACGATGGTGGGCACGGCGGGGACGCCGTGTCCGGGAGTCGGTGAAGGGTGCACGACCAATCATGACGAACGAGCCATCATGACAAGCGAGACGGCCGGACTGCCGCCGAAGTTCGCGATGCTCGGCCTGACCTTCGACGACGTGCTGCTGTTGCCCGCCGAATCGGACGTCGTCCCGAGCTCGGTGGACACGAGCACCCAGCTGAGCAGGCGTGTCCGGATCCGGGTGCCACTGGTGTCCTCCCCGATGGACACGGTCACCGAGGCGCGGATGGCGATCGCCATGGCCCGCGCCGGCGGGCTCGGGGTGCTGCACCGCAACCTGTCCGCCGAGGAGCAGGCGACGCAGGTCGAGGTCGTCAAGCGTTCCGAGGCCGGGATGGTCACGGACCCGGTCACCTGCTCGCCCGAGGCCACCCTGGCCGAGGTCGACGCGCTGTGCGCCAAGTACCGGATCTCCGGGCTGCCGGTCACGGACGCGAGCGGCGCGCTCGTCGGCATCATCACGAACCGGGACATGCGGTTCGAGGTGGACCACGACCGCCCCGTGCACGAGGTGATGACCCCGACGCCGCTGGTCACCGCCCGCGTCGGCGTCACCGCGGAGGCCGCGCTGGGCCTGCTGCGCCGGCACAAGCTCGAGAAGCTCCCGATCATCGACGGCAACGGCGTGCTGCGCGGCCTGATCACGATCAAGGACTTCAACAAGACCGAGAAGTACCCGCTGGCCACCAAGGACCCGGACGGGCGGCTCGTCGTCGGTGCCGCGGTCGGGGTCGGCGAGGACGCGTACGCGCGCGCCATGGGCCTCGTCGAGGCAGGCGTGGACGTGCTGATGGTGGACACCGCGCACGGGCACTCCCGGCGCGTGCTGGAGACCGTGGCGAAGCTGCGCGCCGAGGTCGGCGAGTCCGTGGACGTCGTCGGCGGGAACGTCGCCACCTTCGCGGGCGCCCAGGCGCTCGTCGAGGCCGGGGCGGACGCGGTGAAGGTCGGCGTCGGACCGGGCTCCATCTGCACCACGCGGGTGGTCGCCGGGGTCGGTGCGCCGCAGATCACCGCGGTCTACGAGGCCTCCCTGGCGTGCGCGCCCGCGGGCGTCCCGGTGATCGCGGACGGCGGCATCCAGTACTCGGGGGACATCTCCAAGGCCATCGCGGCCGGAGCCTCCACGGTCATGCTGGGCAGCCTGCTGGCCGGCACCGCGGAGTCCCCGGGCGAGCTGGTCCTCGTCGGGGCCAAGCAGTTCAAGACCTACCGCGGGATGGGTTCGCTCGGCGCCATGCAGTCCCGGGGTACGGCGAAGTCGTACTCCAAGGACCGCTACGCCCAGGACGACGTGCTCAGCGAGGACAAGCTCGTCCCCGAGGGCATCGAGGGCCGGATCCCGTTCCGCGGTCCGCTGCAGACCGTGGTGCACCAGCTCGTCGGCGGGCTGCGCTCGGGCATGGGGTACGCGGGGGCGCAGACGATCCCGCAGCTGCAGCAGGCCCAGCTGGTCCGGATCACCGCGGCGGGGCTCAAGGAGAGCCACCCGCACGACATCACGATGACGGTCGAGGCCCCTAACTACTCCGCCCGCTAGCGGGTTCGGGGCACCGTCTACCGTGGTCACCCGTGCGTGACCTCGTGGAGATCGGGATGGGCCGAGAGGCCCGTCGGGCCTACGACCTGAGCCAGGTCGAGATCGTTCCGTCCCGCCGGACGCGGAGCTCGAAGGAGGTCTCGACCGCGTGGCAGCTCGACGCCTACCGGTTCGAGATCCCCCTCCTCACGCATCCGACGGACGCGGTGGTGTCCCCGGCCACGGCGACGGCCGTCGGCAAGCTCGGTGGGCTCGGCGTGCTCAACGCGGAGGGCCTCTGGGCCCGCCACGCGGACGCCGGGGGTGCGCTCGCCCGGGTCGTCGAGGCCGCGGACTCGGAGGACCCGGCCGCCGCGATCCGGTTGCTGCAGGAGCTGCACGCCGAGCCCATCCAGCCGGACCTGATCACCGAGGCCCTCGGCACGGTCCGGGACGCCGGGGTGACGGTCGCGGCGCGGGTGAGCCCGCAGCGGGCCCGTGAACTCACCCCGATGCTGCTGGCCGCCGGCGTGGAGGTCCTCGTCGTCCAGGGGACGATCATCTCCGCCGAACACGTCGCGGTCGGGTCGGCCGGGGACCAGCCGCTCAACCTCAAGGAGTTCATCAACTCCCTGGACGTCCCGGTCGTCGCCGGGGGCGTGGGGGACTACCGCACCGCGATGCACCTGATGCGCACCGGTGCCGCCGGCGTCATCGTCGGCTACGGGCAGGCCACCGCCACCACCACGGACGACGTCCTGGGCATCGGGGTCCCGATGGCCACCGCGATCGTCGACGCGGCCGCGGCCCGCCGGGACTACCTCGACGAGACCGGTGGGCGCTACGTCCACGTCATCGCGGACGGCGGCATGGCCGGCTCCGGGGACATCGCGAAGGCCATCGCCTGCGGGGCGGACGCGGTGATGCTCGGCGAGCAGCTCGCGGACTCCGCCGAGTCCCCGGCCGAGGGCCTGTACTGGACCTCCTCGGCCGCACACCCGTCGCTGCCCCGCTCGGAGGTCACCGGGTTCGCGCAGAGCGACCGCAGCCTCGAGCAGGTGCTGTTCGGCCCATCGAGCACGCCGTACGGCACCGTGAACCTGTTCGGCGCGCTGCGCCGGGCGATGGCGAAGACCGGCTACAGCGACCTCAAGGAGTTCCAGCGGGTCGGGCTGACCGTCCGCGGCTGACCCTCGGGGGAGATCCGGGAGGGCGGCTGAGCGCGGTCCCCCGGCTCGGGGGGACCGCGCCCGCGCGGGGCGTGGCCGCTAGACGGTGGCCGTCCGGATCGAGCGGATGCCCACCCACAGGCCGATCCCCGCGGTGGCGAACGCCGCGACGAAGCCCCACACGATCGTCATGTCCGCGAAGGACCCGGCGAACAGGGCCCGCTCGGCGTCGACGACGTAGGTAAGCGGGTTGACCTTCGACGCGACCTGCATCCAGCCCGGGCCCGTCTCCAGCGGCAGCATCATCCCGGAGAGGATCAGCAGCGGGAACAGCAACGACTGCTGCACCGCCCAGAAGATCCACTCGGTCTTGCGGGC
>JAOZVV010000133.1 GCA_025869365.1 Pseudonocardia sp.
GCAGAGCGCTCTGCGCACACCGACGCGGCCACCGATCCGTGGGCCGAGCACGCGGCGCTCAGCCGCGGGGCGACCGCCGAGGCCCCGGACGGGGCCGTGCTCCGGATCGGCGCCCGGCCCACCCGGCTCCCCGGGCTGCTCGACCGCCTGCCCACGCCGGGCGCCGCCGCCGGCCTCGGCACCGGCGTCGCCACGGTCACCCTGCCCGGGTCCGCCGTGGCGGACGCGCACGCGGCCGTCCACGCGGCGGGCGGCAGCTCCGTGCTCCGCCACCGTCCCGCCGCGCTCGACGTTCCCGCGTGGGGGCCGCCGCCCTCCGCCCTCGCGGTGCTGAGGGCCGTCAAGACGCAGTTCGACCCGGAAGGCCGTTTCGGTCCGGGCCGCTTCGATCCGTGGGAGATCTCGTGACCACACCCGCCGGTTCCGCCGAGTCCACGACCCCGCAGCAGGGTCCGAGCGCGTTCGACCCGCACCGCCCGCCGGAGCGCGAGCTCCTCGACGACTGCGTGCACTGCGGGTTCTGCCTGCCCACCTGCCCCACCTACCAGCTCTGGGGCGAGGAGATGGACTCCCCGCGCGGCCGGATCCTGCTCATGGACCTGGCGCAGAAGGGCGAGATCCCGCTCGAGGGCCCGTTCACCCAGCACATCGACGCGTGCCTGGGCTGCATGGCGTGCGTGACGGCGTGCCCGTCCGGCGTGCAGTACGACAAGCTCCTGGAGTCCGTCCGCCCCCAGATCGAGCGCAACGTGGAGCGGACGAAGGCGGACGCGCTCTTCCGCAACGCGATCTTCGCGCTGTTCCCCTACAAGCGGCGGCTGAAGGCGGCCGCACTGCCCGGGGCGCTCTACCAGAAGCTGCGGACCGTCCCGGCCATCCGGAAACTCGCCGCGACGCTGCCCGGCCGGCTGGCCGCGATGGAGTCCCTCCTGCCGCCCGTCACGCTACGGGAGGCGTTCGCGACGCTGCCCGAGCACACCCCGGCGATCGGCGAGCGCCGCGGCCGGGTCGCCCTGCTCACCGGCTGCGTGCAGGACGTGTTCTTCCACCGCGTCAACGAGGCCACGGTCCGGGTGCTGTCCGCCGAGGGCTACGACGTCCTCGCGCCGAAGGACCAGCAGTGCTGCGGCGCGCTGGAGCTGCACTCGGGCCGCGAGGAGTCCGCGCTCGGCCGGGCGCGGCGGACCATCGCCCGGTTCGAGGCGCTCGACGTGGACACGATCGTCACCAACGTGGCGGGCTGCGGCTCGTCGATGAAGGACTACGGCCACCTGATGTCCGACGACGCCGCGTGGGCCGGGCGCGCGCAGGCCTTCAGCGCGCGGGTCCGGGACGTGCACGAGGTCCTCGCGGACCTGGAGCCGCGGGCCCCGCGCTCCCCGGTGGACGCGCGCGTCGCCTACCACGACGCCTGCCACCTGGGGCACGCGCAGCAGGTCCGGGCCCAGCCGCGGGCGGTGCTGCGGAGCATCCCGGAGCTCGATCTCGTGGACATCCCCGAGGCCGACCTGTGCTGCGGCTCGGCCGGGATCTACAACATGATCATGCCCGAGGCGGCGGACGAGCTGGGCAAGCGCAAGGCGGACAACGTGCGCTCGGTGCGGCCGGACGTCATCGTGACGGCCAACCCGGGGTGCCTGCTCCAGATCGGCAAGCACATCGAGGGTTCCCTGCCGCTGCTGCACCCGGTCCAGCTGCTGGACGCGAGCATCCGGAACGTGCCGGTGCCCAGGACCTGAGACGTGTCGGGGGTCCCGTCCACGGTCCCCCGGCATGGACCGGACGTCGCTGCTCGCGGACCAGCTGGACTGGCACTGGACCGGTCATCTCCGCCCCGAGCTCGAGGGCCTCGCGGACGCCGAGTACCTCTGGGAACCGGCGCCCGGCGGGTGGAGCGTGCGCCCCCGCGGCGAGCCCTCCGCGGACGCGCCGGCGGGGACGGTGCAGGTCGGCGAGGACCGGTTCGCGATCGACTTCGCCCTCCCGGAGCCCTCCCCGCCACCGGTGACGACGATCGCGTGGCGGCTCGCCCACGTGATCGTCGGCGCGTTCGGGAACCGGGTGGCCGGCCACTTCGGCGGCCCCGAGCTGCGGGACCTGCACCGCGCGACCGGGGCCTGATCACCGCAGCCGCTCGCGGTCGCCGCCCGGGTTCGGCACGTCGACGGCTCGGCGTCCGCCGGATCGTCCGTCTCACGCTCTCCGCCCCGGTCGCCTACGGAGGCTCGCCTGAACCGGACGGGATGGAGGGCGGGTTCGGTGCGCAGCGATCCCGGGTGGTCCGTGCAGGACGCCCTCGCCGCGGGCCGCAGCGCGAAGGCGGCCGCGGAGGCGCCGGACCGCGCCCTCGAACAGGCCGGCCTCGAGGAGGCACCGTCGAGTGCGACGCCATGCCGGTCAGGACGATGATCGAACCAGCATGACGTCGCACCCGACGACCGGGACCCGGGCATCGGGGCACCCGTTCGGCCCAGCCCACCCTGCCGATCCGCCGGGTTGGTCCCAGACTTCCGCCCCATGACCACCGGGACAGCGTTGTCCGATCCGGTACTGACCACTTCGGTTCTGGCCGCCTACCAGCAGGATCCGCGCGCCGTGGGCGGATCGCTCGCCTGGTCCGCGCTGCTGGCGGTGATCCCGCTGGGTGTCGTGCTGCTGCTCCTCGGGGTGCTGCGGGTGCGGGCGCACTGGGCGGCGCTGGCGGGCCTCGCGGCGGCCCTGGCCGTCGCGATCGTGGGCTTCGGGATGCCAGTGGGGATGTCGCTGTCCGCCGCGGCGCACGGGGCGTTCTTCGGGCTCTTCCCGATCCTCTGGATCGTGGTCAACGCGCTGTGGGTGTTCAACCTGACCGTCGCGACCGGCCACTTCGACGTGCTGCGGCGCAGCTTCGGCGCGTTCTCCTCCGACCGGCGGACCCAGGCCATCCTGGTCGCGTTCTGCTTCGGCGCGCTGCTGGAGGCGCTCGCCGGGTTCGGCGCCCCGGTCGCGATCACGTCGGTGATGCTGATGGCGCTGGGCTTCACGCCGATGCGGGCCGCGATCCTCGCGCTCGTCGCCAACACCGCACCCGTCGCGTTCGGGGCGATGGGGGTTCCGGTCATCACGCTGGCGTCGGTCACGGGGCTGCCGCTGGACCAGGTCGCGTCCGTGGTCGGGCGGCAGACCCCGGTGCTCGCCCTGTTCGTCCCGCTGATCCTGGTGTTCATCGTGGACGGCCGCCGCGGCGTCCGGGAGGCGTGGGTGCCGGCGGTCGCGGCGGGCGTGGTGTTCGCGCTGGCGCAGTTCGTCACGTCGAACTTCATCTCGGTGGAGCTGACGGACATCGTCGCGTCGCTGCTCGCGGCGATCGCCGTCGTCCTGCTCGCCCGGGCCCGGCCGGACGCGGTGTGGGCGGCACGGGAGGCCGGCGACGGCTCGGCGAGCCGCTCGACCTCGAACGACGGCACCGACACCCCCTCCGGTGCGGCCGCCCCGGACCGCACCACCGCGCCCGCGGGCGTGACGCTCGCGGAGACCCCGGCGGAGGTCCGCCGCGCCTACGCCCCGTACGTGATCATCGTGGCCGTCTTCGCGCTCGTGCAGCTGCCCGGGATCAAGCCGGCCGTCGACTCGCTGAAGCTCGCGTTCCGCTGGCCCGGGCTGGACGTCGTCGGGACGAACGGGAAGCCGCACAGCACCACGATGTACTCGCTGACCTGGCTCTCCACCGCCGGCACCCTGATGGTGATCGCCGGGGTGATCGTGGCCGTGGTGCTCGGGATCGGGGCGCGGCGCGCCCTCGCGACCTGGGTGAGCACGGTCTCGGAGCTGAAGTGGGCGATCCTCACCGTGGCCGCGGTGCTCGCGCTGGCGTACGTCATGAACGCCTCCGCCCAGACCACCGCGATCGGCCTGCTGATCGCCGGGGCGGGCGGGGCGCTGGCGTTCCTCTCCCCGTTGCTCGGCTGGTTCGGCGTGGCCGTGACCGGTTCGGACACCTCGGCGAACGCCCTGTTCGGCGCCCTGCAGGTGACGGCGGCCCAGCAGGCCGGGCTGTCCCCGGAACTGCTCGCGGGCGCGAACTCCTCCGGCGGGGTGCTCGGCAAGATGCTCTCCCCGCAGAACCTGACGATCGCCGCGGTCGCGGTGAAGCTGGAGGGCCAGGAGGGCCTGATCCTGCGGAAGATCCTCGGCTGGAGCCTGGGGATGCTGCTGGTCCTCGCGATCCTGATCTACCTGCAGTCCACCCCGGTCCTGGGCTGGATGCTGCCGTGACCCCCCGCACCGGGACGTCGTACGCGCGCGGTCCGTCGCCACGCGCACCGTCGACCGCGCGCGTGGGGCGGAACGGCGCGCGTGGGCGCACCGGCCCCACCTGCACGGCGTAACGGGCCGTGAGCGGAGCGCGATAGCGGGCCGTGAGCACGACCCCCGACTCCCCGGAGACGACCGCCCCGACCGACCCCCAGGACGCAGCGCTGCGGACCGCCTACTTCCGCCCGCGACCCTCGCCGGTTCCCCGGCGCACCACCAGCCCGGCCCCGGCGAGCCCGGGCGCCCCGGAACCCGGCGGGGACGACCCGACCGGATCGACACCCGGGGCGGCGGCGCCACAGGACGAGAACCGCCACGACGAGAACCGGGAGAAGGCCCCGGAGCAGCCCGCGACCCTGCCGGCACTCGCCCCCGCGACCCTGCGTGACCTCACCCCGGCGTCCGTCCCGGTCCCGCCCCCGCCCGGCGCCGAGCCGCCCGCCTACCCGCAGCCGCAGCGGTCGTTCCCGATCACCGAACGCAAGGGCTGGCGGCGGCTGCTCAGGAGGGGCTGACCGCCTCGGCGAGGCGCCGCATCCGCGCGTGCGTCTCGGCGCTCACCTGCCCCGCCTGCGGGTCGGTGAGCGTCGAGCCCTCCGCGACGAGGCGCCCGCCGGACCACACCTGCTTGAGGTTGCGCAACGTGCAGGCCAGCACGTACGTCCCGTAGGTGTCCCAGACGGGGCCGGTGTCCGGGTCCCGCGGATCGACGACGAGGAAGTCCGCGTACCGCCCGACGCGCAGCGTGCCCACGTGCTCGTCGACGCCCAGGATCTCCGCGGAGCCCCGGGTGTGCAGCTCGAGCATGTCCCGCACCGGCATCACGGACGGGTCGTTGCGGGTCGCGCGCAGCAGGTACATCCCGAACCGGGTGTTGGCGAACGGGTCCGAGTTGTCCGTGCAGGACTGGTCGTCCAGGCCCACGCCCACGCGCATCCCCGCCGCCCGGATCTCCGGGATCGACGCGACGCCGGACGCGAGCCGCCCGTTGGACATCGGTTGCCAGCTCATCCCGCAGCCCGCGGCGGCGGCCTCGGCGATGATCTCCGGGCTGGTCTGGATGAAGTGCCCGAACACGAGATCGGGGCCGAGCGCGCCCGCGTCCCGGTACCAGCCGAACTTGGCCTGCTGCTCCGCGATCCCGTGCGGGGTCTCCAGGAAGTGCGGTTGGTTCATGATCCCTGCGCGGCGCATGGCCGCGACCTCCAGCTCGGCGGTGGCCGGTGAGTCCGCCCACTGCACGGTCCCGCTGACGGCGAGCCCGAGGTGGGTCGGGTGGTCCGCGTAGTCCGCGGCCCGCGCGACGGTCTCGTCGACGTGCGCGAGCGCCTCGCCGAGATCGAACTCGCCCTGCGCGAGCATCACGCTGTGGACGTGCCGCAGCCCGGCGTCGGCCTTGGCGCGCAGCTGGGCGTGCTGGTACTCCACGGCCGGGACGGCGTTGCTGTAGCTCGACGACGAGCTGGACGTCGCCTCGAACACCAGCCCGGCGTCGGTGAAGTCGTAGGCGGTGGTGATGCCGTTGCGCAGGAAGTCCTGGGCGCCGTGCCGGGTGGTCCAGTAGATGTCCTCGGCGTCGGCCTTCTCGGTGTAGGCCGTCATCGCCTCGATCCAGCCGTAGAGCGACTGGTCCATGCCGAGCCCGCGCGAGCCCGAGGTGAACAGGTGGCTGTGCGCGGAGACGAACCCGGGCGCGACGATCATCCCGGTGGCGTCGACCGTGCGCGTCGCCGCCGTCCCCGACGGCGGCGCACCCTCCTCGACCGCACTCAGCCGGCCGTCGTCGCCGACGGTGAACCAGCCGACGAACGGGTCCGGCCGGTCCGGGTCGAGGGTGAGCAGCGTCGCGCCGTGAACCAGCAGCGAGGGCACGGGCAGAGGGGTCACGCCCGGAAGCTTGCCCGCGCGGTGTTGCGATCAGGTCAACGGGCACACCCTCCTCAGCGGCTGAAGTGCTCCCAGCCCCCGTCGCCCTCGTAGGTCTGCCCGTCCACCAGCACCCCGGGCTCGCCGGTGGAGACGGCACCGATCACCGTCCAGCCCTCGGGCGGCGGCGCGCCCGGCGGGAACGTGGCGACCAGCGCGTGGTCCTCCCCCCCGGTCAGCAGCCAGTGCAGCGGGTCGACCCCCAGTGCGGAGCCGACGTCGACGAGCCGGGCCGGGACCTCGAGGGTCGCCGACCACAGGTCGACGAGCACCCCGGACGCCCGGGCGACGTGCCCCAGGTCCGCCAGCAGCCCGTCCGAGACGTCGATCATCGACGTGGCCCCGGCCCGCGCCGCCACCGGACCGGCCGCGTACGGCGGCTCGGGCACCCGGTGGGCGTTCACGACCGCCCCGGGCGAGCGGAAACCCCGGGTCAGGACGGCCAACCCGGCGCCGGACCAGCCGAGCCGCCCGCACACCGCGACGGTGTCGCCGGGCCGCGCGCCCGAGCGCAGCACCGGAGCCCGGCCCTCCAGCGAGCCGAGCGCCGTCACGGAGATCACCAGCGTCGCCGAGGCGGCGACGTCCCCGCCCACGACCCCCACCCCGACGAGGCCGGCCTCCACCCACAGGCCCGAGGCCAGGTCCTCGAGTGTCTGCAACGGGGTGTCCGCCGGACAGGCCAGGCCCACGAGCAGGCCCGTCGGGACCGCGCCCATGGCCGCGACGTCCGCGAGGTTGGCCGCGGCGGCCTTGCGCCCCACCTGTTCCGGGGTCGACCAGTCCAGCCGGAAATGGACGCCGTCGACCAGGACGTCCGTGCACGCGACGACCCGGCCGTCCGGCGCCGCGACGACCGCGGCGTCGTCACCGGGGCCCAGGAGCGTCGCCGCCGGCTGGCTCCGATCCCGGGTGACACGGCTGATCAGGCCGAACTCGCCGACGTCCGCGAGGCTCGCGCCCGGTGTGTCGATCGCCTCGGTTGCGTCACGAGGGGTGCTCGACGATGGGGACAAACGCTCCTCCTCAGGTACGTTCCCTTCCGACTCTCCGCCGGGAACCTCCGGCGGACCGCGAGAAACGAGAGGGGCACGCCGTGGTGCAGGCCTACATCCTGGTCCAGACCGAGGTCGGAAAGTCGGCCGCGGTCGCCGGAGAGATCTCCGGCATCCGCGGCGTGATCTCCGCCGAGGACGTCACAGGACCCTACGACGTCATCGTGCGCGCCGAGGCGGACACCGTCGACGAGCTGGGCCAGCTCGTCGTCGCCCGGGTACAGGGCGTCCTGGGTATCACCCGGACGCTCACCTGCCCGGTCGTGAAGCTGGGCTGAGCCGAGGTGAGCACGCGGCACGGACCGGACCTGCGACGGCCGGCGGTGGTGGTCGCGATCGCGCTTCCCGTGCTGCTCGCGGTCGTCGTCGCGGTCCTGGGTCTGACGTTGCGGGGCCGCGGCACAGTCGGTGCCGCGGCACCCGTCGCCGAGACGGGGCCGCTGGCCGTCGCCCCGGTGGGCGCCACGGAAGGCGGTTCCCCGGGCTGCGCCTCGTTGCTCGCGGCGCTGCCCCCCACGCTCCCCGGCGATCCCGATCCGCTGCCCGCCCGGCCGATCGCGGCCCCGTCCGAGGCGGGGATCGCGGCCTGGGCCGCGGCGCCCCGGCCGGTGGTGCTGCGCTGCGGGCTGCCCCGGCCGGCCGAGCTCGTGCCGACGTCCCCGCTCACGGACGTCAACGGCGTGAGCTGGCTGGCGCTCACGGACAACGCCCCGGACCCCGCCCTGACCACCTACATCGCGGTGGACCGGCCCGTCTACGTCGCGCTCACCGTTCCGGCGACGGCGGGGAGCGGACCGTTGCAGGCGGTGTCCGACGCGATCTCGACGACCCTTCCCAAGGCGCCCGTCGTCGTGCGCTGACGCGCTCGTGGGCGGACACCGCCGCGGGAACACCGGGATCGGCGCACGAGCCCGTCAGCGCAGGCCGGTCCCGCGCGCGAGCGCCGTCTCCACCAGCGTCGCGAGCAGCGCCGGGTAGTCGACGCCGGTCTCCGCCCACATCCGCGGGTACATCGAGATCGGGGTGAAGCCGGGCATCGTGTTGATCTCGTTGACGGTCAGCTCGCCGTCCTCCCCGACGAAGAAGTCGACCCGGGCCAGGCCCTGGCAGTCCAGGGCGCGGAAGGCGTCGATCGCCATCTGCCGCAGCGCGTCGGACAGCGCGTCGTCGAGCTTGGCGGGGATGTCGAACTCGCAGGCGTCGTCGAGGTACTTGGCCTCGAAGTCGTAGAACTGCGCGGTGCTGCTCACCAGCCGGATCTCGGCGGGCAGGCTGGCGCGCAGCGTGCCGTCCGGCATCTCGAGCACCCCGCACTCGATCTCCCGACCGACGACGGCGGCCTCCACCAGCACCTTCGGGTCGTGCTCGCGGGCGGCGGCGATCGCGGCGTCGAGCTCCGCCCAGTCCGTGACCCGGGTGATCCCGACGGACGAGCCGGCGCGGGCGGGCTTCACGAAGACCGGCAGGCCGAGGTCCGCGCGCTGCGCGGCGGTGAGCGTCGGGACGTCGCGGCGCAGGACGACGAGCCGCCCGGCCGGGATCCCGTTCGCGGCGAGGAGCTTCTTGGTGAACTCCTTGTCCATGCCCGCGGCGCTGGCGAACACCCCGGCCCCGACGTAGGGCAGCCCGGCCATCTCCAGCAGCCCCTGCACCGTGCCGTCCTCGCCGAAGGGCCCGTGCAGGACGGGGAACACGACATCGACGCCCGCGAACACCTCGCCGGCGTGCTGCGGGTCCAGCCGGACCAGACCGCCGCGCGTCGGGTCCCCGGGCAGGACGACCGCGGCCGCGGACGCGTCGACCTCGGGCAGGCTGCGCCCCGAGATCCTCAGGCGCTCCGGGTCGTCCGTCCCGACGACCCAGGAGCCGTCCCGCGCGATGCCGACCGGGACGACGTCGAACCGCTCCCGGTCCAGGTGTCCCAGCACGCTCCCGGCGGAGACGCAGGAGATCGCGTGCTCCGAGCTGCGGCCCCCGAAGACGACGGCCACGCGCACACGATCGGTCCGCTCCGGCCCCGCGTCAGTGTCAAGCTCGGCGTCGCTCATGACCGGCGAGCGTAGGGCACCGGTCACCCGGGTGGCGCGTGCCACACTCCCCCGGTGAGCGCACAGGATCTGGAAGCCGTCCGCCATCTCGTCCGCAAGGAGAACGGCCTCGCGAGCGTGACGGTCGTACGGGCCGACGGCACGCCCCACTCGTCCCTGGTCAACGCCGGCGTCCTGGCCCATCCGACGAACGGCGAACCCGTCGTCGGCTACGTCACCTACGGCCCGGTGAAGCTGCGCAACCTGCGGGCGCGGCCGGCCACCTCGGTGCTGTGGCGGGCCGGCTGGCGGTGGGCCGCGGTGGACGGCCCCTCGGAGCTGGTCGGCCCCGGGGACGTCGACGCGGAGTCCCTGCGCCTGCTGCTGCGGGCGGTCTTCGAGGCCGCGGGCGGCACCCACGAGGACTGGGACACCTACGACCGCGTGATGCGCGAGGAGGGCCGGGTCGCCGTGCTGGTGACGCCGGAGCGGGTGTACGGCAACGCCTGACCCCCGCTGTAGGGGATCACCTGTGGGGGATCACACGGCCCGGCCGGGAACCTTCGGGTCGACCGTGGCGCGACGCAACGGTTAGCCTGAGACAACTAATCTCGTCCGCGTCTCGGGTAGGAGGCTCCGTGCCAACCGAATCGGCAGTTCTCGATCGGGCCGGGAACGGTCAGGACGATCCCGACCCCCGGTACAAGTGGATCGCGCTGTCCAACACCACGCTGGGCATGCTGATGGCGACGATCAACTCGTCGATCGTGCTCATCGCCCTGCCGGACATCTTCCGGGGCATCGGGATCGACCCGCTGGAGTCCTCCAACACCAGCTACCTGCTGTGGATGATCATGGGTTTCCTCGTGGTCACCGCGGTGCTGGTGGTCGGCTTCGGCCGGCTCGGGGACATGTTCGGCCGCGTCCGCATGTACAACGTCGGCTTCGCGATCTTCGCGGTCGCGTCGGTCTTCCTGGGGATCACCTGGCAGCAGGGCGACGCGGCCGCGATCTGGCTGATCGGGTGGCGCATCGTGCAGGGCGTCGGCGGCGCCTTCCTGATGGCGAACTCGAGCGCGATCCTCACCGATGCGTTCCCCGTGCACCAACGCGGGACGGCCCTGGGCATCAACGGCGTCGCCGCGATCGCCGGCTCGTTCCTCGGCCTGGTCATCGGCGGCCTGCTCGGACCGGTGAACTGGCACCTCGTCTTCTTCGTGTCCGTCCCGTTCGGGGTGTTCGGGACGATCTGGGCCTATCTCAAGCTCAAGGACAACGGCCGCCGCCAGCCCGCCAAGATGGACTGGTGGGGCAACATCACCTTCGCGGTGGGTCTCGTCGCCGTGCTGGTGGGGATCACCTACGGCATCCAGCCCTACGGCGGGCACACGATGGGCTGGACGAGCCCGATGGTGCTCGGCTGCATCATCGGCGGCGTCGCGGTGCTGATCCTCTTCGGGTTCATCGAGACCCGGGTGGCGAAGCCCCTCTTCGAGCTCTCGCTGTTCAGGAACCGCCCCTTCACACTGGGCAACATCGCGAACCTCCTCGCCTCGCTCGGGCGCGGCGGCCTGCAGTTCGTGCTGATCATCTGGCTGCAGGGCATCTGGCTGCCGCAACACGGCTACAGCTTCGAGCAGACGCCGCTGTGGGCCGGCATCTACATGCTGCCCCTGACCGTCGGCTTCCTCGTCTCGGCACCGCTGTCCGGCTGGCTCTCGGACCGGTGGGGCGCCCGGTGGTTCACCTCCGGCGGCATGGTGGTCACCGCCGTGAGCTTCGTGCTCCTGGAGATCCTGCCGGTGGACTTCGACTACTGGCTCTTCGCGCTGATCCTGCTGCTCAACGGGATCGGCATGGGCCTGTTCGCCTCGCCGAACCGGGCGGAGATCATGAACGCGCTCCCGCCGAACGCCCGGGGTGCCGGCGCCGGCATGACCGCGACGTTCCAGAACTCCGCGATGGTGCTGTCGATCGGCTTCTTCTTCAGCCTGATGATCGCCGGGCTGTCCTCGCACCTGCCGTCGGTGATGGAGAGCGGGCTGCTGCAGAACGGCGTGCCCGCGGCCGACGCGAGCCGCATCGCGGACCTGCCGCCCGTCGGCGTCCTGTTCGCCGCGTTCCTCGGCTACAACCCCGTCCAGCAACTGCTCGGCAACGTCCTGAACGTCATCCCGCCGGACCAGGCCGCGTTCCTCACCGGGCGCAGCTTCTTCCCGAACCTGATCTCCGGCCCGTTCTCCGACGGCCTCACCGCGGCGTTCTGGTTCGCCGTCGCCGCCTGCCTCGTCGCCGCCGTCGCGTCGGCGCTGACCGGGAAGCGGAACCTCGGGGCGACGCAGCACGAGCCCGTCGGCGCCGAGCTGGCCGCCGAGGGGGGTGAGCTCGTCGACGAGGAGGGCCTCCACCGGAACCCCACCGCGGGCACCGGGCCGACGGCCGCCGCGCCGGTCGGGGCCCCGAACCCGCTCGGGGCCGGGACCGAACCCGGTGCGCCGGGGACGGTCGTGGGATCCCTGCGCACGCCGCACGGCACCGCGGTCGCCCAGGGCGTCGTCACCGTCACCGCGCCGGACGGGCACCAGGTCGGGCGCGCCGAGGTCGACCCCGCCGGCGGCTACGCGCTGGCCGGGCTCGGCACCGGCACGTTCATGGTCGTCGCGACCGCCCCGGGGTTCCGGCCGGAGGTCGTCGCGGTCACCCTCAACGGCCGCGGCGCCCAGCAGGACTTCGCCCTGCGCGGGGACGGCGCGGTCCACGGGATCGTGCGCTCGGGCACCGCCCCGGCGGGCCTCCCGGACGTCACCGTGCTCGCGCTCGACGCGGCCGGGCGGCTCACCGGCCGGACCGTGACCGGCCGGGACGGCACCTTCCGGATGGACGGGCTGCCGGTCGGGCCGACCACGATCACGGCCACCGTCGCGGGCCGGGCGCCCCGCGCGACGTCCGTCCACGTCGTCGCCGAGACCTCGGTCCCCGTCGAGCTCGCGATCGCGGCCGCGGGGGGCCTCGCCGGCCGGGTCAGCGCACCGGACGGGCGACCGCTCCCGGACGCGATGGTCACGGTCGTGGACCGCGAGGGGACGGTCGTCGCGACCACCACGAGCGGGCCGGACGGCGTCTACCGCGTCCCGGAGCTGCTCGCCGGCACCTACACGGTCACCACGAGCGTGCACCTGCCCGGCGTCGCGCGGGTGGACCTCACGGGATCGGGGACGGTCACCGCGGACGTGCAGCTCGCCGCGGTGGGCGAGCCCCGGACCGCCCGGACGCCGGTCGCGGGCGACTGACCGGGCCTTGGCTGAGTTCAGGAAAGCCACATTCATGTAAACCCCTTACATGAATGTGGCTTTCCTGAACCTGCTACAGGAACCGGCGGACCGCCTCGGCCACCTCCTCCGGCGCCTCGATCGGGACGAAGTGGCCCACGTCCTGCAGCATCGTGAGGGTGTGGTCCGGCAGGGTGCGCTCCAGGCCCTCCGCGAAGGCCGGCGGGAACAGCGGGTCCGCCGCGCCCCAGACCACCGCCGCGGGCACCGTGACCGGCGGCGGGAACTCCGCGTCCCGGGCCGCGAGCGCCGCGAAGACCGCCGACGAGCCCGAGCGGTACCAGTTCACGCTTCGCGAGAACGCGTGCCTGCGGGCGTAGGCACGCACCAGGTCCTCGAGGTGGTCCTGGCGGAAGGCCGACGGCCGGCTGCCCCAGTGCCCGTAGAAGTGCCGCAGGTAGTGCAGGACCGCGGCCCGGTTCCCGTCGACGAGCTCGCTGGAGAGCCGGAGCCGGTGGAAGTCCTGGTACCAGAACTCCCCGCGCCGGTCCGGCTCCAGCGCGAGCGGAACGGACGCCGGGTGCACCGGGTTGCCGAGCACGAGACCGGTGACCCGCTCCGGGGACTCCCGCGCGAGCTGGATCGCGACCGAGGAGCCCACGTCGTAGCCCACGAGCACGGCCTGCCGGATGTCCAGCGCGTCGAGCACGTCACGAACCACGCCGACCTGGTCCGCGCGGCCGAAACGGTCCGGGTGCATGTCGGTGTCCATCGAGCCGCCGAAGCCGCGGAAGTCGATCGCGACGACGTCGGCCTCGGCCTCCAGCAGCGGCCGAAGCCACCGGTAGTCGATCCAGAACCCGGGCCAGCCGTGCAGGCAGACGACCGCCGGGCCGCTGCCGCCACGGGTGTAGTGGACGATCTGTCCGGCGCTGTCCCGCAGGGTCCCGTGTCCCCAGCGGGGACTCTCCGGGGGGAGCTCGGGTCTCGTCGCCACCCGGGAACCCGTCAGCGCGGCACGGGGGTGAACCGGGCGGTCTGCGCCGTGATCAGGCCGTCGACGACGACCACGGTGTCGATGCCGTCGGACGCGGTCACCGCGTCGGCCTCCAGCGTCCACTCCAGCAGGATCACGCCGTTCGCCTCCGTGACCGTGCTCGTCGTGAACACCGCGCCCGGCAGGTTCTCCCCGATCGACGCGAACGTCGCCCGGATCTCCTCGTGCCCGGTGGCGACCGCGCCGGAGGTGATCAGGACCGCGTCCGGCGCGTAGTCCGCGACGAGCTCGTCCAGATCCCCGGCGTTGAGGGCTTTCAGGTGGTGGTCGAGCACATCGGCCGGGCTGCGCGTCATCGTGTCTGGGCCTCTCGCGTCGTTGCGGGGTGGTGTGTGCCCGACGCTAGCGAGCGTCGGGAGCATCCGATAGTGCCGCGCGGAGGATCGTCGCGACGGCCGGCAGCGCCGCCCGCAGCTCCGCCCGGGTCGAGCCCGCGTAGCCCAGCACGATCCCCGCCGTCGAGGCCGCCGGCCCGGGAGCGGGGGTGACCAGGTGGCGCTGCAGCCCGTCCAGCGCGATCCCGGCCGCCTCGGCCGCGTCGAGCACGGTCCGTTCCGCCGTGACGTCCGGCAGTCCGATGACGACGTGCGCGCCCGCCTCGTCCCCCCGCACCGCGATCCCGGCCAGCGCCTCGACGACCTCCGCCCGCCGCCCCGCCAGCTCGCGACGCACCCGGCGCAGGTGCCGGGCCAGGTCCCCGGACGCCGCGAAGGCCGTGAACACCCGCTGCCCGGCCGGGGCGGGCCGCGTCCCGGTGCGGTCCCGCTGCCGCGCCACGGCTTCCCGCAGCGCCCGCGGGGCGACGAGCCAGCCGGCGCCGAGCGTCGGGGTCAGGATCTTGCTGGCGGTCCCCAGGTGCGCGACGATGTCCGGCCCGAGCGCCGCGAGCAGCGGCAACGGGGCCACGTCGTAGCGCAGCTCGCCGTCGTAGTCGTCCTCGAGGACGACGAACCCGTCCGCGCGCGCCCGCTCGACCAGCGCCACCCGGCGGGCCGCGGGCAGCCGCCCCCCGAGCGGGAACTGGTGCGCCGGGGTGCAGTAGACGGCCGCGAGTCCGGCCGGGAGCGCCTCGACGACCAGCCCCGCCTCGTCCACCGGCACCGGCACCACCCGCAGCCCGGCGGCCCGGAGCCCGCCCACCGCCCGCTGGTACCCCGGGTCCTCGACGGCGACGGCGGAGCCCGCCGGAAGGGTCCGCGCGATCTCGGCGATCGCCCCGGTACTGCCCCCGGTGGCCAGGACGTCCTCCGGGGCCGCGGGCAGCCCTCGGTGCCGCAGCAGATGCTCGACGACGGCGGCCCGGAACTCCGGCAGCCCCTCCGGCCTGGGTTCGGCGTCCGGCGCGGGGTCCGCCGCGGCCCGCCAGGCCCGGCGCCAGGCCCCGCGGTCCAGCACCTCGGTGCAGGGGACGCCGGCCCGCATCATGACGAGCCCGCCGGCGCTGCCTCCCGCTGCCGCGCGGGCCGGGGCGGGGGCGGGCGAGGCGGGCGGCGCCGTCGTCACGTAGGTGCCCGCGCCGACCCGGCCCTCCACCCAGCCCTCGGCCAGCAGCTGCTCGTACGCCGCGGACGTGACCGTCCGGCTGAGCCCGAGCGTCGCGGCGAGCGCCCGGGTCGAGGGCAGGCGGTCCCCCGCCCGCAGTGCTCCCCCGGCGGCCGCACCCCGGAGGGCCGCGGCCAGCTGGGCGGCCAGCGGCTCACCGCCGGCGCGGTCGAGCACGATCGGCGGGACGTCCACGTCGAATGGCCTCCTCGATCTCCTCCGGAATGGCCCTGCCAGGATGCCACCGTGGCGCCCAGACTGACAGGGTGACCACCACACCCCTCTCCCCCACCCCCCGCAGCACGATCGGCCGGTCCCGGGAACGCGGCCGCACGGACCGCGCGGACCTCTACGCCGTGCTGGACTCGGGTCTGGTCTGCCACTTCGGGTTCGTCGCGGACGCCGCACCGGTCGTGATCCCGACCGGCTACGGCCGGATCGGCTCCACGATCTACGTGCACGGCTCGTCGGGGGCGCGGTGGCTCCGTCCCCGCGTGGACGGGAGCGACGTGGCCGAGATGCCCGCCTGCCTCACGGTCACCCATCTCGACGGGATCGTCTACGCCCGCTCCGTGTTCCACTTCTCGATGAACTACCGCAGCGCGGTGGTGCACGGGTCCGCGCGGCTGGTGACCGACGAGACCGAGCGGTGGGACGCCCTGCGCGCGATCGTCGAGCACCTCGCCCCCGGCTCCTGGGAGTACGCGCGCGAGCCGTCCCGCCGCGAGATGGCCGCCACCGCCGTCCTCGCGATGGACCTCACCGAGGCCAGCGTGAAGGTCCGCACCGGGCCGCCGAAGGACGATGCGGAGGACATCACGGACGAGGTCTGGGCCGGCGTCGTCCCGATCACCCCGACGTTCGGGAGCCCGCTCCCCGACGAGCACGTCCCCGCGGGCTCCGCCGTCCCCCGGCACGTCGCCGCTCGGTGAACCCGCGATAAACCCGTGGCGCCGCACGCGCTCCGCACCGCACGCTGACCCGGACCGATCATCGACGCCCCCGGGGAGCACAGCACCATGGCCACGCACCGCACCGAGGTCCGCCGGGACGACGGCGAGCTGATCGGCTTCGTGGAGCCGGAGCCCGCGGGCTCCTGGCGCTACCTCACCGTGTTCGGCGGCGAGCTCGGCACGGCCGCGGACGAGGGATCGGCCGTGGCCGAGCTGCACCGGCTCGGGCTCGGGGTGCTGCTGGAGCGCTGGTGGTTCCGGGGCGAGCCGGTGACCATCGTCGAGGCGTCCCCCGGCCGGGTCCGCGTGCAGGTCGGCGGGATGGCGCTGGCGATCGCGCCGGGCCGGCCGGACGCGCACGTCACCACCGAGCTGACCGGCGCGGAGCTCGACGAGCTGACCCTCCGGCGGCCCTGAGGACACGGCGGCGACCGAACCGCCCAGGGGCCGGCCTGATCGGGTGACGTACGCTCCCGACGCGTGAGCACGCCCGACCAGACCCGTCCCTACCCGGGCGCCGAACGCCTCGATCTCGTCGAGGACCTGCACGGGCATCCGGTCGCCGATCCCTACCGCTGGCTCGAGGACGCCGAGGACCCGCGCACCCGCGAGTGGTCGGCCGCACAGGACGAGCTCGCCCGGCGCGACCTCGACGCCCTGCCCGGCCGGGACGCCCTCGCCGCCCGGCTGCGCGCCCTCCTGTCCGCCGGCTCGATCTCCGTGCCGCTCTGGCGGGCCGGGCGGGCGTTCTTCTCCCGCCGCGAGCCCGGCCAGGAGCACGCGGTGATCTACACCCGCGGCCCGGACGGCGTGGAGAAGGCGTTGCTGGACCCGATGGCGCTGGACCCCACGGGGCTCACCACGCTGGACACCTGGGTGCCGGACCTCGAGGGCCGCCGGGTCGCCTACCAGGTCTCCGCCGGGGGCGACGAGCAGAGCGTGCTGTACGTCCTGGACGTCGGTTCCGGAGAGCTCGTCGAGGGCCCGATCGACCGCTGCCGCTACTCCGCGGTCGCCTGGATGCCGGGTGGTGAGGAGTACTTCTTCGTCCGCAAGGTCGCCCCCGGCGAGATGGGCGAGGGCCAGGACGACTTCCACCGCCGGATCTGGCGGCACCGCGTCGGCACCCCGACCGAGCAGGACACGCTGGTCACCGGCCCGGGCCTCTACGACGACCACACCTACTACGGCGTGCGGGTCTCCCGGGACGGCCGGTGGCTGGTCCTCAGCGCGAACATCGGCACGGCCCGGCGGGACAGCGTGTGGATCGCCGAGGTCCCGGAGCGCGGCGCGCCGGAGCTGACCCCGATCCTCACCCAGGCCGACGACGTCCGGGCCGTCTGCTGGGTCGAACGGGACGGCCGGCTCTACGTGCACACCACGGACCGCGCCCCGCGTTGGAGGCTCGCCGTCACCGATCCCCGCACGCCCGGCCGCGAGCACTGGCAAGACCTCGTGCCGGAGGACCCGGAGTCCGTCCTGGAGGGGGTCCGCTGGTTCGAGCCGGCGCCCGGGAGCGGGCAGGAGCCGCAGCTCGTGCTCGCCCGCGCCCGGCACGCCGTCGCGGAGCTGGCCCTGCACGGCGTCGACGGGAGCCCGCAGGGCACGGTGCCGCTGCCCGGCACCGGCTCGCTGACCGGGCTGACCGTGCCGGACCGGGACACCCCGGAGCGCGACGGCACGCTGTGGATCGGCTGGACGGACCTCGTCACGCCACCGCAGGTGCACCGGTACGAGCGCACGTCCGGGGAGACGGTCCTGGAGAGCACCGCACCGGGCGTCGTCGAGGTCCCGGAGGTGCGCTCCGCACAGCGCGAGTTCACCTCCCGGGACGGCACGACCGTGCGGATGTTCGTCGTCACCCCCGCCACCGGGGACGGCCCGTGGCCGGCGATGGTCACCGGCTACGGCGGGTTCGGCATCAGCCGCGAGCCGTCCTACACGTCGTCGGCGCTCGCGTGGGTCGCGGCGGGCGGCGCGTACGCGCTGGTCAGCCTGCGCGGCGGCGGCGAGGAGGGCGAGGAGTGGCACCGCGCGGGCAACCGCGGGCGGAAGCAGAACGTCTTCGACGACTTCCACGCCGCCGTGGAGTCCCTGATCGCCTCCGGCACGACGACCGCGGCACAGCTGGGGATCTCCGGCGGGTCGAACGGCGGGCTGCTGGTCGGGGCCGCGCTCGTGCAGCGCCCGGACCTCTACCGTGCGGTCGTCTGCTCGGCGCCGCTGCTGGACATGGTGCGCTACGAGGAGTTCTCCCTCGGCCGCACCTGGAACGACGAGTACGGCACCGCGGCGGACGCCGAGGAGCTCGGCTGGCTGCTCTCCTACTCGCCGTACCACCACGTGCAGGACGGCACCTGCTACCCCGCGGTGCTGTTCACCGTGTTCGAGTCGGACTCCCGGGTGGACCCGCTGCACGCGCGCAAGATGTGCGCGGCGCTGCAGCACGCCACCACCGGGGACCCCGACACCCGTCCCGTGCTGTTCCGCCGCGAGACCGACGTGGGGCACGGCGCCCGCTCGATCTCCCGCAGCGTCGCCCTGTCGGTGGACACGCTCGCCTTCCTCGCCGCGCACACCGGTCTGGAGCTGACATGACGATGCGCCCGATGGTGATCCCCGACGCCGTGCAGGCCGTCCTCGCCGAACCGCCGACCTGCGCCGCCGTCGCGGGCAGCTGGTGCGCCCGCTTCTACCAGTGGACGAACAACGACGCGCTCGCCGCGACCGCGGACACCGTCGTCACCCCCGTCCTGCGGATCATCCTGATCCTGCTGGTCGCCCTGACCGTCCGGGGGCTGCTGCACCGCGCGATCAGCCGGCTCGTCGAGGGTGCGACGGCCGGACGGGTCAGCAAGCTGCTCGGCCGCGCCCCCAAACGGCTGCGGGCCGGGGCGAACGCGGTGGCCACGGCGCGGCGCACGCAGCGGGCCCGCACGATCGGCTCGGTCCTGCGCTCGATCACCTCCGCGGTGGTGCTGCTGATCGCCGCGGTCATGATCCTCGCCGAGTTCGGGGTGGCGCTCGGGCCGATCCTCGCGTCGGCCGGGATCGTCGGCATCGCCGTCGGTTTCGGGGCGCAGAACCTGGTGCGGGACTTCCTGTCCGGGATGTTCATGCTCCTGGAGGACCAGTACGGCGTCGGGGACATCGTGGATCTGGGCGAGGCCAGCGGCGTCGTCGAGTCCGTGGGGCTGCGGATCACCACGGTCCGAGACGTCCAGGGCACCGTCTGGTACGTCCGCAACGGCGAGATCCTGCGCGTCGGCAACAAGTCGCAGGGCTACGCGGTCGCGGTCATCGACCTCCCGCTCGCGCACACCGCGGACATGACCGAGGCCTCCGAGCTGGCGGGCCGGGTGGCCTCGCAGCGCGTGCAGGGCGAGGACATCGCCTCCGACGTGCTGGAGCCGCCCGTGGTGCTGGGCATCGAGAAGGTGACGGCGGACGGCGTCACCCTGCGGCTCACCGTCAAGGTCAACCCGGGCCGGCAGTTCGCCGTGCAGCGTGCCCTCAACGCCGCGATCGCCGACGAGTTCGACGAGCACCGCATGCCTCGCCCGGCCCCGTTCGGTGCCCGCGCGACGGCCGACGGCGCGAAGCCGGCCTGATCGGGGAGGATGGGGTCGTGAGCGCACCGCAGAACTTCTATGCCGAGGTAGGTGGGGGGAAGGTCTTCCACCAGATCGTCCACCGCTTCTACGAGCAGGTCGCCGTCGACGAGATCCTCCGGCCGCTGTACCCGGAGGAGGACCTGGGCCCGGCCGAGGACCGCTTCCGGATGTTCCTGGAGCAGTACTGGGGCGGTCCGCGCACCTATTCGGACCAGCGCGGACACCCCCGTCTGCGCATGCGGCACGCCCCGTTCACGATCGGCCCGATCGAGCGGGACGCGTGGCTGCGCTGCATGCGGATCGCCGTCGACGAGGCCGGGCTGGACGAACCACACCGTGCGCAACTGTGGAGCTACCTGGAGTACGCAGCAGCCAGCATGGTCAACTCGCAGCTCTAGGAAACGGGATTCCGGGCCCTGGATTTGGCAGGATGGCGCCGTGCGGTGGTGGCAGGAGGCGGTCGTCTACGGGGTCTACGTCCGTAGCTTCGCCGACTCCGACGGAGACGGCGTCGGGGACCTCGACGGCATCCGCAGCCGGCTCGGCTACCTGGAGCTCCTGGGCGTCGACGCGCTCTGGCTGAGCTCGTTCTACCGCTCGCCGATGGTGGACCACGGCTACGACGTGGCGGACCCGCGGGACGTCGATCCGCTGTTCGGTGACCTCGAGGCGTTCGACGCCCTGCTGGCCGAGGCGCACCGGCACGGGATCCGGGTGGTCGTGGACCTGATCGGTAACCACACGTCGACGGAGCACGAGTGGTTCCGCGCGGCGCTGGCGTCCGCCCCGGGCAGTCCCGAGCGGGCCCGCTACCACTTCCGCCCGGGCCGCGGGCCCGGGGCGGCCGAGCCCCCCACCAACTGGCGCAGCGTCTTCGGCGGCCCGGCGTGGACGCACGTGCCGGGGCCCGAGGGCGAGCCGGGCGAGTGGTACCTGCACCTCTTCAGCTCCGAGCAGCCGGACCTGAACTGGACCAACCCGGAGGTCTGGGCGGACCTGGAGAAGACCCTGCGGTTCTGGGCGGACCGCGGGGTCGACGGCTTCCGCGTCGACGTCGCCCACGGGATGGCGAAGCCGGAGACCCTGCCGGACGACCTGCGCCAGCCCGGCTGGACACCGCTCGGGGACCGGGACAACGACCCGCGCTTCGACGACCCGGGCGTGCACGACGTGCACCGGCTGATCCGCAACGTGATCGACCACTACCCGGGCCGGATGGCCGTCGGCGAGGTCCTGGTCAACGACGACGAGGCGTTCGCCCGCTACCTCCGGCGCGACGAGCTGCACCAGGCCTTCGACTTCCGGCTGCGGAACGCCCCGTTCCGGGCGGACGACGTCCGGGCCGCGATCGACCGCACCCTGCGGACCTTCGCGAGCGTCGGCGCCGAACCCACCTGGACCCTCGGCAACCACGACGCCCCCCGGGCGGTCACGCGTTACGGGGGCGGCGCGGTCGGGACCGCGCGGGCGCGGGCGATGGCGATGGTCACCCTGGCCCTGCCGGGCTCGGTGTACCTGTACGAGGGCGAGGAGCTCGGCCTGCCGGACGTCGCGCTGCCCGACGAGGTCCTGCAGGACCCGAGGTGGGAGCGTTCCGGGCACACGGACCGCGGCCGCGACGGCGCCCGGGTCCCGATGCCCTGGGACGACGCCCCGCCCGGCCACGGCTTCAGCACCGGGGACCCCTGGCTGCCGATGCCCCCGGAGTACGGCCGGCTCGCCGCGGCGTCGCAGCTGGAGGACGTGAGCTCGATGCTGTCGCTCTACCGCCGCGCCCTGGACCTGCGCGCGAACCATCCGGGCTTCACCGGCGGGTCCGTCGAGTGGTACGGCGCGCCGCCCGGCTGCTTCGCCTTCCGCCGCAGCGCCTCGACCTTGACCTGCGCCCTGAACGCGAGCACGGTCCCGGTGCCCCTGCCCCCGGGGGACGTCCTGCTGACCAGCACCCCCCTGCGGAGCGGGGAGCTCCCGCCGAACGCGGCGGCCTGGCTCATCTGACCGGCAGGAAAGCCACCGTGACGCCGGATTCCGGCGGGAGGGTGGCTTTCCTGCCCACGGCGCGGGGCTACGTGAAGAGCGGCAGGCTCGTGATCCGGCGCCGCACCACCGCGCCGAAACGGGCGTCGAGGCGCATCCAGGAGCCCGTGGCGGAGATCCGGACGAACGGTGCCTCACCCTCCGGGCCCGCGCCGGTGTCCGCTCCCCCGAGGAACCCCATCCCGGACAGCGCGAACAGCGCCCGCATCGGCACCTTCACCCCGCCCCGCGCGCCCGAGCCGGACACGGTGAGCACCGTCTGGTCCAGCAGGGACGACGGCGGGCCGTGCGCGCTCCCGTGTTCCCGGGCGAGCGCGAGGCCCCGCTCGGTGAGCCGCTCCAGCTCGTCGGCCGGGACGTCGTCGACGAGCGACCAGCCCTCTTCCGGGGGCAGCTCCCCGGCCCACAGCCCGAAGCCGGGGCCGATGTCGATCGCCTCGGAGCGGTCCACCGCCAGCGCGGTGAGCAGGGCGGTCGCGTCGACGGTGACGTCGTCCGGCTCCATCACGCCCCGCACGGACCGGGTGGCCAGCACGTCGAACGGGGTCGCGGCCCACGCCGTCACGCGGTCCGCCGAGGCCCGGAGCCGGACCTGCCCCGCCTGGTCGAGCCGCACGACGCGCGCGGTGAAGGCACCGAGATCATCGCGCTCGGAGGTGTCGGCGAGTCGCAGCGTCACGACACGACCGCCGGGGTGTCGTCCCACCGCTGCAGGAACGCCCGTTCCTCGGGGGTCAGCCGGCGGGGCCGGCCGGCGTCCAGGTCCACCATCGCCATCCGGGTCACGCCGACGGCCGCGACGGGCGAGTCGGGCGCCGCGCCGCCGTGCAGGTCGTAGTCGATCGTGAAGGAGGCCGCGCGCAGCTGCCGCACCGCCATCGTCACCCGCAGCGGTTCGACGCCGTAGGGGATCTGCCGCCGGAAGTCCACCTCCAGGCCCGCGACCAGCAGCCCGCTGCCGAAGGTGCCGACGCCCGCCGCGGTCGCCTCGGTGAACAGCAGCCCGATCCGGGCCTCCTCCAGCAGCGTGACCGTGCGGGCATGGTTGACGTGGCGGTAGGAGTCCTGGTCGGTCCAGCGCAGCGGGACATGCGCGACATAACGTGCCACCGCGCAAGCCTCTCAAACAGCGGCTACCCGCGGGTCACCAGGTCCAGCAGGACGTCCGTGAGCTCCACCGGCCGACTCAGCGCGCTCAGGTGCCCGCCGGGTGACTCGTGCACCGGCAGCCCGAGCCGCTCGCGGGTGACGCGGCGCTGGAACTCCAGCGGGAACAGCCGGTCGTCGACGCCCTGGACCACCGCGGTCCGCACGTCCGGCCAGGCCGCCAGCGGCCACGGCTGGGAGAACGAGTAGTCCGACTGCGGCTGCTCCCCACCCGCCATCGCCTCCGCGGTGACGTCCGCCGGGACGTCGTGGAAGAAGTCCTCGACCATGTCGAGCTCCCCGAACCCGGCGTCCTTGCGGGCCTGCTGGAGGTCCGTCGCGCCCCACCACTCGGCACCGCTCTCCCCGGGCGCCGGCACCATCGGGTTGACCAGGATGAGCTGCCGGGTCGGGATCCGGGCGCAGACCAGCGGCCCGGTGAAGGCCCCCATCGACTGCGCGACGACGACCGGGTCAGGCCTCCCGTCGAGCGCGGCCACCGCGACGTCGGTGTACTCGGCCAGGCCCGCCGTCTCGTCCGCGGCGGGTAGCTCGACGGGGACGGGGTCGTGGCCGCGCCGGGTCAGCTCGGCCGCCACGAGATGCCAGAACCAGGCGGCGCCACCGGCGCCGGGGATCAGCAGGAAGGTGGTCATGCCGGTAGGACTCCGCCCGGTCCCCGAACTCATCTACCGGGCGAGTCCGCGCAGTTGCCGGGACACCACCGAGAGCGTCGCCAGGTCCAGCTGCCCCGCGCTCGCGATCTCCTGCAGCGCCGCCCGCGCCCGCAGCAGCTTCGACGCGTTCGCCCGCTCCCACTGCGAGATGGCCTCCCGCACGGACGTCCCGGGCGCCGCCTCGCGCAGCGCGTCGAGCGTGATCGACCGCAGCGAACCGTACAGGTCGTCCCGCAGGGCGAGCCGCGCGAGCTGATGCCACCGGTCGCCCCGCGGCAGCGCGTTGACCGACGTCTGCGCGATGTCCACGCCGAGGTGATCCGACAGCGCGTAGTAGAGCAGCGCGACCTCCTCGGCGTCCCTCGGCTCCCCGTCCCGCTCGGACAGTTCGACGAGCTCGACGACGTCGAGCAGGCCGAAGGCGTGCAGCGAGGTGGCGGCCCGCGCCGCCAGCTTCTCGGGGACGCCCTGGTCGACCAGCGCCGCGATCCGGTTCCGGACGGCCTCCTGCTCACGGCCGGCCAGCAGGTCCGGCAACCTGCGGCCCAGCGTCCGTACCTGTCCGGCGAACCGGGCGGCCTCGGCGCCGACGGCCAGCGGCTGCGGCCGGTTGCTCAGGAACCAGCGCGACGCGCGGTCCAGCAGCCGGCGGGACTCCAGGACCAGCCCGTCCGCGGCGTCGACCGGCAGTCCGGCTTCCCGGATCTGCCGCCAGTGCGCCTTGAGCGCGTACACGCCCGTCACCACGGCGTAGGCGCGCGCGGCGTCGTCCGGCCCCGCGGCAGTCTCCTCGGCGAGCCGGAAGGCGTAGGTCATCCCCGCGCCGTCGACCATCTCGTTGACGAGCATCGTCCCGAGGATCTCCCGGCGCAGCGGGTGCCGCCGGATCGCCTCCGGGAAGCGCTCCCGCAGCGGGCGCGGGAAGTACTCCGGCAGCCGCGGGGCGAAGGCCGAACCCTCGAGCAGGTCGCTGTCCAGCAGCCGGTGGGTCAGGTCGAGCTTGGTGTGGGCCAGCAGGGTCGACAGCTCCGGGCTGCTCAGCCCGGTCCCGGCGGCCTCGAGGGCGGCGAAGCCGGCAGCGTCCGGGAGCACCTCGAGCGAGCGGACCAGTCCGGTGCGTTCCTCGAGGTCCGCGACGAGCCGGCTGTGCACGTTCGCCATCTCGCTCGCGTGCGAGCGGCCGACGCCGAGCACCGCGTTCTGGTCCACGTTGTCCTGCAGCACCAGCGCGGACACCTCGTCGGTCATCTCGACGAGCACGGCGTTGCGGTCCGCGCGGGTCAGCTCGCCCGCCGCGACGAGCCGGTCCAGCAGGATCTTGATGTTGACCTCGTGGTCCGAGCAGTCCACGCCGGCCGAGTTGTCGATGGCGTCGGTGTTGACCCGGCCGCCGGCCCGGGCGAATTCGATGCGGCCCTCCTGCGTCAGCCCCAGGTTCCCGCCCTCGCCGACGACCTTGACGCGCAGCTCGCGGCCGTCGACGCGGATCGCGTCGTTGGCCTTGTCCCCCGCGGCCGCGTGGGTCTGCGTGCAGGCCTTGACGTAGGTGCCGATGCCGCCGTTCCACAGCAGGTCCGCGGGCGCGAGCAGGATCGCGCGGATCAGCTCCGGCGGGCTCAGCTTCGTGACGTGGGCGGGCAGGCCGAGGGCCGCGCGCATCTCCTCCCCGACGGGGACGGACTTGGCCGAGCGCGGCCACACACCACCGCCGGGGCTGATGGCGGCGCGGTCGTAGTCGTCCCACGAGGAACGGGGCAGCGCGAACAGCCGCTCCCGCTCGGCGAACCCGCGGGCGGCGTCGGGCACCGGGTCCACGAAGACGTGCCGGTGGTCGAACGCGGCGACGAGCCGGATGTGCGGGGAGAGCAGCATCCCGTTGCCGAACACGTCGCCGGACATGTCCCCGATGCCGACGACGGTGAACTCCTGGGCCTGCGTGTCCACCCCGAGTTCGACGAAGTGCCGCTTCACGCTCTCCCAGGCGCCCCTGGCCGTGATGCCCATGGCCTTGTGGTCGTAGCCGACCGAGCCGCCGGAGGCGAACGCGTCGCCGAGCCAGAAGTCGTAGGACGCGGCGACCTCGTTGGCGACGTCGGAGAACTTCGCCGTGCCCTTGTCCGCCGCGACGACGAGGTAGGAGTCGTCCCCGTCGTGCCGGACGACGTCGGGCGGCGGCACGACCTCCGCCACCCCGTCGACGGTGGCGAGGTTGTCCGTGACGTCGAGCAGGCCCGAGATGAACGTCCGGTAGCAGGCCTCGACCTCGGCCGGATCCGGTCGTGCCGCGCGCACGATGAACCCGCCCTTGGCACCGACCGGCACGATCACGGCGTTCTTCACAGCCTGCGCCTTGACCAGGCCCAGGATCTCGGTGCGGAAGTCCTGCGGCCGGTCCGACCAGCGCAGGCCGCCGCGCGCGACCGGGCCGAACCGCAGGTGCACGCCCTCGATCCGCGGCGAGTACACGAAGATCTCGAAACGCGGCCGGGGTGCGGGCATGTCCGGCACGGCGCTCGGGTCGATCTTGAAGGAGAAGAAGGACCGGTCCCGGAACCAGTTCGTCCGCAACGTCGCGGTGATCATCGCCAGGTAGCCGCGGAGGATGCGGTCCGCGTCCAGGCCCGTGACCTGGTCGATCAGCTGCGAGATGTGCGCGAGGGCCTCCTCGTGCGCCTTCTCCCGGGTGTCCTCGACGAGGGTCGGGTCGAACCGCGCCCGGAAGAGCGCGACGAGTCCACGGGCCACCTCGGGCTGCGCCAGCAGCGTGTCCGCCATGTACTGCACGCCGAAGGTGCTGCCGACCTGACGCGCGTAGCGGGCGTAGGCGCGCAGCATCGCCGCCTCCCGCCAGTGCAGGCCCGCGCGCAGGACGAGCGCGCTGAACCGGTCCGGCTCGGCGTCGCCGGACCAGCTGGACCGGAACGCGGCACAGAAGTCCTGCTCGATGCGGTCCGGGGCGTAGACGGGGGCGGTGGTGTCGTCACCCTCGCTCACCCGGAGGCCGAAGTCGTAGAGCCAGCAGCGCCGCCCGTCCGGTCGGACGAACTCCGACGGGTGCTCGTCGACGACCTCGACACCCAGGTACTGCAGCGTCGGCAGGATGCGCGTCAGGGTGACGGGCGAGTCCGCCAGGTAGAGGGTGAGCCGCAGGTCCGTGTCCGTCGACCGGCCGCCCGCACCGCCCTGGCGCACCTCTCGGTGCAGCCGGACGTCGAAGCCGCCCTCCGGGAGCGCGAGCAGGCGGCGCAGGTCGTCGACCGCGCGGGCCGGCGGCACCGCCGCCTTGTAGGACTCCGGGATACCGGACAGCAGGCCGGGCACGGAGCCGACGTCGGCGCCGATCCGGTCGATCAGCCGGTCGTCCCAGGTGCGGGCGGCCTCGGTGAGCTCGTCCTGCAACGCCTGCGGGTCCAGCTCCGGCTCCGGCCGCGACGGGTCCGTCTGGACCGTGAAGTGCACGAGCGCGAGAGTGGCCTCGCTGACCCGGGCGGTGTAGTCCGAGCCGGTGCCGCCGAGGTGGCGGAGGAGGACCTCCGCCATCGCCAGCCGGCTCGTCGTCGTGTAGCGGTCCCGCGGCAGGAAGACCAGGCAGGACACGAAGCGGCGGTAGGGGTCCCGGCGCAGGAAGACGCGCACCGCGCGCCGTCCGGCCATCGCGAGGACGCCCGTCGCGACGTCGTGCAGGGTCTGCTCCGTCGAGCTGAACAGCTCCTCGCGGGGCAGCGTGGACAGGACTTCGAGCATCTGCTGGCCGGAGTAGGACTCCATCGGGTACCCCGCGCGGCGGATCGCGCCGCGGACCCGGCGGGCGACGAGCGGGATGTCCAGGACGTTCTCGTGCAACGCCGGGACCGTCAGCATGCCGAGGAAGCGGTGTTCGCCGGTGGCCCGGCCGTCGTGGTCGAAGGTGCGGATGCCGACGTAGTACGGGAACACCGGGCGGAGCACCCGGCTCGGGACGCTCGCCCGGGTGAGGATCAGCAGGTCGCTCCGGCGGGTCTCGCTGGTGTCCGGGGCGAAGGACCGCGCGACCAGGCTGTCCCGGCGCAGTACGCCGAGACCGGACGCGAGCTCGGGACGCAGCGGCGCGCTCTCCGCGCCCTCCTCGACGGTGTAGTGGCGGTAGCCGAGGAAGGTGAAGTGGCCGTCGTCGGTGAGCCAGCGCAGGAACTGGGCCAGGTCGTCCCGCTCGGAGCCGGGATCGGCCCGGACGCCCCGGGGCAGCAGCTCGTCGGCCAGGAGGTCGTCCGCCAGGTCCCGCATCCGCTGGACCATCCGGTCACGGTCCTCGACGACCTCGCGCACGTCGTGCAGCGTGCGCAACAGCTCGTCGCGCAGCTGGTCCGGGGTCACCCCGTCCGTGGGCTCCAGGTCGACCCGGATCCAGGACTCCACCAACGCGCCGGTCGGCGGGTCCGCCGGATCCGCCTCGGTCAGGACCTCCTGGATCTCCCCGGTGACGGCCCGGCGCACCACGACGATCGGGTGGAGGAGGCGACGGGCGGAGCTGCCCACGCGGCCGACCCCGGCGAGCACGGACTGGACCAGGAACGGCATGTCGTCCGTGACGATCTCGACGACGACCGCGCCGTCCTCGGCCCGCACCTCGACCAGCGGCTCCCCCGCGACCCGCCGGTCTGCGACGATCCGCTGCTCACGAGCGACCGTCGCGACGTCCGCGAGGGGCGTGACGGCCTCCGGCCGGTGATCCGGCTCTGCGGTGTGTCTCGCGTAGAGCCGGACGAGGCGGGCACGCTCGCCGTCGGCCGACTCCGCGGCGGTGGTCTGCTCACGGGCTCGGCTCATCACACAGTGCTCCGGGTAGCGCAGTAGTTCGGTACTGGCGGTGACAGAACAGCAACGTCCACACCCTACTCGGAGATCTCGTCAGGCCGGACGAGCTGTCGCTCAGAGCCCGCGGTACGCCGCGAGAGCGCCTGCGAGGAGATCCCCGAGGCCGAGGTTCTCCCCGAAGTCGGCCGCGTCCTCCGGGGTGGGGGCCGGGGAGGTGGGGGTGTCCGGGCTCTCCGGTTCGGGGCCGGGCTTCGCCGGTCCGTCCGCGCGGACGGACCTCAGGGCACGCTCGCGCCGCTCCGTCCGCGAGGCGGCCTCCGGAGACGGGTTCGCCTGGGTCCCGGTCTCCCGCCCGGTCCCGTTCTCGGCCTCGATCCCGGACTCCCCGGCATCGGGCCCCGCGTGCCGCGGATCGTCGGCATGGTGCGCGGGTGCCTCCGGGCGATGGCGGCGCCCACCGCTACCGGGCGTGATCTCCAGGTCCGAGATGTGGAACGAACTGTCCTCCGCCCGGCGCCGGCGGCCTCCGGCCCGACGCTGCGGTTCCGGTGGGCCCAGCGGTTCCGGTCGGCCCAGCGGTTCCGGTCGGCCCAGCGGTTCCGGTCGGCCCAGCGGTTCCTGCGGTTCCGGTCGCGAGGGCTGCCCCGGGTGCGGGTCGTCCACCGGCTCGGTCCGCACGGTGTCGCCCGCGTGGGTGGCTCCAGCATGGGTGTCTCCCGCATGCCCGGCCGCGGCCGCCGGCGTGTCGCCGCTTCCCGCGAGTTCCCGGAAGAGAAGGTCCCCCAGGAGGGACCCGACCGCGTCGGCAGCCTCCGGGAACCGGCTCGAGCCCGGCGAGTAGGTCGACGGCCCGAGCGGGTCGCCGGCCGCGGCCCGTCGCCGCCCACGCCGACCGGCGGCGCCGCCGCCGGCGCTCGCGGCAGGATCGCCCGCCGGTGCGGGACGCGGACCTGCGGTGTCGGAGGCTGCGGTGTCGGGCGCTGCGGTGCTGGAGGCAGTGGTGTCAGAGGCAGTGGCGGAGGCAGTGGTGTCGGGGTCAACGGTCTCCGGTGCACCGTGGCGCCGACGGCGGGGCTGCCCGCTCGCAAGATCCTGGATCAGCTGGACCCCGGTGCGGCCGTTCGTGCCGTGGACGGTGCCTCGCAGCCGCGCCCCGGTGAGCCCGTGAGCCACGTCGCGGTCGCCCGCGATCGTCCGGAGGACGGGATGCAGCCATGCCGCGGTCGCGGCCCGGCCGTGCCCGGGGAGATCGACGACCACCTGCGCCGGTCCCGCCTCGCGGACCCGTGCACCGGACGGAAGGTGGTCCCGTACCCGGTCGGCCACCGCCCGGAGTGCGGCCTCGGCGGCATCGCCGCCCGCCCGCTCGCTGACCTGGACGAGATCGAGGACGACCGAGCTGCCGAACGTCGCCCCCGCGCCGCCGTCCTCGGCAGACCTTCGGTGGGCGGCGTCCCGCGCGCGCGACGGTTCCGCGACGAGGGAGTCCGCGCCCGCGGATCCTGCGCCCGCCGATCCTTTGCCTACGGGTCCCGCGGCTGACGGTTCACCGCCGATGGCTCGCACACCTGGGACTTCCGCACCGGTGGACTCCCCAGCCGGGGACTCCGCACCAGCGGACTCCGCAGCCGGGGCCGCACCAGCGGACTTCGCAGCCGGGGATTCCGCACCCGCGGACTCCGCGCCCGCGAGACCTGCGCCCGGGGATGCCGCCCCCGAGAGTCCTGCGCCAGCGGATCCTGCGGCCGGGGATCCCGCGCGTGGGGATCCAGAGCCCGGGGGTTCTGCGCCCGGGGATCCTGCCCCTCGGGACTCCGCGTCCTGGGATCCCGCGTCCGGCGATCCCACGACCGGACCCCAGATACGGTCCAGTTCCGCGATCGCCGCCCGTAGCCAGTCTCCGGCCCCCGCCGCCGCGTCCGATGCATTCCGCTCGTCCGCGGGGTGGGGCTCTGCGGACGTCCCCCGCTCTCCACCCGCCTCGGCCGAGCGGTGTCCGTTGAGCACAGGGACTCCGTTCGCCGGGCGGTCCGACGCCGCGGCGTCGCTCCCCGGGGCGACTCGCTCGCCTCCGGTCGTCGTGACCGGACCGGGCGCGCCGGTGCCGACAGCGGGGTTCACGGACCCGTTGACGGCGGTGTCCGCGGCCCGGTGGACGGGCGTGCCCGCCGCGGGTGGCTCCGGGATCTCGGGTCCCCGCCCGGCGGCGTTCGCCCTCAGCTCAGCGGCGAGGGCGTCCCCGAGCGGCGAGCCGTTCAGCAGGGTGCGGAGCAGGTCCCGGGTCTCGTCCTGGTGGTCCTCGGACTCGGGGGCCGCGCGGCGCCGACGCGGCGAGGGAGCGCGCCCCGACACCGTGTCCGGCGGCGGGGACGGTGAGGTCGTGGTGTCGCCGGGCTCCGTCTCCGAGGAGTCGGGCGGTCGTCCCGGCAGGGCAACGACCCGTCGCTCATCGTCACCGGACGCGGCTCGGCGACGGCCCGCGCGCGAGTCCTCCGGAGCACGGTCACGGGCGTTCGGGGTGTCCTGCCAGGTGTCCGGTGCGCCGAGCGTGCTCAGGAGCGCCCGGAAGCGCCGGCCGCGTTCCTGGTCCGTCTGCTCGGCCACCGCGCCCGCTCGTCTGGACGCCAGGGCCGCGTCCGCGTTCCCGGCCTGCTCCTCGAGATCGGCGAGCGCGGTGCGGCAGGCCGACTCGAGCGACGGGGTGTCCGCCGCGGCCGCCAGGTCCGCAGCCTCGGTCAGGCCCCGGCGCGCCGACTCGATGTCCGCGGCGGTCGCCCTCGCGATCGACAGTCTCAGCTGCAGCGCCTGCCGGGTCGGGATCCCCGGCGAGTACGCGCCGCTGACCGACTCCGCGGCGGCCCGCGCCTCGCGGATGCGGTCGTGATCCAGCAGGCTTCCGATCCACTGGCTGGCCAGCGCATCCGACAGGTGCCCGGACAGCATCGCCCCGGTCCCCTCGGTCGGCAGCACTCCGAGTTGGCCGAGTCCGCGGACCGCGGCCGAGACCGCGTCGTCGCAGCGCCCCGCCGAGCGATGCGCGGCCGCCGCGACCAGCGCGTGGACCGCTTCCGGTGCCTGCCCCGGCAGCCGCGTCGCCGCGGACCTGGCCTTCCCCAACAGGTCGTCGAGGTCCTTCCCGCCGTCCGCCAGCGCGCAGCGGACGAGCACCACCAGCGCGTCGAGTTCCAGCTCGACCGAACCGTCCGCGGCCGCCAGCGCCGCCTCCGCGAGACGTCGGGCGTCGGCGACGTCCCCGTTCTCCTCGGCGAGCCCCGCGAGCTCGACGCACAGCCGTACGCCGTCCGAGGTGATCAGCGCGCCGCGCCGGGCCATCGTCCGGAGCCGGTCCACGACATCGGCGGCGGTCTCACGTCCGTCCCCGATCGCCGCCCGGCCGTGGACGTACCACCCGGAGGCGGCGAGCCACAGCGGCCGGTCCCCCTCGACGAGGGAGCGCTGAGCGACGTGCTCGGAGATCCCGGCCGTGAGATCCGGTCGGCTCCACCGCAACGAGGCGGCGACGGGGAGGAGGGCACCTCCCGAGAACTCGTCGCCGGCCTCGTTCCGAATACCCGCGGTCGCCACGCAGCAGCCTCCAGTGTGGCCCGTCGATCCGGGCCCGTCCGGCACCTCGCACGACCACCGCGTCACGCGGCGGTGTGGCCCTCAGTCGCGCGTGAGCTTACGGTGCGTGACACGGTGCGGTCGCGCGGCCTCCGCTCCGAGGCGTTCCACCTTGTTCTTCTCGTAGGACTCGAAGTTGCCCTCGAACCAGAACCACGCCGCCGGGTTCTCGTCCGTGCCCTCCCACGCGAGGATGTGGGTGACCACGCGGTCCAGGAACCACCGGTCGTGGGAGATCACGACCGCGCAGCCCGGGAACTGCTCGAGCGCGTTCTCCAGCGACCCCAGCGTCTCGACGTCCAGGTCGTTCGTCGGCTCGTCCAGCAGGATCAGGTTCCCGCCCTGCTTGAGCGTCAGCGCGAGGTTCAGCCGGTTCCGCTCACCACCGGAGAGCACACCGGCCGGCTTCTGCTGGTCCGGCCCCTTGAAGCCGAACGCCGCCACGTAGGCGCGCGACGGCATCTCCGTCTGGCCGACCTGGATGTAGTCCAGGCCGTCCGAGACGACCTCCCAGACGTTCTTCTTGGGGTCGATGCCCGCGCGGTTCTGGTCGACGTAGGACAGGTGTACGGTCTCGCCGACCTTCACCGTCCCCGAGTCCGGCTCCTCCAGACCCACGATCGTCTTGAACAGTGTCGTCTTGCCGACACCGTTCGGCCCGATCACGCCGACGATGCCGTTCCGCGGAAGCGTGAAGGAGAGGTCCTTGATGAGCAGCCGTCCGTCGAACCCCTTGTCCAGGTGTGCGACGTCGACGACGGTGCTGCCCAGGCGGGGGCCGGGCGGAATCTGGATCTCCTCGAAGTCCAGCTTCCGGGTACGGTCCGCCTCCGCGGCCATCTCCTCGTAACGGTCGAGCCGCGAACGGCTCTTGGCCTGCCGCGCCTTCGGGTTCGAGCGGACCCACTCCAGCTCGCTCTTGAGGCGCTTCTGCAGCTTCACGTCCTTCTTGCCCTGGACAGCGAGCCGCTCGCCCTTCTTCTCCAGGTACGTGGAGTAGTTGCCCTCGTAGGGGTAGGTACGGCCGCGATCGATCTCCAGGATCCACTGCGCGACGTTGTCCAGGAAGTACCGGTCGTGGGTGACCGCGAGGACAGCGCCCGAGTAGTTGCTCAGGAACTGCTCGAGCCAGAGGACGCTCTCGGCGTCCAGGTGGTTCGTCGGCTCGTCGAGCAGCAGCAGATCCGGCTTGGAGAGGAGCAGCTTGCACAGCGCCACCCGGCGGCGCTCACCGCCGGACAGGTGCGAGACCTCGGAGTCCGGGGGCGGGCAACGCAGGGCGTCCATCGCCTGCTCGAGCTGCGAGTCCAGGTCCCAGGCGTCCGCGTGGTCCAGCTCCTCCTGGAGCTGCCCCATCTCCTCCATCAGCTCGTCCGAGTAGTCCGTCGCCATCTGCTCGGCGATCGCCTCGTACCGGTCGAGCTTCTGCTTGATCTCTCCGACGCCCTCCTCCACGTTCCCGAGGACGGTCTTCGACTCGTTCAACGGGGGCTCCTGCTGGAGGATCCCTACCGTCGCGCCGGGCGCGAGGAGTGCGTCACCGTTGTTCGGTTGGTCCAGTCCCGCCATGATCTTCAGCACGCTGGACTTACCGGCGCCGTTGGGCCCGACGACGCCGATCTTCGCCCCCGGGTAGAAGCTGATCGATGCGTTGTCGAGGATGACCTTGTCGCCGTGCGCCTTGCGCACATTTCTCATGGTGTAGATGAACTCCGCCACGAGGACGATGGTAGTTCGACCTGCTCACGAGGTCCCGGCCGGTAGGCCTGCCTGGACCAGATCGGCCATCTCGTCCAGTCGGAGCCGCTCGTCGGGCTCCTCCGGCGGCTCTTCCTCGCCCCCGGGACAGGCCTCCTGCTGCCGGGTGTCCTGCCGCGCGGCGTCCCGCTCCTCACCCGTACCCGCCGCTGACCCACGCGAAGGATCGCGCTGCACACGGGTGATCGCCGCGGTGCACCGGTTGAGGTCCGGCCCCACGGCCTCCGCCTCCATCTCGACGACCAGCCTGACCTGGCCGTCCTTCTCGTACTCCCTCGTCTGGAGCCGGCCGGAGACCATGACCGGGTCCCCCTTCACGAAGGTCGTGAGCACGTTGTGGGCGAGCCGTCGCCAGCAGGTCACGGAGATGAAGGTCGTGCCGACCTCGATCCACTCACCGAGCCGGTTCAGCCGGCGGGGGTTGTTCGCGATGCGAAAGCTGACGAGCTCCGTACCGTCCTGGAGACGCCTGAGCGTCCCGGTGCTGACGATGTTGCCCACCACGGTCGTTCTGATCTCGTTCACGTCCTGCTCCATCCGTCGTTCCTCGGGATGCCTCGAGCATCGCGTGGATCGATGTGGTTCGTCGGAGGAATCACGAACCTGGGGATGGCGGGAGGGGGATGTGGATCGTTCGGGGCTGGGACGTCGCGAGGCGCGGAAACTGTCGGCGCGTTGTGCCACCATGGCGCCGGCGCCTCGGCCGCCCACCAAACGAGCACCCGTGAAGGTGACGACGTCGGCCGTTCAGGAAAGCCACATTCATGTAAGACCGCTACATGAATGTGGCTTTCCTGAACCCCACACATTTCCTGCCCGGAAATGCAGGAATGCCCCGCAGCCGTAGCTGCGGG
>JAOZVV010000134.1 GCA_025869365.1 Pseudonocardia sp.
CGATCCCCGCAACTCCCTGAATCACAGGGTGTTGCGGGGATCGCTAGAACCCGCCGTCCGGGAGGGGCCGTTCGCGTCTGCGGGAACCGGTCAGTTCAGGCGCTCGACCACCAGCGCCATGCCCTGCCCGCCGCCGACGCACATGGTCTCCAGCCCGATGCTCTTGTCCCGGGTGCGCAGGCCGTTGAGCAGGGTGGTGGTGATCCGGGCGCCGGTCATCCCGAACGGGTGCCCGACGGCGATCGCGCCGCCGTGCACGTTGAGCTTCTCGTCGTCGAACGGGTCGATGCCCAGGTCCCGCGCGGACGGGAGGACCTGGGCGGCGAACGCCTCGTTGATCTCGACGAGGTCCACGTCGTCGATGGTCATGCCGGCCCGCTTGAGGGCCTGCCGGGACGCCTCGACGGGGCCGTAGCCCATGATCTCCGGCGACAGGCCGGTGACGCCGGTGGAGATCACCCGGGCCAGCGGGGTGATGCCCAGGTCCCGCGCCTTGGTGTCGGACATGATCACCAGGGCGGCGGCGCCGTCGTTGAGCGGGCAGCAGTTGCCGGCGGTGATCAGGCCGTCCGGCCGGAAGACCGGCTTGAGCTGCGAGACCGCGTCGTAGGTGACGCCGGCGCGCGGGCCGTCGTCGGTGCTCGCGACGCTGCCGTCCGGCAGGGTGACCGGGGTGATCTCGCGGGCGAAGAAGCCGTCGGCGATGGCCTTCTCGGCGAGGTTCTGCGAGCGGACCCCGAAGCGGTCCATGTCCTCGCGGGTGACGCCCTTGGCGCGGGCGAGGTTCTCCGCGGTCTGGCCCATCGCGATGTAGGCGTCGGGCAGCAGGCCGTCCCGGCGCGGGTCCGTCCAGGTGTCCGTGCCGGACTCGGCGGTGGACGCGGTGCGGGCCTCGGCGTCGGAGAAGAGCGGGTTGTGCGTGTCCGGCCACGAGTCCGAGGTGCCCTTGGCGAAGCGGGACACGGTCTCCACGCCGGCCGAGATGAACACGTCGCCCTCGCCCGCCTTGATGGCGTGCAGGGCCATCCGCGTGGTCTGCACGGACGACGAGCAGTACCGGGTGATGGTCGTCCCGGGGAGGCCGTCGTAGCCGAGCAGCACCGCGACGATCCGGCCGAGGTTGTTGCCGGACTCCCCGCCGGGCAGGCCGCAGCCCAGCATCAGGTCGTCGATCTCGGACGCGGCGAGCTGCGGGACCTGGTCCAGGGCCGCGCGCACCATCTGCGCCGCCAGGTCGTCCGGCCGCATCTCGGCGAGGGAACCCTTGCGGGCGCGGCCGATCGGGGACCGGGCCGCTGCGACGATCACTGCCTCGGGCATCGCTGCTCCTTGGGTCGAGGGCTGTTCCGCATGACGTTACCCAGCGGTACACCGATGTCACGCCCGGGCGGACGGTCCGATTGATCACCTCCCGTCACCGATGGCTGGGCCGAACGAGTGAGCGAACGACCTCTGGTCGTGCGCAGACGACGTTTCACCGACAGCGGGTGACATGTCCGTAATACAGCTCCGGAATGACCGGATTGACCGGATGTGGCTCCCCCTCCTCCCGCTCCCTCCCGACACCGTCCGTGGTGGCGCCGATCGGGCGCCGCCGCCGCCCTCGTCGCCGCGCTCCTGCTGGGCGCGTCCGGGTACGAGCACGTCAGCTACGTCGCCTTCCGGTCCGCGCCGCCCGCGGACGCGACGGTCGTGGTCGACACCGAGCGGGCGGCGAACTCGTTCCCGGGCCTGGCCGCCGTCGGCGCGGGCATCGACGGCCTGGAGCACGGGGAGATCGACCGGGTCTGGACCCCGGGCAACATCGAGGCGATGCGGTCCGCCGGCTACGGCCCGATCAGCTTCCGGCTGCGCACCGAGCTGGGGGTCAAGGCCTGGCACTGGAACGAGGAGGGCACGTTCAGCGACGCGGCACGCCGGCAGGGCTACTGGACGTCGTCGGACACCGTGGCCAAGGACGCCGGCGTCTCCCACGGCTACCACCTCCCGCGCCGCGGCAACACGATCGACCAGGCCAACAACGACGGCTGGTCCCGGCTCGACGACGGGGACACCGAGACGTTCTGGAAGAGCAACCCCTACCTCGACCCGCACTTCACCCGGGACTCCGATCTCCCGCAGTGGATCATGATCGGGCTCCCGCAGGCGCTCCCGGTCGACACGCTCCGGATCGCCTGGGCGGACCCGTACGCCACCGGCTTCCGCGTCCAGTACTGGACCGGGGAGAACGCCATCCATCCCGTCGAGGCCGGTGACTGGAAGGACTTCCCGCGCGGGGTGCACGCCGGGACCCCCGGCACCCAGACCCTCCGGGTGGCCGACGCGCCCATGGAGGTCCAGCAGATCCGCGTCCTGATGCGCAGCGGCTCGGGCACCGCCGCCCCCGGTTCCACGGACATCCGGGACCGGCTCGGCGTCGCCGTCCGGGAGATCTCCGCCGGGTACACCGGCCCGGGGGGTTTCGTCGACCACGTCGAGCACCGCCCGTCCCAGGAGCAGACGGCGATGTGGACGTCGTCGACGGACCCGTGGCACCGGGCGTCGGACCTGGACCCGAACTACGAGCACGCCAGCTTCGAGCGCACCTTCGCCAGCGGGCTGACCGGCGGCCGGCCCATGATGGTGCCCGTCCCGGTGCTCTACGGCATCCCGGAGGACGCGGCGGCGCTGCTGCGTTACCTGCGGGGCAGGGGCTACCCCGTCGAGCAGGTCGAGATGGGAGAGGAGCCGGACGGCCAGCTCGCCGAACCCGAGCACTACGCGGAGCTCTACCGGCAGGTGGGGCGGGCGTTGCGGGAGGTGGACCCGACGATCGAGCTCGGCGGGCCCGGCTACCAGACCGTCCTCCCGGACTGGATCCACTGGCCGGACCGGAACGGGGTGAAGTCCTACACCGGGCGCTTCGTCGCCTACCTGCGGGACCACCGGGCGAGCGAGCTCTTCGACTTCTTCTCCTTCGAGTGGTACCCCTTCGACGACGTCTGCGCGGACCCCGCGCTCCCGCTCGCGCAGCATCCGCAGCTGCTCGCGGACATCCTGCGCCGCCAGGAGGAGGCCGGGCTCCCGCCCGAGGTCCCGAAGGTGATCACCGAGTACGGCTACTCGTCGTTCGCCGGGCAGGTGGAGCTGGAGATGCCGGGGTCGATCGTGAACGCGGAGACCGCCGCCCAGTTCCTCGCCCTCGGCGGGGACACCAGCTACTTCTACGGCCTCGAGCCGAACTGGGTGTTCCAGGAGGACGAGGGCAAGCCCTGCAACACCTGGGGCAACCTGATGCTCTTCCAGTTCCACGACGAGTTCGCCATCCGGCCGCTGGCGACCCTGCACGCCTCGCAGCTGGTGACCCAGAAGTGGATCCAGGAAGGGGACGGCCGGCACGACGTGCACGCGGCCAGCACGGACCTGCGCTCCGCCGAGGGACACCCGATGGTCACCGCGTACGGCCTGCGCCGCCCGGACGGCCGGCTCTCGATCCTGCTGTTCAACAAGGACCCGGCCCGGACCGTGACGGTGGGGCTGCGGACCGGCTCGGCCGCCGCGAGCGCGCCGCTGGCGGAGGACCTCGAGCTGCACAGCTACTCCGGCGAGCAGTGGGACTGGTACCCCGAGGGCGGGGAGACGAACGGCGGGTTCCCGGAGAGGAACGAACCGCCGGCCCGCACGATCGTCGACGCGCGGGACGACGGCCGGGTGACGTTGCCGCCGTACTCGATCTCGGTGGTCCGGACGGAGCCCGAGCGGTCCTGGTGGGACCACGCGACGGGCGGCCTCGGCTCGTGAGTCCCGCAGGTCCCTGACAGGTTCTGTCAGGGATCTGCGGCACGCTGGTCGTCATGGCCGGTTGGAAGCAGTTCGAGGCGGACGAGCCCGCGTTCGCCGCCCGGGTCCGGGCGCTCCTCGACGCGCACAGACACAAGACGATCGCGACGCTGCGGGCCGACGGCTCGCCCCGGATCAGCGGTATCGAGACCGCGTTCGACTCCGGCGAGCTCACGTTCGGGTCGATGCCGAACTCCCGCAAGGGGGCCGATCTCCGGCGGGATCCGCGGTTCGCGCTGCACGTCGCGTCGGCGGACCCGCCCGAGGACACCCCCGCGGACTGGGGCGGGGACGCGAAGGTGGCCGGCCGCGCGGTGTGGGCGGGCGAGCTGGACGGCGAGGTCGAGGGCGACGCGTTCCGGGCGGACCTCACCGAGGTCGTCCTGACGGCGCTGAACGAGGCGGGGGACGCGCTGCGGGTGGACTTCTGGCACGAGGGCCGCGGACTGCGCCGCATCGAGCGCGCCTGACCGGAGGCCCGGCCCCCGAGCCCCGCTCGGAGCCCCGGGCCGCGAGGCCCCCGGGACTCCGAAGCCCTGAACCGCGGCACTCCGGTCGGCGGATGGCAGCATGGGTCCATGCGTTACGCGGAGCACATCGCCGATCTCGTCGGGAACACCCCGCTCGTCCGCCTGGGCCGGGTGGCCGAGGGGGTCGAGCCGCTCGTCCTCGCCAAGGTCGAGTACATGAACCCCGGCGGGAGCGTGAAGGACCGCATCGCCCTGCGCATGATCGAGGCGGCGGAGGCGTCCGGGGAGCTGCGGCCCGGCGGGACGATCGTGGAGCCCACGTCCGGGAACACCGGCGTCGGGCTCGCGATGATCGCCCAGCGCAAGGGCTACAAGTGCGTGTTCGTGTGCCCGGACAAGGTGGGTGAGGACAAGCGCAACGTGCTCAAGGCCTACGGCGCGGAGGTCGTCGTCTGCCCGACGGCCGTGGACCCGGACCACCCGGACTCGTACTACCTGACGTCCGACCGGCTCGTCCGGGAGATCGAGGGCGCATGGAAGCCGAACCAGTACGCCAACAAGGAGAACCCGGCGTCGCACTACATGGCCACGGGCCCGGAGATCTGGGAGCAGACCGACGGCCGGATCACCCACTTCGTCGCCGGGATCGGCACCGGCGGCACGATCAGCGGCACCGGGCGCTACCTCAAGGAGGTCTCGGACGGCCGCGTGCAGGTGATCGGCGCGGACCCCGAGGGCTCGGTCTACAGCGGCGGCAGCGGTCGCCCGTACCTGGTGGAGGGCGTCGGCGAGGACTTCTGGCCGACCACCTACGACAAGGACGTCTGCGACGAGATCGTGGCCGTCTCGGACGCGGACTCCTTCCACATGACACGCCGGCTGGCCCGCGAGGAGGCCCTGCTCGTCGGCGGTTCGTGCGGGATGGCCGTCGTCGCCGCGCTGCGGGTCGCCGCCTCGGCGCCGAAGGACTCCGTGATCGTCACGCTGCTGCCCGACGGCGGCCGCGGCTACCTCGGCAAGGTCTTCAACGACGGCTGGATGGCGAGCTACGGTTTCCTGCCGCCGAACGAGGGGGCCACCGTCGGGGACGTGCTGCGGCGCAAGGACGGCACCATGCCGGACCTGGTGCACGCGCACCCCAGCGAGTCCGTCGCGGACGCGGTGCACTACCTGCGGGAGTTCCACGTGTCGCAGATGCCCGTCGTCCGGGCGGAGCCGCCGGTGATGGCCGCGGAGGTCGTGGGCGCCGTCGTCGAGAGGGACATCCTCGACGCGCTGTTCACGAACCGGGCGAAGCTCACGGACCGCCTGGAGAGCCACATGTCCGCCCCGCTGCCGACCCTGGGCGCGGGCGAGCCGCTCGAGACCGCGATGAGCGCGTTCGCCTCCGCGGACGCCGCGCTCGTGCTCGAGGACGGCAAGCCCGCGGGGGTCGTCACCCGCTCCGACGTCCTGGCCTTCCTGGGCTAGGACAACCCCGGCTGAGCTGCGCGAACACACCCGCGTAGCGTTGAGGGATGCAGGGTTTCTCCACGCGCGCCATCCACGCAGGGCAGGAGCCGGACCCCACCACGGGGGCCGTCACCGTGCCGATCCACCCGAGCTCCACCTTCGCCCAGGACGGCGTCGGCGGGCTCCGCGGCGGGTACGAGTACTCGCGCAGCGCCAACCCCACCCGGACGGCGCTGCAGGAGTGTCTCGCCGCGCTGGAGGGCGGGCGGCACGCGTACGCGTTCGGCTCCGGCATGGGCGCCTCGGACGTCCTGCTGCGGGTCCTGCTCAAGCCGGGGGACCACCTCGTCATCCCGCACGACGCCTACGGTGGCACCTTCCGCCTCGTGGACAAGGTCCTGACGCAGTGGGGGATCGAGTACAGCACCGCGGACCTGGGTGACCTCGACGCCCTGCGCTCGGTGATCCGGCCGACGACGAAGGCCGTCTGGTGCGAGACGCCCACGAACCCGCTGCTCGGGATCGCGGACATCGCCGGGCTGGCGCAGGTCGCCCGTGCCGCCGGTGCCACGCTCGTCGTGGACAACACCTTCGCCTCGCCCTACCTGCAGGCCCCGCTCGCGCTCGGCGCGGACGTCGTCCTGCACTCCACCACCAAGTACGTCGGCGGCCACTCCGACGTCGTCGGCGGCACCCTGATCCTGGACGACGACGAGCTCGCCGCCCGGATCGGCACCCTGCAGAACTCCGTCGGCTCGGTCCCCGGGCCCTTCGACGCGTGGCTGACCCTGCGCGGGGCGAAGACCCTCGCGGTGCGGATGGAGCGGCACAGCGACAACGCCGAGCGGGTCGTGGAGATGCTGGGCGCCCACAAGGCCGTCGCGAAGGTGCTCTACCCGGGCCTGGCGGAGCACCCCGGCCACGAGATCGCCGCGAAGCAGATGCGTCGCTTCGGCGGGATGGTGTCGTTCCTGGTGGCGGGCGGCAAGGACGCCGCGCTGAAGGTCTGCGCGTCCACGAAGCTCTTCACGCTGGCCGAGTCCCTCGGCGGCGTCGAGTCCCTGATCGAGCACCCGCACCAGATGACGCACGCCTCCGTGGCGGGGTCCGCGCTGGAGGTGCCGGACTCGCTGGTGCGGCTCTCGGTGGGCATCGAGGACGTCGAGGACCTGCTCGAGGACCTGCGTCAGGCGCTAGAGGCCTGAGCGTCGGCCGGGGGTCAGCTCCGGGACGGGACCGGCGGGACCGTCGTCGGCAGCGGTTCGGGGGGCGAGTGGACCGCGAGGTCCCCGGGCGCCACGCACCCGCCGACGAGGGTGTACGCGCCGTCGTGGAACTCGTAGCGGCCGGGGGAGTCGCAGCCGGCCTGCTGCACGGTGGCCACCGCGACGACCGCCATCACCGCCGCCGCCAGCAACGGGGCGACTGCCCGCACCCGCGTCATCGTGCCTCCCCGAGCCGGCAGGAGCGTACGGAAGGCCCTGCCGACGTCGAGGTTACCGGTGTCGGTGCGAGAGTGGTGCCATGCCCGAGCCCACCCCCGTGGATCCTGCACCCGCTGACTTCCCCGTCGGACTCGACGACATCCGGTCCGCGGCCGCACTGCTCGACGGTGTCGTCCGGAAGACCCCGGTCCAGCACTCGCGCGCGCTGACCGACCTCACCGGCGGCCCGGTGTGGTTCAAGTGCGAGAACCTGCAGCGCACCGGCTCGTTCAAGATCCGCGGCGCGTACACCCGGCTGTCCCGGCTGCCCCCGGAGCAGCGGCGGAACGGGGTGGTCGCGGCGAGTGCGGGCAACCACGCGCAGGGCGTGGCCCTGGCGGCCCGGCTGCTGGGCATCGAGGCGACGGTCTTCATGCCGGAACGCGCCGCGATCCCGAAGGTGAACGCGACCCGGGGCTACGGCGCCGCCGTCGAACTCGTGGGGGAGACGATCGAGCAGAGCCTCACGGCCGCGCGGGAGTTCGCGGAGCGCACGGGCGCGGTGCTGATCCACCCGTTCGACCACGCGGACGTCATCGCCGGGCAGGGCACCGTCGGCCTGGAGATCCTGGAGCAGGTCCCGGACGTCCGTACGGTGCTGGTCGCGACCGGGGGCGGTGGGCTGCTCGGCGGCGTCGCCGCGGTGGTCAAGGCCGAGCGGCCGGACGTGCGCGTGGTGGGGGTGCAGGCCGCGGGCGCGGCCGCGTGGCCGACCTCCCTGGCGAAGGGCGCCCCCACGCCGCTGGACTCGATGCGCACGATCGCGGACGGCATCGCGGTGGGCATGCCCGGCGAGGTCACGTACCGGCAGGTCGCCGCCCTGGTCGACGAGTTCGTGACCGTCGGCGAGGACGCCCTGTCCCGCGCGCTGCTGCACTGCCTGGAACGGGCCAAGCTGCTCGTGGAGCCGGCGGGCGCCGCCCCGATCGCGGCGCTGCTCGGCGAGCCGCAGCGCTGGGAGACCCCCGCCGTGGCCGTCCTGTCGGGGGGCAACGTCGACCCGCTCGTGCTGCTGCACGTCATCCAGCACGGCATGGCCTCCGCGGCGCGCTACCTGTCCCTGCGGGTCAGGGTGGGGGACCGGCCGGGCGCCCTGGCGGAGCTGCTGGAACAGATCGCCCGGCTCGGCGCGAACGTGATCGACGTCGAGCACTCGCGGATCAGCGGCGCGGTCCCGATGGGGGACGTCGACGTGGCACTCAGCCTCGAGACGCGCGGCCCCGAGCACTGCCGGGACCTCGTCGAGGCGCTGCGCGACGCCGGTCACCGCGTGGCGGCGACCGGCGCGTTCGAGGACTGAGCTCGTGCGGGTCAGCCCGTGAAGGGCGTGATCTCGACGAGCGTGACCTTCATGCTGCCGCCGTCCGGGAGCGCGTACTCCCGGTCCTCGCCGGCCTTCGCGCCGAGCAGGGCGGCGCCGAGCGGGGAGTTCGGCGAGATGACCTGCAGGTCCCCGTGGCTGCCCTCCTCGCGGGAGCCGAGCAGCACCCTCTCGGTGTCGTCGTCGTCGTACCGGATGGTCAGCACGGTGCCGGGGGCGGCCTCGTTCGCGCTCGTCGGCGAGGTGCCGACCTGTGCGGTGCGCAGCAGCTCCTGGAGCTGCCTGATCCGGCCCTCCTGCTGGCCCTGCTCCTCGCGGGCGGCGTGGTAGCCGCCGTTCTCCTTGAGGTCGCCCTCCTCACGGCGGGCGTTGATCTCCGCGGCGATGACCGGCCGGTTCGCGATCAGCTCGTCGAGCTCCGCCTTGAGCCGGTCGAAGGCATCCTGGGTGAGCCAGGTCACCTGAGTCTCCGTCACGGTCATCACTCCTCCAGCACGTCCGGAACCGCGGAGTGCGGATCCGGTTGCCCGCACACATGTTCGGGCCGTCGTCGGGCGGCAAGCCCCCGAGTAAGGAAAAACACGACCCGCCTGCGGGCCGTGTGCACCTCAGCCTAACACGGAGCGTGCCGCTCGTCGCGGTCCTTCGACGAACGGACCGGCCCCCGCGGAAGTTCCCGAGATGGTCGTTCGCGCAGGTCGGGGCCTTGCCGCGCGGCGCCGGAGCCGGACCGGACGGGGCGATCCGCCGGGCGGGGCGGCGGCGTTCCTCCGTCCGTGCGACGCATTCGCGGGAGGCCGCGGGAAGAGCGGCGGAACCCGCTGCGTTGGCACCTGCGGGGGCCGTGGCGGACCGCTCGCCGGAGACTGTCGGTGCGCTCTGCCACGATTGCCCCGTCGATGACTGTCCGCTGCTGTGACGTACGGAAGGACCGCGGTCGCCACATGACCTCCCCCCATTCGCGGACCGGCTCGGACCCGAGCCGTGAGCCCCTTCGGTTGATGACCGTGCACGCCCACCCGGACGACGAGTCGAGCAAGGGGGCCGCGAGCAGCGCCCGCTACGTCGCCGAGGGCGCCGAGGTCATGGTCGTCACCTGCACCGGGGGCGAACGGGGCAGCATCCTCAACCCCGCGATGGATCGCCCCGAGATCCTCGAGAACATGTCGGAGGTCCGCCGGGCCGAGATGGCGCGGGCCGCGGAGATCCTCGGTGTGCAGCACCGCTGGCTCGGGTTCGTGGACTCCGGGCTGCCGGAGGGGGACCCGAAGCCGCCGCTGCCGGAGGGCTGCTTCGCGCTGGTCCCGCTCGAGGAGCCCACCGAGGCGCTGGTCCGGCTGGTCCGGGAGTTCCGTCCGCACGTCATCGTCACCTACGACGAGAACGGCGGCTATCCGCACCCGGACCACATCCGCACCCACGAGGTGTCGGTCGCGGCGTTCGACGCGGCGGCGGATCCGGACCGGTTCCCGGCCGCGGGGGACCCCTGGCAGCCCCTGAAGCTCTACTACTCCCACGGTTTCTCGAAGGCCCGGCTCGTGGCGTTCAGCGAGGCGCTCAGGGCGCGCGGCCTCGAGTCGCCCTACGACGAGTGGCTGGCCAACTGGGCGGACCGGCCGGACCCCGGGGACCGGGTCACCACGCGCGTCGAGTGCGGGGACTACTTCGAGGTGCGGGACGAGGCGCTGAAGGCCCACGCCACCCAGATCGACCCCACGAGCCGGTGGTTCTTCACCCCGCTGGAGGTGCAGCGCGAGACCTGGCCCACCGAGGACTACGAGCTCGTCCGGTCACTCGTGGACAGCCCCACCCCGGAGGACGACCTGTTCGCGGGCCTGCACCTGCACGCGCAGCTCAAGGCCGGATGAACCGGGCCGTCGAACCCGCGTAGTTTGGAGGGGTTCGCCGCGCTTCCCGGGGCGGACTGTGTCTCGTGAGGGGTGTGGGGACGGTGGCGGACTTGCTGGTCCAGCTGGGAGCGGTCGATCCCGCTGCGGCGGTGGCCGCGGTGCCGGCGCAGGATCCCGCGCCGCCGCCGCAGGGCGAGGAGTTCGGCAAGGCCTCACCGGTCGCGCTCGTCGTCATCATCCTGCTGGCGATCGTCACGGGGTTCCTGATCCGCTCGATGAGCAAGCGGATCAAGAAGCTGCCCGAGTCCTTCGACACCCCGGCCGAGGACGGCTCCAGGACGAGGGACGAGCACCCCTCGCCCTGACGGTCCGCCGTCCTGGGCACGCGACCGGCCCCGCCCTCTGGGAGGGTGGGGCATATGTCCAACCGGCTCTCCCGGGCCACCAGCCCGTACCTGCTCCAGCACGCCGACAATCCCATCGACTGGTGGGAGTGGTCGGACGAGGCGTTCGCCGAGGCGCAGCGGCGGGACGTGCCGATCCTGCTCTCCGTCGGCTATGCCGCCTGCCACTGGTGCCACGTCATGGCGCACGAGTCGTTCGAGGACCCCGACACCGCGGCGCAGGTCGACGCCGGGTTCGTCGCGATCAAGGTGGACCGCGAGGAACGCCCGGACATCGACGCCGTCTACATGGCCGCCACCCAGGCGATGACGGGCCAGGGCGGCTGGCCGATGACGTGCTTCCTCACCCCGATCGGCGAGCCGTTCCACTGCGGCACCTACTACCCGCCCACCCCGCGTCAGGGCATGCCGGGCTTCCGGCAGCTGCTCGACGCCGTCACCCAGGCCTGGACGGAGGACGGCGAGCGCGTGCGGGGCGCGGCCGCGGACATCGCGTCGCGGCTGGCGGACTCCGCCGCCGCGCACCTGCCCGCCGCCGTGGTCGGGGAGTCCGTGCTCGACGACGCCGTCGCCACCCTCGCCGGGGACGCCGACGCGGCGTTCGGCGGGTTCGGCGGCGCCCCGAAGTTCCCGCCGTCGATGGTGCTCGAGTTCCTGCTCCGCCATCACGAGCGCACCGGGTCCGCCGCGGCCCTGCAGCTCGTCGAGCTCACCTGCGAGCGCATGGCGCGCGGCGGCGTCCACGACCAGCTCGGGGGCGGTTTCTCCCGGTACAGCGTCGACGCGCGGTGGGTCGTGCCGCACTTCGAGAAGATGCTCTACGACAACGCGCTGCTCCTGCGGGTCTATGCGCACCTCGCGCGGCGCACCGGCTCCCCGCTCGCCCGGCGGGTCGCGGAGGAGACCGCGGAGTTCCTGCTCCGGGACCTGCGCACCGCGGAGGGCGGCTTCGCCTCCGCGCTCGACGCGGACACGGAGGGCGTGGAGGGGCTCACCTACGCGTGGACCCCGGCGCAGCTCGCCGAGGTCCTCGCCCCGGAGGACGCGGCGTGGGCGGCGCAGCTGTTCGAGGTGACGGCGGCCGGCACCTTCGAGCACGGCGCGTCGACGTTGCAGCTGCTCACGGACCCGGACGACACCGAGCGGTGGGAGCGCGTCCGCACGGTGCTGTTCGCGGCCCGGTCGACCCGCCCGCAGCCCGCCCGGGACGACAAGGTCGTCACCGCCTGGAACGGGATGGCGATCCAGGCGCTGGCCGAAGCCGGTGCCGCGTTCGGCCGGCCGGACTGGGTCGAGGCCGCCGGGACCGCGGCGGACCTGCTGCTGGGGCTGCACGTCGTCGACGGGCGGGTGCGGCGGTCGTCGCGCAACGGGGCCGTCGGGTCCGCGGCCGGGGTCCTCGACGACCACGCCTACCTGGCGGACGGGTTGCTCGCCCTGCACCAGGCCACCGGGGATCCGGGCCGCCTCGCCGCGGCCACGGGGATCCTGGACCTCGCCCTCGCCCGGTTCGCCGACCCGGACCGTCCCGGCACGTTCTTCGACACCGCGGACGACGCCGAGGAGCTTCTGCACCGGCCCCGCGAGTTCACGGACAACGCGACGCCCTCGGGCGCCGCCGCGCTGTGCAACGCCCTGCTCACGGCGTCGGTACTGGCCGAGCCGGACGCCGGTGCGCGCTACCGGGAGGCGGCGGACACCGGGGTGGCGGCCGTCGGCGCGATCGTCGGGAAGCACCCCCGCTTCGCCGGGCACTGGCTCACCGCGGCCGAGGCGATGGCCTCGGGTCCGCTGCAGGTCGCGCTGGTCGGGCCGGTGGGGGATCCGGACCGGGAGGCGCTGCTGGCGCAGGCCCGGCTGCTCGCGCCGGGCGGCTCGGTCGTGGTGCCGGGGGAGCCGGACGCCCCGGGGGTGCCCCTCCTGGCGGGCCGCCCCCTGCTGAACAGCCGCCCCGCCGCCTACGTCTGCCGCGGCTTCGTCTGCGACCTCCCGGCGGGCACCCCGGCGGACCTCGCCGCCCAGCTCACCCCCTGACCCCGCGAGTCGCGGTATTTCCGTCACCGAGTCGGGGTGACCTGGGCCGATCGGCCGACGGATCGCCCGCGACTCGGTGACGGAAATACCGCGACTCGCGGGTTCTGCTGCCGGTGAACGGGGGAAGCGCCGGGTGGTGATGCGGTGTAATCTCGTAATCATCAGAAGGTCGGCGCAGCGGGAGGCGTGATGTCGGGACGGATGCACAGGGGATGGCCCGGGGCGGGCGGGCGTGGTGGCCGAGGGCAGGGCCGGGGTGGCTGGCAGCAGTCGGACCTCCCGGACGCCGGTGACGCCGCGGCCTGGCTCCAGGGCCGGCTGCCGGACGGCTGGTTCGTGGGCGCCCCGGACGTGACGGTCGACCGGGAGGAGATCCTGATCGTCGGGGAGCTCCCACCCGTGGAGGGGGAGTTCGAGGACTCCGACGCCGGCCGGGCGGAGAAGGCGGCGGCGGCGTCGGGACGCATCTCGCGCTACCGGGAGCAGACCCGCGAGGAGCGGATGGACATCGCCAACCAGGCGGAGCACCGCTACCAGCGCAAGGTCGCCTGGGGCGCGCGGATCGGGGACACGGAGGAGCTGTTCACCACGGCCTCGGTCCCGGTCATGACCAGGCTCCGCCAGCCCGAGCGGATCGTGCTGGACACGCTCGTGGACTCGGGCGTCGCACGCTCCCGTTCGGACGCGCTGGCCTGGGCGGTGCGGCTGGTCGGCGAGCACGCCGACGAGTGGCTCGCGGACCTGCGCGAGGCCATGGCGAAGGTGGACGAGCTCCGCGCCAAGGGCCCGACGGGCGAGTGACCCCGGCGCGTCAGGCGAAGAGCACGAACCAGATCGCGAGCTGGTGGCAGATCGCGGCGAGCGCGGTGGCGGCGTGGAAGAACTCGTGGAAGCCGAACGTGCGCGGCCACGGGTTCGGCCAGCGCGTCGCGTAGAACACCGCGCCGACGGTGTAGAGCGCCCCGCCGACGAGCAGCAGCACGAGTGCGGCGACCCCGCCGTTGTGCAGCAGGTCCGGCAGGACGAAGACCGCGATCCAGCCCAGCGCGATGTAGATGGGCACGCCGACCCACGCCGGGCCGTGCGGCCAGGCGACCTTGAGCACCACGCCGGCCAACGCCCCGCCCCACGCCACGGCCAGCACCCAGGCCGCGGTGGCCGGGGGCATCGCGAGCATGGCGAACGGGGTGTAGGTCCCGGCGATGAACACGAAGATCATCGAATGGTCGAGCCGGCGCATGAGGAGCTTGCTGCGCGGCGAGGTCCAGGTGCGCCGGTGGTACAGCGCGCTGGTGCCGAACAGGCCGAGGATCGACACGCTGTAGATGCTGATGGCCAGGACGGCCCGGCCGCCGACGAGCGCGGCGGACAAGGTGATCAGCACGGCACAGGCGGCGACGGACGCGACGAGTGACCAGAAATGGATCCAGCCGCGCATACGAGGCTTGTGCGGCGAGCCCGGTGGCGGTGCTGCGACGGTCCCGGCGGTCACCCCGCGAGAATACGGTACGACCGCGGCGGCGGCGGTGCGTGGAGATGAACGGCAGGACTCGACGGGACGACCGGCGCCTCCGCGGGCGCACCGTGATCGGGCGGGCGTAGGCTCCTGCGCCGTGGGCGTGCGTGACCTGGTGTACTCGGTGTACGAGCGCAGCCTCGGCCGTCGACTGGCGGACGCCGAGAGACCCCGGCACGTCGCGCTGATCCTCGACGGCAACCGCCGCTGGGCCCGCGATGCAGGCCTGGTCGACGTCAACGACGGGCACCGGGCGGGCGCCGCGAAGATCTCGGACATGCTGGAGTGGTGCGGGGAGGCCGGGGTCGAGGTCGCGACCCTCTTCCTGCTCTCCACGGACAACCTGAACCGCCCCGCCGAGGAGCTCGAGCCGCTGCTCGAGATCATCGCGACGGTCGTCGACGAGCTGAGCGGCCCCACCCGGCCCTGGCAGCTCCGCGTCGTCGGAGCCCTGGAGCTGTTGCCGCACGCCATGGCCGAGCGGCTCGCCGCGGCGGTGGAGCGCACCGTGGGCCGGACCGGGCTGCAGGTCAACGTCGCCGTCGGCTACGGCGGCCGGCAGGAGATCGCGGACGCCGTGCGCAAGCTGCTCATGCAGCACGCGGAGTCCGGCACGTCGATCGAGGAACTGGCCGAGGTCCTGGACGTCGACCACATCGCCGCGCACCTGTACACGTCCGGCCAGCCCGACCCCGATCTGGTCATCCGCACGTCGGGGGAGCAGCGGCTCTCGGGTTTCCTGCTCTGGCAGTCCGCGCACTCGGAGTTCTGGTTCACCGAGGCGTACTGGCCCGAGTTCCGCAAGGTGGACTTCCTGCGGGCCCTGCGGGACTACGCCGCGCGCCACCGCCGTTTCGGCGGCTGATCTCCGACGCGGTCCACCGCACACACGACGACGGCGCCGACCCTCGGGGGGATCGGCGCCGTCGTTCAGACGCGTGCGTCAGTCAGTGAGAGGGAATCTCACTGCTCGAAGACGTCACCGGCACCCGAGACCTGGCCGCAGGCGCGGGAGTTGTCCGCGACGACGTCGGTCGAGGAGGACGCCTTGCCGAACAGGGCCGCCGCACCGGTGATGGCACCGGTGAGGTCCTTGACCGGGACCTGGGCGACGAGCGCGCCGGCGTTGACCGGGACGTCGTTGTTGCAGACCTGGACCGGGACGTTGGCGTTGTTGCCGGACAGGTTGAGCAGGCCCGACCCGTCCTTCGAGGCGAAGTCGGAGTGCGAGATGTCGGTCTTCGGGGCGTGGTGACCCTCGGACGCGAACGCGAGCGGGCTCACGGCGACGAGCGACGCGGCGACAGCGGCGACGACGAGTCCAGCCTTCTTCAGCACAGTTTTCTCCTGATGTGTTTGGTACCGGCCGAAGCCGGTGCACCTTTCGCGTCGGCGCTACAGCGGGGAGCCCGCGCCAACTGAAAATCAATTTATCGGTTCAGAAGGGGTTTGGGAAATTCCTTACCACTATCGAGTGAGCGGGAATTTCCGCAGCTGGTTACGCACCCGATACGGTGCATTTCCGCCGGGTCGGAGATCACCCAGGGTGAGTACCCACGGCACAGAAAAAGGCGCCGGACACGAGGTCCGGCGCCTTTCTCAGGCCAGCTCAGAGGCTAGCTCGGGGTGTCACTGGGAGACGGCGTCGCCCGCACCCGACTCCTGCCCGCAGGCGCGGGAGTTGTCGGCCACGACGCTGCTGTCCGACTTCGCGGAGCCCAGGATGCCCAGCGCGCCGGAGAGGCCGCCGGTCAGGTCCTTCACGGGCACCTGGACGGCGCCGAGGCCGGCGTTGACCGGAACGTCGTTGTTGCAGGCCTGGATCGGCACGTTGACGTTGTTGCCGGAGACGTTGACGAGCCCCTTGCCGTCCTTCGAGTAGAAGTCCGAGCCCGAGATGCTGCTCTCGTGGTGGCCCTTGTCGTGGCCCTTCTCACCGGCGAAGGCGAGCGGGCTCACGGCGAGCAGGGACGCGGCGGCGACGGCCACGACAATTCCAGCCTTCTTCAGCACAGTTTTCTCCTGTAAGTCACGTGGAACCGGCTGGGCCGGCACCTTTCATGTCAGCGTCCGACCGGGGAGCCCGCGCTGACTGAGGAGAAAGCTAGACGCAATCCGGGGGATTGGCCAAATCGCTTACCACCATCGTGTCAGGCAGTTTCAAATGGTGTGGATACGTACCTGATCGAGTGTATTTACGCCATCCGGGTGAGTGATCAACTCGGCGGTGGATCGACGGAGCGTCGTCGATCATCACCCGCTCGGGACCGTATCCGGACGGCCGTTCGGGCGTGGGGGTACGGGCGGTGTGGCGGCGGTACGGTTCCCCGATGCGGCGAGCGTCCTCGATCCTGCGCGACGTCGCGCTGCTGGCGCTACGCCTGGATCGCGCGGTGCCGGGGACGATCGAGGCGTTCACCGGGGACGCGGCCCTGCGCCGGCACGTGCAGGCCGAACCCGCGCCCCGGCCGTCCGAGCTGGTCAGGGCCGCCCGCAGGCTTCGCTCCATCCTGCCCGACGCCCGGCTGGAGCCGCGGCGGGCGGCATTCGTGGACTCCGAGCTCGGCGCGCTCGAACGCACCGCGCGCACGTTGGCCGGAGAGCGCGCCGGCTTCCGGGAGGAGGTCGAGGAGACCTTCGACGTCCCGGTCGTCACCGGGGATCCGGACGTCTACCGCGCCGCCCATCGCGAGCTCGACGGGCTGCTGCGCGGCCCCGGCTCGCTGGCCGGACGTCTCGCCCTCTACCGCCGGTCCGACGAGCTGCCGCCCGCGGCGCTCGGTCCCGCGGTCGGCGCCCTGGTGACGGCGTTGCGTGCCCGTACCGGCGCGCGGATCGGGCTGCCGGCGGGCGAGGGCGTCGACGTCGAGCTGGTCAGCGGCCGGCCCTGGACGGGGTTCACCCGCTACCTCGGCGGCGCCCGCTCCCGGGTCCGCTTCGCCGCGGACGCCCGGGTGCGGGCCGGGCAGCTCGCCCTGCTCGTCGCCCACGAGACCTATCCGGGGCACCACACGGAGCACTGTCGACGCGACGCGATGGCCGCCGCACGCCCGGAACGGGCGCTGAGCCTGGCGCGCAGCCCGCGGGCCCTCGTCGTCGAGGGGGCGGCGGACGCGGGCCTGGCCGCGGTCGTCGGCGAGCAGTGGGGACGGTGGGCCGGAGAGGTGCTGGCGGACGTGGGGGTGAGCACGGACGGTGAGCTGGCCAGGCGGGTGGACGAGGCCATGGTGCCGCTGCACCGCGCCCGGCTCGACGCCGCCGTGATGATCCACGAGCGCGGCGCGGGCCCGGACGAGGTCGTCGCCCATCTGTGCCGCTGGCTGCTCGTCGACGAGTCCCGCGCCCACCGGATGCTCGACTTCCTCGTCCATCCGCAGTGGCGTACGTACACCGCGACGTACGTCGAGGGCTTCCCGCTCGTGCGGGCCTGGCTCCGTTGTGCCCCCGGGGATCCCGCCGAACGCCTGGCCCGCCTGCTCGACGAGCCGCTGGTCCCGGCGGCCCTGCGCCGCGATCTTCGGGCGGCCGATCCCGCTACCGCCGGACGGGTGGCGGCCGACCGGGTTGCCGTAGCACGGTCCGCGACGACAGGCGGTGTCGATCACACGATGAACGGTAGGCCGTTCTGTTAAATCTCGGGTCCGGTCCGTCGGGCGCGCCCAAGTAACAGTTGACCGCACCCGGGTAACCGCTAGTAGCGTCAGTGGTGGCGGTGCGTGCCGATCGCATCGCCCGGGGAGGCCCTGGACGTGGTGTTGCAAAGCACCCGAGAGGGCCGGCATCCGGCCCTCGCGGGTGTGCCGGCAGCGTTGCGAGACGCGGTCGACACACCTGCGCCAGGGCCGCCGGCCCACCGGAGAAGTGGGCGTGGTGCCACGCTCACGAGGGAGCACCCGTGACCGATCGTCGTACGGCCCCGGTTCAGGAGAGCACCGCACCCGTTTCCCAGGGTGCCTGCTGCTACGTGCTCGACACCTCGGTCCTGCTGTCGGACCCCTGGTCATTGACCAGGTTCGACGAGCACCAGGTCGTCCTGCCGCTCGTGGTCATCTCCGAGCTCGAGGGCAAGCGACACCACCCGGAACTCGGGTGGTTCGCCCGCGCGGCGCTGCGCCAGCTCGACGAGCTGCGCATCAAGCACGGCCGGCTCGACGCGCCCGTCCCGATCGGGGACGCCGGCGGAACGCTCCACGTCGAGCTGAACCACAGCGACCAGTCCGTGCTGCCGAGCGGTTTCCGCACCGACAGCAACGACAGCCGCATCCTGGCGTGCGCGCTCAACCTGCAGACGGACTACGGGTCCGCCCGGCAGGTCGTGCTCGTCACCAAGGACATGCCGCTGCGGGTGAAGGCCGCAGCCGTCGGGCTCCCCGCCGACGAGTACCACGGCCAGGACGTCGTCCCCTCCGGCTGGACCGGGATGGTGGACCTCGAGGTCGACGCCGAGGACGTCGACGTGCTCTTCCAGGACGGCGTGCTGGATCACGAGGAGGCCCGGGAACTCCCCTGCAACACCGGCATCAGGCTGCTCGGCGGCACCTCGGCCGCCCTCGGCCGGGTCACCGCGGACAAGCAGGTCAAGCTGGTCCGCGGAGACCGGGAGGCCTTCGGCCTGCACGGCCGCTCGGCGGAGCAGCGCGTCGCCCTGGATCTGCTCCTGGACCCGGACGTCGGCATCGTCTCCCTCGGCGGCCGCGCCGGCACCGGGAAGTCCGCCCTGGCGCTGCTGGCGGGCCTGGAGGCCGTCATGGAGCGCCAGCAGCACCGCAAGATCGTGGTGTTCCGCCCGCTCTACGCCGTCGGCGGGCAGGAGCTCGGCTACCTGCCCGGCAGCGAGAGCGAGAAGATGGGTCCCTGGGCCCAGGCCGTCTTCGACACCCTCGGCGCGCTGGTCAGCCAGAACATCCTGGACGAGATCATCGCCCGCGGGATGCTCGAGGTCCTCCCGCTGACCCACATCCGCGGACGCTCCCTGCACGACACCTTCGTGATCGTCGACGAGGCGCAGTCCCTGGAGCGCAACGTCCTGCTCACCGTGCTCTCCCGCCTCGGGACGGCGAGCCGCGTGGTGCTCACGCACGACGTCGCGCAGCGGGACAACCTGCGGGTGGGGCGGCACGACGGCATCGCGGCGGTGATCGAGAAGCTGAAGGGCCACCCGCTCTTCGCCCACGTGACCCTGACGAGGAGCGAGCGCTCCCCGATCGCGGCGCTGGTGACGGAGATGCTGGAGGGCCCGAACGCCTGATCCGGGCTCGGCCACGAGCGGCACCGTCGGGGGTGTGGGACGCCCCGACGGTGCCGCTCGCGGCGTATCAGAGCCCGTGCGGGGTGCCCTCGGTGAACCCTGCGACCGTCTGGACGCCCACGACCGCCCTGGCGTGGAGCTCGTCCAGGGTGCGGGCGCCGGCGTAGGTCGCGGCGCTCCGGACGCCGGAGCAGATCCCGTCGAGCACGTCCTCGACGCCCGGCCGGGCCGGGTCCAGCAGCTGACGCGAGCTGGAGATGCCCTCCTCGAACAGGCCCTTGCGGGCGCGGTCGAAGTCCCCGTCGCCCCTGGTCCGGGCGCTGACCGCACGTTTGGACGCCATCCCGAAGGACTCCTTGTACGCGCGGCCGCCCTCGTCGCGCAGCAGGTCCCCGGGGGACTCGTAGGTGCCGGCGAGCCAGGAACCGATCATCACCGCCGACGCGCCCGCGGCCACTGCGAGCGCGACGTCGCGCGGGTGCCGCACGCCGCCGTCCGCCCAGACGTGCACGCCGAGCTCGCGGCCGGCCGCGGCGCACTCCAGGACGGCGGAGAACTGCGGGCGGCCCACGCCGGTCATCATCCGGGTGGTGCACATCGCGCCGGGCCCGACGCCGACCTTGATCACGTCCGCGCCTGCCGCAGCCAGGTCCCGGACCCCCTCGGCCGTGACGACGTTGCCCGCGACGATCGGGACCGCCGCGCCCGCCTCCGTCACGACGGCCCGGACCGCCCGCAACGCGTCGAGCATCTTGTCCTGGTGCCCGTGCGCGGTGTCGACGACCAGCACGTCCACCCCGGCGGCCAGCAGGGCCTTCGCCTTCGTCGGGACGTCGCCGTTGATCCCGATCGCCGCGGCCGTCCGCAGCCGGCCGCGGGCGTCGAGGGTGGGGGTGTAGATCCCGGCGCGGATCGCGCCGACGGCGGTGAGCAGTCCGGCGAGCCGGCCGTCCGCGTCGAGGCCGAGCGCGGCGCCGCGACCGCCCAGCGCCTCGAACACGACCCGGGGCTCCGTGTCGAGCGGCAGCATCGTCGGGGCGCCGTCGAGGACCTCGGGGAGCCGGGTGAACCGGTCGACCCCGGAGCACGCCGCCTCGTCGACGGTGCCGACCGGGCGGCCGCCGTCGTCCACCACGACGACCGTCCCGTGCGCGCGCTTCGGCAGCAGGTTCAGCGCGTCCGCGACGGCGTCCCCGGTGCGCAGCACCAGCGGGGTGTCCCAGACCGGGTGCCGGCTCTTGATCCAGGCGACGATCTCCGCCACGGCCTGGGGCGCGACGTCCTGGGGCAGGACGGTCAGCGCACCGCGGCGGGCGAGGGTCTCGGCCATCCGGCGTCCGGCGACGGCGGTCATGTTGGCGGCGACGACCGGCACCGTCGCGCCCGTCCCGTCCGGTGTCGTGAGGTCCACGTCGAAGCGGGACGCGACCGCCGACCGCCCGGGGACGAGGAAGACGTCGTCGTAGGTGAGGTCGGTCGTGGGGTGTCGGTCGTCGAGGAAGCGCACGAGAACCGGAGGGTACGCGTCCGGAGGTGATCGCGGAGCCCCCGAGCACCGGCCGTCCGTGCGGCGCGGGTTACTCCGCCAGCAGCGCCCTGACCGCGTCGATCGTGTCCGCGTCGCCCGCGGTCTTGTCCGGGCGGTAGCGCAGCACCCGGGCGAAGCGCAGCGCGACCCCGCCCGGGTAGCGGATGCTCCGCTGCGCCCCGTCGAGCGCGATCTCCACCACGAGCTCGGGGCGCAGCATGACGGCGCCGTCCGTCGACTCCCGGGCGTAGTCCGGGAACGTCGAGGTCTGCCAGGCCAGGAGCTCGTCCGTCATGCCCTTGAACGTCTTGCCCACCATGATCGGCTCGCCGCCGTCCGGGTCCCGGGCCCCGAGGTGGATGTTGGACAGCGATCCGGTGCGCCGGCCGTAGCCCCACTCCGCGCCGAGGACCACCAGGTCCAGCGTGTGCACGGGCTTGACCTTCTGCCAGGCCTTGCCGCGACGCCCGGCGGCGTAGGGGGCGTCCAGCGCCTTGACGACGACGCCCTCGTGTCCCGCGGACAGCGCCTCGTCGAGCACCTCGGCGGCCCGCTCCGGGCCGGGGTTGCGGCCCCCCGGCATGCGGAGCGGCGCGTGCTCGGGTGCGGCCAGCAGCCCCGCGAGCGCGTCGAGCCGGACGTGCAGCGGCTCGTCGAGCAGGTCCGTGCCGTCGAGTTCCAGGAGATCGAAGAAGAACGGGCTGAGCAGCACGTTCTCCTCGCCGGCATCGCTGCCGAACCGGCTCATCGTGTCCTGGAAGGGGCGGGGCCGCCCGGCGTCGTCGAGGGCGAGGGTCTCCCCGTCCAGGACGGCGGAGCGGCACGGCAGGCCGCGGACCTGCTCGACCAGCTCGGGCACCCCGTCCGTGATCTCCCGCAGGGTGCGCGTCCAGACCCGCACCTCGTCGGAGTCCCGGTGGACCTGGATGCGCGCGCCGTCGAGCTTGAACTCGACGGTGACCTCCGCCCCCAGCGAACCGAGTGCCGCGTCGAGCGACGCGCCGGGGCTGGCCAGCATCGGACGGATCGGCCGCCCGACCTCGAGCCGGGCCGCGTCCAGGGCCTCCACCCCGCCGGTGAGTGCCAGCACGGCCGTGTCCGGGAGCCTGCCGGACAGCATGAAGGCCCGCCGCACGCTCGCCGCCGGGACCTCGGCCGCCGCCGCGATCGCCTCGAGCATCACGCCTTCGAGCGCGCCCTGGCGCAGCTCCCCGGTGAGCAGCCGGACCAGGAACCTCTGCTCGTCCTCGGTGGCGGCGCCGAACAGCCCGCCCAGCAGTTCCCTGCGGCGGCGCGCGGAGCCGGCGCCGGACGTCCCCGCGAGCGCGGAGAGGGTCTCGTCCACCCGGCCCACGGTGAGCGACGGCTCGTCCGCCGGCTCCGTGGCCAGGCCGGACAGCGTGCGCCATCCCGTGCCGATCCGGCCCTGCCGGGGCTCGCCCGCCAGCCACGCGGTGGTGGGTTCCACCTCGCCGGGCTCGGCCAGCCGCAGCAGGGCGGCCAGCGCCGCCGTCTTCTCCTTGCGGGAGCGTGTGGCGCCGACCGCGGCGGAGGTGTCCACGACCCTGGTGAGCAGCACGGGCGCCATCCTGGCAGCGACCCCCGACACTGTCGCGCCGAGAGATCAGCCCATGGACTTCTGGCCGTCGGTCGCCTCGCGCAGGATGTCCGCGTGCCCCGCGTGCTGGGCCGTCTCGGCGACGATGTGCACGAAGACCCGCCGCGCGGACCAGCGCGCACCCGGCTCGAACCACGGCGCCTCGGGCAGCGGGTGGGACGCGTCCAGGCTCGGCAGGCTCACGACCAGCTCGTCCGTCCGCGCGGCCACGGCCGCGTACTCGGCGAGGATCCCGTCGAGCGTCTCGCCCGCGAGCATCCGGAAGCCGTTCGCGTGCTCGGCCCACGCGTCCGCGCCCGGCTCCATCGCGGACGGACCGTCCACGATGAAGTCCGCCCAGCTCTTCTCGGTCTGCGTGACGTGCTTGACCAGCCCGCCGAGGCACAGCTCGCTGACCGTGGTCCGCGCCGCGGCCTGCTCGTCCGTCAGGCCCTGGACGGTGTAGCGCAGGAAGTGGCGTGCCTTGCCCAACGCCTCGAGCAGGTCCGCCCGCTCGCCGGTGAGGGTGGGGGAGTTCTCCGTCGTCGTCATGGGTTCCACGGTAGGCCCCCCTGCGGTCAGTTCCTGACCGCAATAGGAAGGAATCAGGCGATCAGCGAGACGGTGGTGGCCTCCCCGATCCCCGGCAGCCCGGCGCGGCTGACGACGTCCACGGTGAGCTCGCCGGCCGCGGTGCTGACGACGAGCCGCGTCACCGGCCCCAGGAACGTGCTGGTCAACACGGTTCCGGGCAGGCCGTCCGAGCTCCCCACGCCGAGCCCCTCGGGGCGGACCTGCCGGTTCTCCGCGGCCCCCACGACGATCCGGTGCCCGTCCACCGGGACCTCGTTCATCACCCCGACGAACTCGGCCACGAACGGCGTCGCGGGCCGGGTGTAGACCTCCTGCGGCGGGCCGATCTGCTCCATGTGGCCGGCGTTGAGCACGGCCACCCGGTCCGCGACGGCGAGCGCCTCGGACTGGTCGTGCGTCACGAACAGCGTGGTGATGCCCTCGGCGAGCTGCAGCCGCCGGATCTCGTCGCGCAGCTGCACCCGCACCCGCGCGTCCAGCGCCGAGAGCGGCTCGTCCAGCAGCAGGACCGACGGCCGGATGGCCAGCGCGCGGGCCAGGGCGACGCGTTGCTGCTGCCCGCCGGACAGCTCGTGCGGGTAGGACCCGCCGCGGCTGCCCAGCCCGACGAGCTCCAGCAGCTCGTCCGCCCGGCGCTTCCGCTCCGCGGCGGCGACCTTGCGCATCCGCATCCCGAACGCGACGTTCTCGGCCGCGGTCATCGTGGGGAACAACGAGTAGGCCTGGAACACCATCCCGGCGTCGCGTTTGGCGGCGGGGACGCCGGTGACGTCCTTGCCGCCGATCAGGATCTCCCCGGCGGTGGGCTTGTCGAAGCCCGCGAGCAGCCGCAGTGCGGTGGTCTTGCCGCAGCCGGACGGGCCCAGCAGGGCGAGCAGCTCGCCGGCGCGCAGGGTGAGGTCCAGCCCGTCGAGGGCGAGCGTCGAACCGTAGGCGCGCTGCACCCCGCGGAACTCCACGGTCGTCCCGCGGGCGGTCTCGTCGGCGGTGTCCGGTGTGGCGACACGGGTCATGGCGGAGTGCTCCTCGTGCGACGGCCGCCGGCGAACGAGACCGCCAGCAGCAGGACCCAGGTCAGCAGCAGGCTGGCCAGGGTCAGGGCGACCGAGACGCCGGCGGCGCTGCGCCCGACGTCCACGACCGCGATCGGGAAGGTGTCGGTGTACAGCAGGATCCGGGCGATGACGATCTCGCCCAGGACCAGCGCCAGCGTCAGGAACGCGGAGCCCAGCACCGCGCTGCGGATGGCCGGGAGCACCACCCGTGCCAGGGCGGAGGGCAGCCCGGCCCCGAGGTTCCGCGCGGCCTCGACGAGCGTGCGCAACGGGATCGCCGCCAGGCCGTTGTCGATCGCCCGGTAGGCGAAGGGCAGTGCGAGCACCACGTAGAACGGGGTGAGCGCGGTGATCGAGGAGGAGAACAGCGACCGGAACACCGGCGCGTCCAGGTTTGCCTGGACGAACGCGATACCGGCCGCCATGACCACCGGGGGCACCACGATCGGCAGGATCGTCGCGCTCTCCAGCAGCCCGGCGACCGAGGGGAGCCGCAGCCGCACCCACACCGCCGTCGGGATCACCAGCAGCAGGACGAGGACGGCGGTGAGCACGGCGATCTCGAGGGACACCAGCAGCGCGTTCAGCAGCACCGGGTCCGTCGCGATGGCCAGGTAGTTCCCCACCCAGTAGCCGCCACCCGGTTTGCGCAGGCTGAACTCGCCCGCGGCGACGAGCGGGACCAGGAAGTAGATCGCGGCGATCACGAAGACGACGACGCGCCAGCGCCGGCCCCGCGTCATCGTGCGGTCCACTTCGCGGCGCGCCGCTGCAGCAGCAGGTAGCCGACCATGACGATCCCGATCACCACGACCATGTCCAGGCCGAGCGCGAGGCCGACGTTCTGCTGATTCGCCAGCACGTTGCCGGACAGGGCGGAGGCGATCGAGGTGGTGACGAGCGGGATCGAGCCGCTGGTCAGGGCGAGCGCGGTGGCGTAGGCGGCGAAGGAGTTGCCGAAGAGCACGAGCGTGGCCCCGCCGAGGGCGGGCGCGAGGACGGGCAGCGCGATGTGCCGCCAGTAGGACCAGGCGGACGCGCCGAGGTTCTCCGCGGCCTCGCGCCACTGCGGCAGCAGACCCTCCAGCGCCGGGGTGATCAGGATGACCATCAGCGGGATCTGGAAGTAGATGTAGGTCAGGCCCAGGCCGGTCAGCGAGTCGATCCGGAACCCCGCCGCGTAGAGGTCGATCCCGATGCCGCGCAGGAAGAGCGTGGCGAGGCCGGTCTGGCCGAGGGCACCGATGAACGCGAACGCCAACGGCACCCCGCCGAAGTACGCCAGCACACCGGACGCGGTGGACACGATCCGGCGCAGCGGGCTTCCGGCCCGGCTGGTGATCACGGCCTGGGCCAGGAACACCCCGAAGACCGCACCGATCAACGCCGTGACCGCCGAGAGCAGCAGGCTGGAGGTGAAGGCCAGCCGGTACTGCGGCTCCGTGATCGAGGTGATCACGTTCTGGAACGTCGGGCGCCCGTCCGCGTCCGTCAGCGCACCGGTGATCACGAAGTACAGCGGGCCGCCGAGGAACACCAGCAGGTAGGCGGCGAAGGGGAGCAGGCCGAGGACCGCCCGCCGGTCCCGGACCGGCCGCACCGTCTCGACGGGTGCGGCCGGCGGCTCGAGGAGCGCGGTCACGGTGTCAGGACGTCGCGGTCGCCCAGGTCTGGGCCACCACCTTGTTCGCCGCGTCCGTCTGGGCCTGCGTGGGGAACTGCGCCACGCCGGCGACCGGCGGCAGCGCCGCGAGCAGGGCCTTGTCCGCGGTGCCCGCCGTGGTCATCTCGTCCAGCCGGATCGGCCGGGCCTTGCCGGCGAGCCACAGGTTCTGGCCCTCGTCCGAGTAGAGGAACTCCTGCCAGAGCCGGGCGGCCGCCGGGTGCGGGGCGTTCTTGTTGATCGCCTGCGCGTAGTACTGGGCGAACAGGCCGTCGGACGGGACCGCGACCTTCCACTCGAACGACGCCTTGTTCTTCTCCGTCTCGCCGACGTTCAGGTAGTCCCAGTCCAGCACGATCGGGGTCTGCCCGCTCTGGATCGTGGCGGAGTTCGGGTCCACCTTGAGCAGGTTGCCGCTCTTGGCGACGCCGCCCCAGAAGTTCACCCCCGGGGTGATGTCGTCCAGCGAGCCGCCGTTGGCCAGCGCGCCCGCCCACACCGACGCGAACGCCGACGCGGCCTGGGTCGGGTCCCCGTTGAGGGCGACCTTGCCCGCGTACTCGGGCTTGGCCAGGTCCTTGAGCGTCGTGGGGCAGACCGGCACGAGGGAGGCGTTGCAGCCGATCGAGATGTAGCCGCCGTAGTCGTTCACCCAGGCGCCGCCGGCGTCCTTGTTGGCCGCCGGGATCGTGTCGAAGGTCGCGACCTCGTAGGGGGCGTAGAGGTCCATATTGCCGAGCGCGAAGGACTGCCCGAGGTCCAGCACGTCGGGCGCACGGTCCTGGGTGCCGAGCTGCTTGACGGCGTTGATCTCGTCCTGGCTCGAGCCGTCCGGGTTCGCCGAGTCGACCTTGATGCCGTACTTGTTCGTGAAGGCCGTGATGATGGCGCCGTAGTTGGCCCAGTCCGGGGGCAGCGCGATGACGTTCAGCGTGCCCTCCTGCTTGGCCGCCGCGACCAGCGCGTCCATCCCGCCGCCACCCTGGGCGGAGGTCGCGGTGGCCCAGGCGTTCCCGGCGGAGGGGGCGGAGGACCCGCCCGAGCTCACGCAGCCCGCGGCGCCGAGGGCGACGACGGCCCCGACCGCGGCGGTCACCAGGACGCGGCGACCCCGATGCGGCGATCTGATCATGTGCGGTGCTCCTCGGCAGGGTGCGCCCGTGCGGGCCGCAACCGTCTCGACAGGGTGGGGAGAGCTGTCGATCTCCCCTGTTCGGAATGTAGTGGCGCGGTCCCGCACGTGCGGTCACGCGAGGGTCACGGAAGGGAAGCTCCGGATGACGAGATCCGGTCGGCGGGCACCCGATCGGCCCTCTCGCCCACCACCGACGGCGGCTCAGGCGGCACTGGAGCCGCCCGCGGACTGCCGGAGCAGGTCCGTCACCCGTACGATCCCGGCGCAGGTACCGGCCTCGTCGAGCAGGACGAGATCGTCGTAGTACCGGGCGCGGTCCCCGGACAGGGCGAACCGCAGCGCCTCCCCGACGTCGACCCGGGTGGGCAGGGTCCGGGGCGGCTCGGTCAGCGCCGAGGCCGGTCGGTGGGCCCACAGCGCCCGGCCGAACGGCCCGGAGATCGCGAGCATGAACCTGTTGCGGTCCAGGAAGCCGACGGGCCGGCGCGCGGGGTCGAGGAGGACGACGCTGCCCGCCTGCGGATGATCGGCGAGGGCCCGCCGGACCTGCTCCGCCGTCGCCGTCGCCGACAGGCTGACGGCGGCCTGGACCAGCTCCGCGACGCCCACCGGAGCGACCTCCGGCACGGCCGGCGGGGAGGAGTGCCGGGGCGCCGGGACGGTGCCCGCCATCAGGTCGGCGGGCAGGCCCACCCCGGTCGTCGAGGCGCGCCGCCGCGTCCCGGCCAGCAACGGACCCTGGGCCCACGAGATCCCGTGGGCGCGCACGGCCGCGAGCTCGTCGGTCGTCGTGATCCCGACGGCCGCGGTGCACACCCCCACGGCCCGGCACACGTCGCCGATGGCCATGACGACCACGGACGCCGTGCGGTCCGTGGGCAGCCGCGCGACCAGCTCGGCGTCGATCTTGACGAGGTCCGGTCGCAGCTCGGCGACGAGGTCCAGCCCGAAACCGCGTCCGACCCGGTCCAGCGCCACGCCGAAGCCATCGGCCCGGAGCTCGAGGAGGCGTTCGAGCAGGGCCTCCGGCGGCGCGGCGGCCAGGGCCGGGTTGATCTCCAGGACGAGCGGCGGCGCCGGCCGGTCCGGGTGGCGGCGCTGCAGCGTGGTGCGGAGTGCGGCGACCCGGCCACGGGCCCCGACGACGGTGTCCGCCAGGACGTCGACGTGCAGGGGGACGCTCGCGTCGTGGTCCATGCCGTGCAGGACGGCCGCCCCGGCGATCCCCGAGTCGAACTCGGCGAGCTGGCGTGGCCCCCAGACGGAGGTCCGGGCTACGTGCTCGGTCCGGTCCCGGGTCTGCCGGCGCAGCACCTCCAGGCCCACCGGCCGGCCGGTGGTCAGGTTGAGCAGCGGCTCGAAGGCGAACCGCCCGGGGGCACTCACCGCACCATCCGTGTGCATGTCACGGGCCGGATTAGACCGAACGGGGTTGAACAGCGGATGAACGCCCGCGGAAGCGCAACGGAGAGTGTTCGTCAGCGGCCCCCGCGGGCCATCTTCAGGACGTCGAGCGCGGTGTCCAGCTGCTCCAGGGTGAGCTTTCCGGAGTCCACGTGGCCCCGCTCCAGGACGACCTCGCGGATCGTGCGGCGCTCCTTGAGCGACTGCTTGGCGACCGAGGCCGCCTCCTCGTACCCGATGTAGGAGTTCAGCGGGGTGACGATCGACGGGGAGGACTCGGCGTACTCGCGGGTTCGCTCCAGGTCCGCGACGGCGCCGTCGATCACCTTGTCCGCCAGCAGCCTCGCCACGTTCGCCAGCAGCCGCGCGGACTCGAGCACGTTGCGCGCCATGACCGGCATCATCACGTTCAGCTCGAGGTTGCCCTGCGTGCCGGAGAACGCGACCGTCGCATCGTTGCCGATCACCTGCGCCGCGACCATCATCGTCGCCTCGCAGATCACCGGGTTCACCTTGCCCGGCATGATCGACGAACCGGGCTGCAGGTCGGGGAGGTGGATCTCGGCGAGGCCGGTGCGCGGCCCGGAGCTCAGCCAGCGCAGGTCGTTCGCGATCTTGTAGAGGGACACGGCGACGGTGCGCAGCGCACCCGAGGCCTCCACCAGCCCGTCCCGGGAGCCCTGGGCCTCGATGTGGTCGCCCGCCTCGGCCAGGACGTCGAGCCCGGTCGCGGCCCGGAGCTCCTCGGCGACCCCGGATCCGAAGCCCGCGGGGGCGTTGAGACCGGTGCCCACCGCGGTGCCGCCGATCGGCAGCTGGGCGAGGCGGGGGAGCACGTCCCGGACGCGCTCGACGCCGTACTCCGCCTGGGTCGCCCACCCGCCGGCCTCCTGGCCCAGGGTGATCGGCACGGCGTCCATGAGGTGGGTGCGGCCGGACTTGACGACGTCCGCCCAGTCCGCGGCGCGGCGGCGCAGCGAGGCGGCCAGGTGCTCCAGCGCGGGGACGACCTCGGTGGCGAGCGCCTCGGTGGCGGCCAGGTTGATCGTCGTGGGGAAGACGTCGTTCGACGACTGCGACGCGTTGACGTGGTCGTTCGGGTGGATGTCCAGGCCGGACGCGCGGGTCGCGACCGTCGCGATGACCTCGTTCGCGTTCATGTTCGACGACGTCCCGGAGCCCGTCTGGAACACGTCCACCGGGAAGTGCGCGTCGTGCGTCCCGGCGGCGACCTCGTCCGCGGCGTCGGCGATCGCGGTCGCGAGCTTCTCGTCGAGCACGCCGATCCGGCCGTTGACCCGCGCGGCCGCGCCCTTGACCAGGCCGAGCGCGCGGATCTGCGCACGCTCCAGGCCCCGCCCGGAGATGGGGAAGTTCTCCACCGCGCGTTGCGTCTGCGCCCGCCACAGGGCGTCGACGGGGACCCGGACCTCGCCCATCGTGTCGTGCTCGACGCGGTACCCCGCGTTCTCGTCCCGGGCCTGGTCGTTCGTGCCGCTCTCGGCCGCGCCGTCGCTCATGCCCCCATCCTCCGCCCGGGCGCACCGTGACCGCAGGATCGGATGAGGGGGATTACACCGCTCGGGCCGCCGCGCCGCGGAGGCCCCCGCCCCCACCTCTCCTCCCTGGGCCGGTCGGGCGGTTCTGCCGGGTGAGGTACGTGGATCTCCCTCGTCCGGGTCGTCCCGGTGAGCAACGGGGCACGCGACGTCGACGACGGGGGGCTGACGTGACGGCGCACCAGGAGCGGGACTGGACGGAGTTCGTCGCGGCGCTGCTGGCCGAGCCGCTCACGGAGTTCCCGGCCGAGCGCGTCGCCGTGCGGCTCGGGCGGACGTTCGCCGCGGTCGGGTGCTCCTTCACCGACATCGCCCCCGAGGTCCGCAGGGCCCAGGATCAGGTCGGTCGGGGCGTCGCGACCGCCATCGAGCTGACGCCGCGGGAGTCCGCCGTTCTCGAGCTGTTGTCCGCCGGGCTGACGGCGAGCGCGATCGGCCGTCGCCTGGGCATCGCGGAACGGACGGTGCACAAGCACCTCGAGCGCTGCTACGCGAAGCTCGGGGTCGCGGACCGGTTGTCCGCGGTCCTCCGCGCCCAGCGCCTGGGCCTGGTCCGGAGGGCTGAGTGCGGGCCGGCTCCGCCCGCCGGGGCAGCGACGGCGACCGGCCGGTGGCTTTCGCCGGATGACGTACGCGAACGGGTAACGCCGTTCTCCTACACCCGGAGCCTTCAGGGGGAGCGCGGGGGAGCACGAAGTGCAGAGGAGCGAAGGGATGACGACGGGACTCGACGACAGGGCCTGGCTGGAGTTCGTCGCGGAGCTGATGGCGGAACCGCTGACGGAGCTCCCCACCGACCGGATCGAGGCGATGCTGCGGGACACGTTCGGTGCGTCCGGGGCGTCCACAGCCGCGGATCGGGAGCTGGCCGCGCGGATCCGCCAGCTGCTCAGCGGGCTGGACCACCAGGTGCGGGCCTACGCCTCGGCCCTGCGCGCCGTCGAGGCCGCGGCCCCGGACGTCGCGTCGACCGTCTCGCTCACCCCGCGGGAGCGCTCGGTGCTCACGCTGCTGTCCGAGGGCATGACGGCGGGGGCGATCGGCCGCCGGCTGGGCATCGCGGAGCGGACGGTGCACAAGCACCTGGAGCGCTGCTACGCGAAGCTCGGGGTCGCCGACCGGCTCTCCGCGGTGCTGCATGCGCAGCGGCTGGGCCTGGTGGCGGCCGCCTGAACACCGTTCGCCGATTCCTGCTGCGCAGTTCTGCGTATGCCCTTCGGGTGCCGTGTCCCCCTACCGTCCCGGATGAGGGCCGACGAGGAGGGGAGAAGGGGATGACCAGCACGCTCAGCGGAGGGATCGAGGCGCTCCGGGCGGCGATGACCGGGCCGGTCCTGGCTCCGGACGACGCGGGCTACGAGGACGCGCGGGCGCCCTGGAACGGCGACATCACCCGGCGCCCGGGGATGATCGCGGAGGTGGCGGACGACGCGGACGTCGTCGCCGCGGTGCGGTTCGCCCGCGAGGCGGGGCTGGACCTCACGGTGCGCGGCGGTGGCCACAACGCGTCCGGGACCTGCGTCGCGGACGGCGCGCTGATGATCCATCTCGGAGCGCTGGACTCCGTCACCGTGGACCCGCAGGCCCGGACCGTCCGGATCGGCGGGGGCGCGCCGCTGTCGGCCCTGGACGCGGCCACCGCGCCGCACGGCCTCGCCACGCCCGCGGGCACGATCAGCCACACCGGTGTCGGCGGGCTGACCCTCGGCGGCGGGATGGGCTGGCTGAGCCGGAAGTTCGGGCTCGCCGTGGACAACCTGCTCTCCGTCCGGATCGTCACCGCGGACGGTGCGGTCCTGCGCGCCGCGGCGGACGAGAACCCGGACCTGTTCTGGGCCGTGCGCGGTGGCGGCGGGAACTTCGGCGTCGTCACCGAGTTCGAGTTCCGGCTGCACCCGGTGGACCCGATGGTGCAGGTGGGGCTGTTCTTCGTCGGGGCGGAGCGGGCGGCCGAGCTGATGACGCTGGTCCGGGACGTCGGCGCGGACCTCGATCCCGAGCTCAACCTGATGGTCGCGGCGATCAACCTGCCACCCGCCCCGTTCGTCCCGGAGCCGCTGCACGGTGCGCCCGGGGTGGCGGTCGTGCTCGTCGGGTTCGACGGCACGGCGGCGCACGCCGAGGTGGCGGAGCGGATCCGGACCGCCGTCGTCCCGGACGTCGAGATGGTCACGCCGATGCCCTACGTCGCCCTGCAGCAGATGTTCGACGAGAGCGCCGAGTGGGGTGCCCGGTACTACGAGAAGGGCACCTACATCGACGACTTCACCGACGGCGTCGTCAGCACGCTGGCCGAGCGGATCGCGCGCAAGCAGTCACCGCACACCCAGCTGGTGTTCCTCAAGCTCGACGGCCGCTACTGCGAGATCGGCGAGTACGAGACGGCCTTCTCCGGCCTGCGCACCCCGCGCTACATGGCGTTCCTCATCGGCGCCGTGCCCGGCGACGCGGACCTCGCCGCGGAACGGGACTACATCCGCGACCTGTTCGGCGCGCTGGCGCCCTACGCCACGGGGGGGCGGCACCTACATCAACTCGGTCGACCCGGACGAGGGGGACCGCATCCGGTCGAGCTACGGAGCCGCGAAGTTCGACCGGCTGGCCCGGGTCAAGGCGGTCCACGACCCGGAGAACGTGTTCCACCACAACACCAACATCCCGCCGGTGACCTGACACGGTTCCCCGCATCATCAGGTTTGTCGATGACCGGCCGACCCGGAGGAGGGTTGGATGGTCTCCGGGCCGCCGCGGGGCAGCGGCCACAGGGAGCGTCGTCCGAAAGGGCGTCATGTTCGGCGCGGGGCAGGGCACGGCCCCGCGCCGGACGCTCCTCGGGAGACCGGAACGCGAACGGGCCCCGCCGGATCTCCGGCGGTGCCCGTTCGCGCGTTCGTGCCTACGGCAGCGGCGGGACGTCGCTGGACGCCAGCACCGCCGGGCCGAGGTCCACCGAGGCGTACTCCCGCAGCTTCGTCAGCCGGTGGTATCCGTCGATCATCCGCACCGTGCCGGACTTGGACCGCATCACGATGGACTGTGTGGTGCAGCCGTCCGCGCGGTAGTGCACGCCGCGCAGCAGGTCCCCGTCCGTGACGCCGGTGGCGCAGAAGAACACGTTCTCCCCGGTCACGAGCTCCTCGGTGGTGAGGACGTGGCCCAGGTCGTGTCCGGCGGCGAGCGCCTTCTCGCGCTCCTCGTCGTCCTTCGGCCAGAGCCGGCCCTGGATGGCGCCGCCCATGCACTTCAGCGCGGCCGCGGCGATGATGCCCTCGGGCGTGCCGCCGATGCCGATCAGCATGTCCACACCGGTGACGGGCCGCGCCGCGGCGATGGCGCCCGCGACGTCCCCGTCGGAGATGAAGCGGATGCGGGCACCGGTGGCCCGGATCTCCTTCACGATCGACTCGTGCCGCGGCCGGTCCAGCACACAGACCGTGACGTCACTCACGTCGATGGCCTTCGCCTTGGCCACCTTGCGGATGTTCTCCGCGATGGGCGCGGTGATGTCGATGGCGTCCGCGGCCTCGGGCCCGACCGCGATCTTCTCCATGTAGAAGACGGCCGACGGGTCGAACATCGCGCCGCGCTCGGCGACGGCCAGCACGGCCAGCGCGTTCGGCATGCCCTTGGCCATCAGCGTGGTGCCGTCGATCGGGTC